>QHNQ01000028.1 GCA_003218135.1 Verrucomicrobiota bacterium
TCATGTGGAGCTAAGTCGAGCCATCTCTTGATTATTTAAACGGTAACTCCGCTGCGCTTCGGTCGAAATGACTAGTGGCGTTTCCACAAAACGGCGTTATTACTTAGTCCGGTGAAGCGGGAATGCTTGTTCCGGAAATCGTAGCGGCAGGCGGCGGTCTCCTGTTTGCGTTCGACCACGCGACGATCGCTGGGAAGCTCGTTCTCACTCTTCTGGCCGTCGCATCCATTTTCAGTTGGTCGATTATGATCACCAAATTGCGCGTGATCCGTTTTGCGCGAAAACAAAATGCGCGTTTTCTCGCGGCGTTCCGGAAAGATCGACAACCGCTGCGTCTGTTTGAGAAGAACGCGCGGTTTCCCGGGTCACCAGTTTTTAACGTGTACCGGGCCGGGTGCCAGGAGATGACATTTCATCTGCTCGGATCGCCTGAGGTAGATGATACGTTTCGCGCTCGACTTGAGATCGCAGACAAAATTTCGCCGGCGCAAATGGGCGCGGTCAACGCGGCGATGGAACGTGCTGTCGGCGAAACAGCGCTTTCACTTGAATCGCAGATGATTTTGCTCGCCACCGCCGTGAGCGGTTCACCCTTTCTTGGATTGCTCGGCACAGTTTGGGGCGTCATGGACGCGTTCACTGGTGTGGCAGAAGCCGGTTCGCCCAGCCTCGTCTCCATGGCGCCGGGCGTGTCCGGCGCGCTTATCACCACGGTGACCGCACTGTGCGTCGCCATTCCAGCGATGTTTGGTTACAATTTTCTCGTCACTAGCATTCGCGGGATGATCGTGGAGATGGATAACTTCGCAGCCGAACTCGCGTCCGAGTTCGAGCACAAATATGTCGATCACGGCACGCGTGAGGTCGCATTGCGGAGATGATCAGGGTCCATCTTTCCTTCGGCGTTGAGCGTTGGGCGTTGAGCGTTGGGCGTTTGTGGAAAAGCTTTTTCAGCACTCAACGTCCAACGTCCAACATCCAACACCCAATTCAGAAGCCGTGATGAGACGCTACTCACAACGCCAGAGTCTCTCCACTCTCAGCGAGATTAACGTCACGCCATTGCTGGATCTGGCATTTGTGCTGCTCATCATCTTCATGATCACAACGCCGCTGTTGGAAAGCAGCGTGAATCTGGTGATCCCATCCAGTGGCGCGACGAATCCGCCAATCAAGCCGGGGCGAGTGCAAACCGTCTCGATCGATCGCACGGAAACGATTCGCTTTAACAATCAAGTCACGGACCTGAACAAGCTCACTGCAGAATTGACCGAGTTACAACAAACGAATCCTAATGTCGCCATCGTGATTCGGCCCGATCGAGATTTGCCTGTGCAAAAATTAATCGGGCTAATGGACGCCGTGCAACGGGCGGGAATCACGAAGGTCGGAATTGCTACCAGAGCGGAACCGAAATAAATGGCAAGAAGTGGCCGTTTCTGGCGAAACGTTGTCGTGATTGCGGTCGCGCACGTTGCACTGATCGCAGGGCTGATTCGCTGGAGTCTGGCAGCCAGGGCCTCAAATCCGGAGAGCATCGTTTGGTTAGGCGCCGCTCAAGATCTCGCGGCTGAAGAATCGGGAAACGAGGAAGAGCGATCAGGAGAACGCAATGCTCATGTTGCTCAACAGAAACCGTCAAAAGACGACGAAGCTAAAGAGGAAAAACCCGCTGTAACGACCAAGAGTGAAATCGAATTATCCACACCGAAGCCGACGCCAACGCTTGCACCAAAACCAGCCGCAACGTCAACACCGAAGCTAAAGCCAACGCCAAAACCGGCGCCGAAACCGACTCCGGAGAAAACAGTGATGACGAAAGCGACGCGAAAATCCTCGCCTAAGCCGAAGCAGAGCCCGGCAAGATCGAGTGAGGAATCAGGAAAAAATGAGAAAATCCTTCTGGCGAAAAATGAATCTCAACGCGGCAATGGCAAACCGAGTTCGACGGGCAAAGTCAGCCATGTGGGTGGTGGAAGCAGCGCGTCCGAGTTCGGCTGGTATGGCAACATGCTGCATGATCGTTTTTACAGCGCCTGGATTCAGCCGACCACCAGCGTTCCTTCCGGCAACAAAATCTCGACTTTCGTCAAAGTTCGAATCGAGAAAGATGGGCGCGTCTCCAAGTTCGAAATCATCAAACCATCCGAAAATGTCGTCGTGAACGAATCCGTAGCGGCAATCGCGAAACGCGTGACTGAAGTTGACGCGCCGCCGACGGGCCTAATCAAAGGCGAGCATTACGACGTAAAAATCAATTTCGAGCTAAATACCGAGCAGGGAACGTCGAACTGATAGCGATCTTCGCCGCGCGAAAATTGTGGCCCCGTTTACAAAAGCGAGCGCGTCGTCGGCGATAATTTCAAAATCTCCGGCTCTCGCTTCAGGCGTCGCACGAGTTCTTTTGAAATCTGGTCGCGCCAACGCGGGGACTGGGTCAAAGCGGCAATGTGACGTTCATATGCCGCCGCGTCGTTAAAGCGCGCGAACCAGACAAAAACATTTTCGCCTTCGCGCACCGGCAGCGCGGGAAAAGTGTTCTCGCTGGTGCTCAGTTACGAAATATGCCAGGATCGTTGCGCCTGAACTGCTCACCTCCGGTTTCACTGTTTTCTCGAAAAACTCAACGAAGTCAGCATCCACCGGCGCATCGAAATAATAGATCGTCGCCACAATTAGTTCGCTCCGGGCCTCGTTTGCTCTCGCTCGAGGACGTTCCTTGTTTCCAAACGAGAATCCCGAAGGTGGCGTTGCCGGATGCAACAGCAGCACATTATCGGAATCGATCATGGTGGCGTTGGCCGCTTCGCGATGTGCCTTCCAGACCGGCCCGCCGTAAAAGTCCGTGAGCGCCTGCGCGCGCGACGGCATGTCACGAAAACCTCGCAGCCAGACAAATCGGTTTGGATTATCCAGGTCCCGGAACTGACCGATGATTTTCATCCCGAGCGCTTCCTGCGATTCGACAAATTCCCGGTCGAACAGATCGATCAGCCGATCCCGCTTCCTCGGATGCAACGTGTATTGCCGCAGCTCAACAAACGGGCAGCAAGTCTGTGGCAGCTGCGCGTCCGGATTTTCCATCCCGAAACCTTGCGCCGCGAAAGGAACCGTCGCCATTAGGGATTCCACGCGCGCAAAACCAACATCTCAGAGATGAAGCGCCGCCCAAATTTGTATCGTAAGCCCGCTTCGAGATGGCTTGGGAATTTGCAATTACGGCGCGAGCGACAGACACGCCAATTAAATAATCACCTCCTTTGGCGAAATTTCCACGTGGTACTGTTTCAAGAAGCGCTCGCGCCATTCAGTGAGGTATTTCAAATTGAACTGCGGCTCTTCAGCCGGCACGTAATGTTTAATAATCAATCCGTAGACTCGCAGCGCGAGCGTTACGGCGTGCCGCACAACGTTAGGTATTTGGTCAGGCTCACGAATTGGCTGCATCGCGATGTTTTTCTCACCCACTTCAATGCTTTTCCACATATCACTGCCGTGCGTCACACCTGAGAAAGGACTGTAGACGTAGGTGTATTCTTTCAAACGACCCAAGTCGTCACTGATTTTCCGGATTGATCGAACACCGTAAACTTCGTGCCAAGGCTGATCATACCCCCTTCGTTGATAGTGCGGCTCGAATTTCGCGTTGATCACATCGAATGGCGGACGAGCAAGTAATGCATCGGTTCGCGCGATTTCGTCAGATATCTCTTTCTGTTGCTCAGGGGTGAGAGCTAAGCGACTTGAAGCATCGGCATGGCGCGTCGCCTCAGGTGTTCCCGGAACTGTTATTCGATTCCACTGGCAACGCCGCCGCAAATTGGCGACGTACAGATGATTTACTCTGTTGTCCGTATCTGACGCCAAGATCCATTCGATCGTCAATGCGGTCTCGAGAAGGGATCGGCGTTGGAGCGTCGCACTCGAACAATTTCCAGCGCTTGCGAGAATTGCGGCTCCATCAAGATGGACGAGAAATTGCCGAAGCTGGACGAATATGATGCAGATTGCTTTGAGATCTCGCGGGCTGTTGATGAACGCCAAAGGGACCAACGACGTTCCATAATCGACGAGCTCATTGATTAGACGTAATGCATCACCGAAATGTGCCGCCGTTTGCGTTGCATATTCGCGGTCAAGAACCGCTTTGTCCGAATCGGACATCCGAATCAAATCCGCGACGGCACTGAGACCTTGTTGAACTTCTCTTCAATCAGCCGATGCAAATGCTCAGCTATCGCTGGATGATCGAGACGCCGGATGACTTCGTCCAGGAAGCCGGTGACTAAGAGGCGTTGGGCGACCTTTGTCGGAATGCCGCGGGTGCGCAGATAGAAGAGTTCGTCTTCATCGATCTGGCCGGACGTGGCGCCGTGGGTGCAACGGACGTTGTCGGCGAGAATTTCAAGGCCGGGCATGGAGTTGGCTTCGGAATCATCGCTCAAAAGGAGATTGCGAACTTTTTGATACGCGTCAGTGAAATGGGCATGCGGTTCTACGCGGATGAGACCGCCGAAAGTGGTGCGAGCGCGATCGTCGAGCGCATTTTTGTAAAGAAGATCGCTGGCGGTGTGAGGTGAGATGTGGTCCTGCAATGTGCGAGCATCGAATTCCTGCTGGTGTTTGGCGACTGCGACCGCGAGCAAATCGCTTCGGCCACCTTCGCCGATCAGCCGGCTTAAACTTTCAAAGCGCGAATACTTCCCGCCCAAATGCAAATTCAGGCTCATCGCAGAAGCATCGTGATCGACCGTGGTAGAGTTCATTTGTAACGCGATAACATTTTGCGCCCAGTTTTGAGCGCACACGTAGGTCACTTTCGCGCCCGGACCGGCGATGAGATCGTTCACACCACAGGCGAAGCCCGGCGTGGTCGGGTTACACGAGCGGAAATGCTCGATCACAGTGACTTTCGCCAATTCGTCGGTGACGAGGAGCAGATGGGGGAAGATCGACATATTGTCGTGTCGCAACCAATGAAAGATTTCGATCGGTTCTTTGATCTTGAGCCCGCGCGGCACGAACAAGAATGTTCCCGACGAAACGAGCGCCTTGTGCAGCGCAGCGAACTTAGCCGAACCAAGTGTCGCTTCAGTGGACATGAAATATTTTCGGAAGAGATCGGCGTGCTCCACCATTGCGCGCTCGAGTGGTTGAAAGATCACGCCGCGCCGTTTCAGATGTTCAGAAATCACGTCGCGCTCGATCAGTTGATCGTTCGCGAAAATCATCCGAGCCGCGTAATGGTCGAGCCCACGGGAATACTTTAAAACATTTTTACGGTCGTCTTCAGAAAGCGGCGCACTGGTTTTGAACGGCGCCAGATCGAGAAGCGCGACATTGGAAAATCGCCAGGCCTGATCTTTTCTGGTCGGGGTCGGCAACCCTTCGAATTCTTTCCAGGCGGCGTGTTGCTGGTCGCGGAACCAATCTGGAAATTCGCGCAACTCGTTCGGCCCAGATAGAATTGGCGCGGATTTGACCAGTTCGTGATTTGCGACTGAAAACATCGTATTACCTCAGAGCAGAACGGCGGTCAGAGACCGCCGCTACAGCAAAGTTTGATGGCGAAAACGGTTACCCGACCGAGCCTTCCATCTCCAGCTCGATCAGCCGCTTGAGCTCGACGCTGTATTCCATCGGAAATTGGCGGACGAGATCGTTGACAAAACCGTTCACGCTCAAGCTCATCGCCTGGGCCTCGCTGAGGCCGCGCTGTTGCATGTAGAAAATTTGCTCCGCGCTTACCTGGCTGACGCTGGCTTCGTGCTGGACGGCGTTGCCGGTGCCGCGCACGGTGATAGCCGGATACGTGTCCGTTCGCGACGTCGAGTTGATGAGAAGCGCGTCGCACTCGGTGTTGTTCTTGCAATTCTTAAGGTGCTTTGGCACGTGGACCAGTCCGCGGTAAGTCGCCCGGCCTTTGCCGATCGAGATCGATTTAGAGATAATGTTGCTGGTCGTTTCATCGGCAGCGTGAATCATCTTGGCGCCAGTGTCCTGGTGCTGGCCGTCGTTGGCGAGCGCGATGGAGAGAACTTCACCGCGTGCTTTGCGACCTTTCATAATCACGCTCGGATATTTCATGGTGAGACGCGAGCCGATGTTGCAATCGATCCATTTCACTTCGGCGTTTTCCTGAGCGAGCCCGCGTTTGGTCACGAGATTGAAGACGTTGGAAGCCCAGTTCTGCACCGTGATGTACTGAATCTTCGCGCCCTTCAGCGCGACGAGTTCCACCACAGCGCTGTGGAGTGTTGGCGTATTAAACTTCGGCGCCGTGCAGCCCTCCATGTAGGTCACTTCCGAGCCTTCATCGGCAATGATGAGGGTGCGCTCGAACTGACCGAAGTTTTCGGCATTGATACGGAAGTACGCCTGAAGCGGGTGCTTCACTTTCACACCTGGCGGAACGTAAATGAATGAGCCACCGCTGAACACAGCGGAATTCAGCGCGCTAAACTTGTTGTCGGCGATCGGGATGACTTTACCGAACCACTTCCGGAAAATTTCCGGATAATTCTTCAGCCCCTCTGTCGATCCGACGAAAATGACGCCTTGTTCGCCAACGGCTTTCTTGATATTCGAATAGACTGCTTCGCTGTCGAACTGCGCTTCCACACCGGCGAGGAATTTGCGCTCCTGCTCAGGAATGCCAAGCCGCTCAAATGTGCGCTTAATGTCGTCCGGAACTTCTTCCCAGCTGCGTTTCGTCTCAGTACCGGGCGAGAGATAGTAACGGATCTTGTCGAAATCGATGGCTTCGAGATCCTTGCTCGCCCAGTGCGTCGGGAGCGGTTTTTCCAGAAATGTTTTCAAGCCGCGCAAACGGAACTCGCGCACCCAATCTGGGTCCTCTTTGACGTCCGATATGTAGCGAACAGTCCGCTCGCTCAGTCCGGCGCCCGCATCGCGCACGTGAGCTTCCGGATAAAAGAAATCTCCTTTGCTTCTATCAATATTGACGGCAGAAGTTTCGGTTTTCATTGTGTATTTTCCCCTGTTTATCTAAACGCTGGTTCAACCGCCCCCTCCCGCGCCCAATCGTAGCCCCTCTCCTCGAGCTCCAGAGCGAGCTCTTTTCGCCCGCTTCTAACGATTCGCCCTCCTACCATCACATGGACGTAATCGGGGACGATGTAGTTCAGGAGGCGCTGATAATGCGTGATTAACAATATCCCAAGATCCGGACCGCGCAACGAATTGACTCCGTGCGCAACGGTCTTGAGCGCGTCGATGTCCAGGCCGCTATCAGTCTCATCGAGAACAGCGTATTTTGGTTCGAGCATGGCCAGTTGCAGAATTTCAGCGCGCTTTTTTTCGCCGCCGGAGAAACCCTCGTTGACTGCCCGGGACGTAAACGACCGGTCCATGCCGAGCAGTTCCATTTTTTCATAAAGTTTTGCGTAATAATCGGTGGCCTCGAGTTCTTCGCCTTCCGGCACACGTGATTGCAACGCTGCGCGCAGGAAATTAGCAATTGTTACTCCCGGGATTTCGCTCGGATACTGAAAGGCCAGGAACAAGCCGCGCCGCGCCCGTTCGTCCGGTTCAAGTTCAAGAAGATTCTCTCCATCCATTAACACCCTGCCAGCGGTAACCTGATAGTCGGGGTGGCCAGCGAGCACTTTGGCCAGTGTACTTTTGCCTGAGCCATTTGGGCCCATAAGCGCGTGCACCTCGCCCCGCGGCACGCGGAGCGTCAACCCGCGAACAATCTCCTGACCGTTTACGGCGATATGCAGGTTCTCTATGTTCAATTCGTTCATAAAAGCGAACAACAAATATACGTCGGATCGGCAGATTTGCGAACGGTTTGGCTCCCTCGAATCGCGCGCTCTTTTCGTATCAGAGCTCCTCGGGGCGGGAGGATTACGCCCCACGCCGTGATATAAGCCTAAGGTCCAATTCGCGGCTTGCACACGGGCCAGTAGACTGAGACAAAACCGCATGGGCCGCCACAGACAGCGCGACAGGCGCGGTACGGGCATACCGCCGGGACAACAGTTGTTAATCCTGGAACCAGGATGCAGTTCCAGCTTTTACAGCCAGTAACGTTGTGATGGATCGGTGGCTGAAGAGGAACGCACGGCTTCGATTCGCTCTCAGCTCATAACTGCTGCTGAACAAGACTCGCGGGTCAACGGCCCACTTGAGCCACAGTCGCCGTTGGCTTTGAGGTGCTCCTAATTCCAAGATGCAGACGCAGGATCCGATCAAGCTCGGCAATTGTTTGCGGCAGTTCGCAGGAACCGTGCGGGCCGGGAACTATGAGCTCGGATTGGGCACTATCGAGGTGCGAGCTCCAGTAAGCCACGACGCCATCACTGCTGTTTGGTGAATCGCCTCTTCCGCGATCGCCGATGATCGAGTGATAGGGAACGCTGATAGGCGCTCCATTAATTACCGGCAACGCCGGATTGGTCGGCTTCAGGCCCGTGATACTGTTGGGCAGACGCTTGGAACTTCCCGTGATTTGCGCGAGATCCGCGGCGGTGAGCGAGTCCATTATGACTGCTGCCATTCGCGTCGGAAGCGTAATCAGACTAATTAGTCAGCATGCCGCCCATGCTGTGGCCGACCACAATGTAAGGCTTGTGGTTGGGGTACAGTTGATCGGCCTTGGCCAATTCTTCCCGTAACCGCAGTGCCGAATAGAGGATGGGGTTGCCGGTCGGGTATGCAAATATCCAGAATTGATAATGTTTGCGGATCTCGGGGTCGGCCTGGAGTCCATTGATCGTCTGCACCCACGTGAACGGCGTTGAGAAAAGCCCATGCACAAATACCAGAGGGATTCGATCGGGATCATACGGCTGCATGAAATAGAGCCCAGTCGGTGCCGGGTATTTGGTTGCATTGAATCCGCCAAGCAATCCCACAAACATCAGATTGCCCGGCGGCTGGTAGTAGCTCATCGGCGCTGAGAAATTCGCCGCCAGGGGGCGAGTTTTTCCTTCGACAGTCGCCGTCGGTTGTTTGGCTGGGCGACGAAGTGCCAGAGTGGCGTCCTTCCCGTGAAAATCTAATGTGGCCGTCACTGCGGCCGTTATTCCTCTCGGCGGCGCAAACTTTTCAGGTGGATTGACCTTTCGCACTCCTACAAGCGCGCCGCCGACACCTTTGTGAATGTTTTCCTTCCTGATCAGTTTTTCTTTGATCTGCTGTTCGAGCTCAAAGGAGGTGAAATAGTTCGGTGTCCAGACTGCGTGACTGGCGGGTTCAAGCCGTAGATGATAAGTGCTGTTATTCCCTGTTAGAGTCACCGGGTGGTTCCACAGTCGTCCGCCTTCACTGGAGCGCAGCAAAACCGTCAGTTCACCGCAGGCTGAATTGTAGGTATTCACGGCTGGCGTTTCCTGCGATCCGCTTCCCAGCAATGGAGCGGTCATGGAAGCCGCCTGCAGATAATCGGCAGCTCTTGTTTCAACTGGAACGCTCGCGGAGCGCGCCTCGTGCATGATGCTCGCGGTGGGCGCATATTCAGGACCGCGTCCGGTCTGCGGCGCCGTCGCGCAGCTGGCAAAAAACGCGAGGCAAGTTGTGGCCGCAATAAAGCGAAGCCAGACCGGCGTTCTTGGATGGTTAGGATTCATGGAATTTGGGTGGTTCACTTGGATCGGGTCAGAGTTGACCAAAAAATTTCATAAACCCAGCGCGGATGCCTATAAGACTTTCGACCTATATATCAGCGGCGCTGCGTTGTTGTGAAGCAAAAATCTCACTCGCCTGCGATTCACATCTTGGACTAAGGTAAAACCAAACGGCGGAAGCAAGATGTGTCGAAAATGAGGCGAGCCACCTGATCCCCGATGCTGACAACTGAAAGGGCCGATCACGATTATTGTGAGCTCATCGGACCGCGCGATATACGTCTATCGCAACGCCACGCTGCACGGTCTGAAACGGCTATTCGTCAAGATTCGCCGAATCACAGCTGCCGAACTCCCCATCGGGACGACCAACCGTACAAAGCCAGTAAGCAAAACAATTTCGCTGGCGCGCTGATTGTAAGATTCTTTAGGTTGTAGCGACCAATCGAAGCATGGCTACGCAAGATGTCACTCGACCTGTTTTTCTACCTGTGGTTATCGGCACACCGCGCCAGGGCCGCTTAACTGAACCCGCCGCGAAGTTCGTTTTCGGCGAAGTGTCAAAACGCAGCGATATCGAAACGGAACTGATCGATATCCGGAAAATTCCCATTCGCATGGATGACGCCGGCGAGGCGCTGAAAGACAGCGAGTTTTCAGCCACGGTCAGCCGCTCCGATGGACTCATACTCGTCGTTCCGGAATACAATCATAGTTTCCCCGGTCTGCTGAAGCATGTGCTCGATACAAACCTGAAAGAATATATCCACAAAGCCGTCGGCGTCTGCGGCGTATCGGCCGGACCATTCGGCGGCGCGCGTATGATCGAGAGCTTGCTCCCGGTCCTGCGTGAACTCGGGTTGGTTACGATTTTTTGGGATGTCTACTTCGGTACCGCTGGCAAACTGTTCGATCCGGCGACCGGAAAAATCACCGATCCAGCTTACGGGCGTCGTGTGGCAAAATTCCTGGACGAACTCGTCTGGATGGCGCGCGCACTTCGCTACGCACGCGAAAACATTCCCGCGTGATTCAGTAGCCGAGATCAATGATCCCGAATGCCGAGGCTGCGCGCCCGGGAGGATTCGAACCTCCGACCTACGGATTAGAAATCCGTTGCTCTATCCGGCTGAGCTACGGGCGCAGATCGTGAACGCAATATCTCGCTCTTGAATTTGAAAAATCCAGCACGAACACGACCGCGAACGCACGGAGCTAGAGTACGATTGACGCATCGCCGCAAACTTGATAAACCCTGAGGTCTCGGGACTGCGTTCGGGATTTGTCGGTCATGGCTAAAGAGACTTCATCGGGCAATTCTTCGCTGCCGCTGCATGAGGTATTGGAAGCGGAGTTTGTCGCTTTGCACGGGGCACTGCCGGCAGATTATCCAGGCTCAACCGCGCGCGAAATTCGGTTAAAGGCGTTTTGGGCAGCTGTTCACGGACTGAAGGAACAACGCGCGGCGCTTTGCATATCTGGGGGCGGCATCCGCAGCGCCACTTTTGGCTTGGGAGTTTTGCAGGGGCTCGCGCGCTGCGGTTTGCTCGACAAGTTTCACTATCTTTCTACGGTCTCGGGCGGCGGATACATTGGCAGTTGGTTGAGCGCGTGGATTCATCGCGCCAAGGACGGTCTGGCCAGTGTCGCAGACCAACTGGCGCGCCCCAGCGAGACTGCGAGACCAAATCCGGAACCGGCAGAGATCCAAAACCTGCGGAGCTACAGTAACTATCTTACGCCGCGGCTCGGGCTGTTTTCCGCAGACAGTTGGACACTCGTTGGTACGTATCTGCGCAACCTTCTGTTGAACTGGAGCGTGATCATTCCATTGCTGGCCGCCTTTCTGACCCTACCATGGCTTTATAGCTCGATCGTCATGGTGGACCCGCCGCCGCGAACAGACGCGTTATTTTGGACTGGAGCGGCGCTGGTCGTGATCGCTGTCGCTTACATGGGGTTCAATTTGCCATGCGGGCGCAATCTTCGATGGAATCAAAAGCGATTCGTGCGCTTCTGCCTGCTGCCACTTTTCCTGGCGTCAGTGCTGATGACCATGCACTGGGCATGGTTCAATTATTATGGGCGTTCTCTGATTGCCTGGCCGTTATTCGGGTTCGGCGACCCTCACACATGGGTGCCGTTCCTCTATCTAGGAATGGCGCTGCATCTTATCTCATATCTCACGTCGTTGCTCCCGGCTCACGGCTTTCGGCCGTTGGAGTTTGTTGCTGTCATTGTCTCGGGCGCAATCGGCGGAGCCATTCTGTGGTTAGGCGCGCAAAAATTATTTCCGCGGCCGGTCATGCAGATGGAGTTGTACATCTGCCTGAGCATTCCATTTTTCATGGCGCTGTTTTTTTTGGCAATTGTGGTCTTCGCGGGGATTTCCAGCCGCTGGACCGAAGATCCAGATCGTGAATGGTGGGGTCGCGCCGCTGGCTGGCTATTCGCAGTTGCGCTCGCGTGGCTGTTGATCAGCGGCCTCGTAATTTTCGGACCGCTCTCGCTTAAATGGACATGGTCGTTCATCACAACGGGAGGCTTGGCCGCACTCGTCACGGTGTTGGGCGGTCGTAGCCCAAAGGTTGCAGGTAGTGAAAAGGAGCGTGCGACAGCGAGTCCGATGGGTCTGATCCTGTCCAAGGCGTCGACAATCGCGGCGGCGGTATTTGCAGCGGTGCTGTTGATTCTCATTACCGAGGTAACCACGTCGGTCATGGCGAAGTTGATTGAGACCTATCACGTAACCCTAAGTTACAAGGCAGATCTGAACTCTATATCCGGCCTCCTAGGCCGGGCCGAGCCATATCTGAATGTGATTTTCTATACGCCCTGGTGGCTGGTGCTTCCGTTAGCGTCCCTCCTCATGCTTGTCGCCGTTGTCATGGCGCGACTGGTGAACGCAAACAAATTTTCGCTGCATGGAATGTATCGGGACCGGTTGATCCGCGCCTACCTGGGCGCTTCCAATTCGGATCGAAAACCAAATCCCTTTACCGGTTTCGATGAGAACGACAATATCAAGATGCGCGAGCTTTGGATGCCGGAGAAATTTCACGGCAAGCTGATGCCTGTTGCAAATATCGCGCTCAACCTGGTCTCAGGCGAAAAGCTTGGTTGGCAGGAGCGCAAGGCACAGAGCTTCACCGTCACTCCGTTGCACTGCGGCTCCTCAGCGATGGACCCAGGCTACCGTCCCGCGGCGGGCCCCGATGGGACAGTGTACGGTGGCCCGAAAGGCATCTCGCTCGGAAGTGCCATCACTATCTCCGGCGCTGCCGCCAGTCCGAACATGGGCTATCACTCGTCGCCATTGGTTACTTTTATCCTCACCTTGCTCAACGTGCGGCTCGGCGCGTGGCTGGGAAACCCGGGAAAGGCAGGCGATCACACCTTCCAGCTTGGATATCCGGAGAGCAGTGTACAGCCGATTATCGATGAAGCTTTTGGCCTGACGAACGACACCAGCCCATATGTTTATCTCTCCGATGGCGGCCACTTCGAAAACCTTGGGCTGTATGAGATGGTGCTTCGCCGTTGCCACTATATCGTTGTGATCGATGCCGGCGAGGACCCGCAGTGCTCGTTCGCCGATCTTGGAGAGGCCGTCCGGAAAATACGAATCGACTTCGGCATTTCGATCGAGTTCGACCAAATTGATATTTTCCCGCGCGGTTGCGATGTAGCGCAGAGTCAAAAAGGACGGAACTGTGCGATCGGACGGATTTGTTACTCGGTTCTCGACGGGCCAAACGCTCCTGACGGCATTCTCATCTATATCAAACCTGCCTGTTACGGAAATGAGCCGCGCGATATTTTCGAATACTTCAAGAGGAGCGCCACTTTTCCCCACGAGAGCACGGCCGACCAATTCTTCTCAGAGTCGCAGTTCGAGAGTTACCGCATGCTCGGCGCACACACGATGGAGAAATTGTGCACCGATTGCGGCGGCGATTTTGACTGTTTCATTCGCGACGTTTTACAGCGCCACCTGGACATTAAAGCACCTGATTGGCTAGCAGCATTGCTCGAACGGTCTGCCGGCACAGCTGCAGTATAAAATCGAAGACCGGCGGCTCGCCCATTGCCCCTGCGAACTCCGCCGGCCAATCGCCGAAAGTGTGTACTATTCGCCCGCCAGTCTTAGCGGTTATTGAAACAGACTGGATCAGTTGCTTGCGTATCCGTGGTCGCGCTCGTAGGCGCGGATTGCTCGACGCGTCTGCGGGCCCAAAACGCCGTCGACCGAGCCATGATAATAACCGGCGCGTGCGAGTCGGCGCTGCAGCTCGGCGACTCTGGAGTGAGTGGCCTGGCCATATTGACCGTTGCCATTGCCATTGCCATTGCCGTAGTCGCCGCCGTATTGGTTTCCCCCATAGCCGTAGCCATAACCGTAACCGTACGGGTCGCCGTAGCCGTAGGAGCCGTAGCCGTACGGGTAACCATAATAGGGATATCCCCAGTCCCAGCCGGCGCCCCAGCCCCAACCCCACCACCACGGAAAGCCGAAGGAACCGATGAAGATTACATTATTATGACCATGATGATGCCCGTTGTGCCAGTTTCCACCGTGCCAATTGCCGCCATGGCCCCAATTGCCGCCGTGACCCCAGTTGCCACCACGGCCCCAGTTTCTGCCTTGCCAGTTGCTGCCCCCGTTTCCGCCACGCCAGTTGCCGCCAGCCCAGCGCTGGCCTCCCCAAGCGCCCATTCCGGGACGCGCGGCCATTCCAGGACGCCCGCCACCTGCAGCGAAATGATGGCCGCCACCGCCGCCACCGCGCGGCGCAGCATTGAGAACTGGTGCACTGAGCATTAACGCAACAAGGCAACCAAACAAAAATACAATTTTGGGATGATTCATAATTCGTAAAGTTTGTACACCATTAGACACCGTACGCGACGCAAAGTCTCGGTTTATTTTTACTGTGCCAAAGAATTAATTGAAACCGGCGGCTCGCCCGTTTGCCATGCGAGTCCGCCGGTTCAAATCAAACCGATTCAGTAATCGGTTTTTGAATTAGCCCAAGCCCATTCGGTTGAGAAGACGTCCACTGATCATCCCGTCGATAACCATCCCATTGGTGCTTTCAAAAGCAGCGATGGCGGCTCGGGTTCGTGGTCCCATTACTCCATCAACCACACCACTATAGAAGCCAAACTCACCCAAACGGCGCTGGACTGCTGCAACGGTTCCAGCGTCATAGCCATAGCCTCCGCCGTAGTACGAATAGCTGCTATACGGATAACCCCCGTAGTACGAATATGGATAGTAGCTATACGATCCGTAAGGCCAGCCTGAATAGTAGCCGGAATACGGATAGCCCCCGCCGCCGCCATAGTAATAGCGAGTGCCGCCGTAGTACCCATTATACCCATTATTGCCGTAATACTGAGTCCCGGCATAGCGGCTGCCACTGTAATAACGCGTAGACGCGTAGCGACGGGTGCCGCTGAACTGCGCGCTGCTGCCTCGGCTATACATCGGCGCCATCTGCCGAGTAGCATGGCCCGCTCTAGGGGTTACCTGTGTTGTCCGTGCAGCCATTCGCTGCGGCTTTGACGCAGAGGTACCCATGGACTTTTTGTGCTTCTCGCCAAATGCTGGTGATGCAATCAACGCCGCTGCGGCGCAGCAACTTATCAGAAATAATCGTTTGGTTTTCATTACGTATTTCCTCCCTTTTTATATCCCTGTCATAGCGCTGCCCCAAAGTAATCGAGGTTGTCCCCGACCGGAGGACAGCCACCGGTTTTGAACCTTGGGACTGACGTACCTTTGATTCGTCGCTGAACCCTGTCGCGGATGCGCAGTGGGATACGTGTAATTAGAAACTCTCAACCGACTGGGGGTTTCGCATAGATTCTTTGCTTTTAGCGCCTAGCGATCGGGCTTATCATCGCGCCTTAATCGCCATGAAGCGTGCTGCGTTTCTCATTTGCGTCGTGTTCGCTCCGCACATGTTTTGTGCCGCGCCGCAAGAGCGGAGTGTGAGTCCATCGCGCCAATTTATCGTTTTCGGAGCTGATGCGGTGCTGCGCGGCGCGGTCTCCGATGCCGCAGAACGAACGAAAGCGAATCTTCTCGCGCTATTGCGGCAGCGCGACAACTGGACAGTCCCTATCGTGCTAAATTTGCAACCGCAGCAGGCAAACCTTCCGGAACTGGCAGCTGCTGAGTTGCGATTCAGCCAGACTGGGTTCGGACTCAAGCTGCAGCTTGATGTGACCTTCTCGCAAGATCTCGATGTCTCCTTGGTCGAACGTGAACTGCTCCGCGCGATCTTGCTGGAAATGATTTATCGAAAGCGACCGCAACTCGCCGCCGGCACTGCGTTTATCGAACCGCCGGATTGGTTGATCGACGGCACTCTGGCGCTGGCGCCCGGACATGATCGGGGACAGTTAGTCGAAGCCCTTACCGCGACGGGGAACACACCGACACTGGAGAAATTTCTCCAGCAACGCCCCGCAATTCTCGATTCGGCGGGGCGAGTGCTGTACCGAGCGTACTCGCTTGCACTTGTGCAAATGCTGCTTGAGCCAAAGGACGGTGCTGCGCGCCTGGCGCAATACATCGGTCGTCTGTCTGACGCCTCAAACGATCCGCTAACGGATTTGAAGGCGCAGTTTCCGCTCCTGCGTTCTGATGCGGAGGAAACGTGGCAATCAAGCTTGCATCAGTTGAGAAACTTCCAGGCTTACCAGTTACTCACGTTTGCCGAAAGCGAGCGGCGTCTTGGTGAACTGTTGCAGGTGAAAGCTTCCGAAGCGAATCGGCCGCCCAAGCTGACCAGTGTGGCCGAACTCGCCAAGCGCAAGCCTTCTGCAAATGAAAAGATGGCGCTGAATAATCTTAGCCATGAGCTGCTCGTGTTTGTTGTTCAAGCGAATCCGGTTTTGCGTCCAATCGCGCGTGAATACGGCGAAATCGCCGCACTGCTTGCCCGCGGTAAGAGGAGAGGCATCGTGAAGCGTTTGTCGCGTTTGGAGACCACTCACAAGCAACTGGCCTCCCGGATGAGCGACATTGACGATTACATGAACTGGTTCGAAGCGACTCAAATGAAGAACGGCAGCGGCAATTTCACCGATTATCTCAAAGCCATCGATCAATCGCAGCCCTCGATATCAAAGCGACGCGATCCACTCACGGTGTACGTCGATGCGCTGGAGGACCAGCTCGAAAATTGACCGCCCACACGAATGAACATTTGGCCAACAGTTGCCCTGTCGGGCTTTAGCGATTAGCTTTCAACGCAGCGCGTTATGAACGCGCATTTCTCTTGATGCAAAAGATTGGGTTTGCCGAGGCTCTCGATTCGATTATTGCAAGCGATCCGCGTTATCAACGGGACGTCTACGTTTTTTTGCGCGACGCGCTCGATTTTACGACAAAGCAGCAGAAGAAACTCAAGGGCGCTAGCGTGCGCCACGTGACCGGCCCGGAATTGCTCGACGGCGTGCGGCGGTACGCACTGAAGGAATTCGGACCAATGGTGATCACCGTCTTCGATAACTGGGGAGTGCGTTCGTGCGAGGACATTGGGAACATTGTCTTTAATCTGATCGGTGCCGGCGTATTCGGAAAAACCGAGGAGGATTCGATTGAAGATTTCAAAAATGTCTATGATTTCAGAGAAGCTTTTGTAAAACCGTTCGCCCCGGAAACGCCAACGACTGTAAAACGGCCGGCGCACTTGCCGGCGCCAAAGCCCGCGACATCACGCAAGTAAATGGTAAAAAGGTGAAAGGTTGAACGGAATTTCACCTTGGCTGTCGGTTATCAGTCATCTGATCAACGATCGCTGATCGCCGGGATTGATGTGCAAATCCGATCAATAATGTATCGCGTACTACTAGCGAAGTTTCTGCCAGCGGCTCTATTACTTTGCATGGGCAACTTGAAAGCTGCACCAGCCGAGCGTTCCGGCGTCATCGCCTTTCCGCCAAGCACGGCGCAGAAATGGATTCTGCCAAACGGGCTGACGATCATCGTTCAGGAGGATCGCAGCGCGGCCGTTGCTAGCGTGCAGGCGTGGTGCGCCACGGGAAGCATCTACGAAGACCAGCACCTCGGCGCAGGGTTGTCGCACATTCTCGAGCACATGCTGTTCAAGGGAACCAAGACCCGAGGGAAAAATGAGATCGCGCAAAAAATCCAAGACGTAGGCGGCTACATCAACGCTTACACGTCGTTCGATCGCACCGTTTTTTGGATCGACGTGCCGAAAGACGGCGTGGCCACCGCTCTCGACATTCTGGCGGACGCGACGATGAATTCGACTTTGCCGCCGGAAGAATATCAGAAAGAACAGGAAGTCATCCGGCGCGAGTTTGCCATGGGGATGGATGATCCTGATCGGATGGCGGGGCTGCTCCTTTTCGCAACGGCTTACCAGCAGCATCCCTATCGCTTCCCAGTCATCGGCGAACTCGAGATTTACAATCAGCTGACGCAAGAACAGGTGGTGCAGTATTACAAGACGCGATACGTCCCCAACAATCTTACCTTCGTTGTCGTCGGGGATGTCGATGCCGAAAAGGTGCGGCAACAACTCGCCGAGGCGTTCAAGTCTTATCCGGAAAAATCGCTGAAGCCGGTATTTGTTCCTGCGGAACCGCCGCAACTTGGCCGGCGCGAAGTGCACCAGGAATTTTCCACGGAATTGACGCACCTTTCGCTCGCCTGGCACATCCCGGAGGTCACGAATCCGGACGTGCCCGCGCTCGATCTGCTCTCGACCATTCTCGGCGACGGGCGCAGCTCGCGCTTGTACCGGCGCGTGCGCGAAGAAGCCGGTTTGGCATTTAGCATCTCCGCATTTTCTTACACGCCGGGCGATCCCGGGTTATTTGGGATCGACGCCACTGTCGATCCGAAGAAACGCGAACCAGCAGAGCAACTGGCGTTGCGCATTGTTGATGAGGCGAAATCGGCCGGAGTCACTGCGGATGAATTGAAAAAGGCGAAGAAGATGACACTGAGTCATCATCTCGGCGCGCTCACGACCATGCGCGGCCAAGCCTCGGACATCGGCTCGAACTGGTTGCTTACGCGCGATCTGAATTTCAGCCGGCATTATCTCGATGCTGTTCAGAAGGTCACGCTCGATGACATTAAACGCGTCGCGGCAACTTACCTGACGGAGAATAATCTCACCGTCATCTCGTTGAATCCAAAGGGCTCGCTGCAAATGGCGTCACTCGTTTGATGGCCAAGGTGTTGTTGAAAGGAACCAAAACGCGCACTGCCGAGCAAATCGCCAACGAGATTGAAGCAGTAGGCGGTTCGATTTCGGGCGAGGCCGGTAACAACAGCTTTAGCGTGTCGGTCGATGTCATGAAGCCCGACGTGAAATTGGGTGTGGGCCTGCTCTCGGATGTGCTGCTCAACGCAACCTTTCCCGAAAAAGCGATCGCGCGTGAAAGGGAAATCCAGATCGCCGCGATCCAACAGGAGGAAGAGCAGCTGGCCGCGGTCGCCCGCAACATCATGCGGCAGGCGCTGTTTGCGCAGCATCCGTACGCGCTGCGGACGAACGGCTCCATTGATTCTGTTCAGCGATTAACGCAAAAAGATTTGATCGACTTTCGTGATCGTTACGTCGCCGCAAAAAATGGTGTGATTTTCGTCTTTGGCGATGTCAAAGCGGCCGAAGTAAAGCAGCTCGTCGAGGAAGCGCTTGCAAAAATGAAGCCCGGCGCGCTCGCACTCACGGATGCAAAACCTTCGACGCCTCTGGGCAAACCGGAAACCGTCGAGAGCCGCAAAGACAAAGCGCAAGGCGTGCTCATGGTCGGGTTTCGCGGCGCGAGTTTGTTGAGCCCTGATCGTTACGCGCTGGAATTGATCGATGAAGCCAGCAGCGATTTAGGATCGCGTTTTTTCATCCGCATTCGGGATCCGGGTTGGGCTTATTATGTCGGCGCCAGCCAGATGCAGGGTCTGGTGCCGGGACTTTTCGCATTTTATCTCGGCACCGATCCGCAGAAGATCGAGCCGGTGAAGACCGCGTTACTGGATGAAATCTACAAGCTGGCAAATGATGGGCTCACCCCCGAAGAACTAGCCCGGGCGAAAAAGAAACTGATTGGTCAACAGGAGATTGCCAATCAAAGCAATGAGGCGTTTGGCTATCATTGCGCGCTGGACGAGCTCTACGGACTCGGCTTCGATTTCTACAAGCGACTCGAGCACGATGTGAACGCGGTGACGCCTGAGCATATTAAGCTAGTGGCGGCAAAATATTTTCGTGATCAACCGTACGTTTTAGCAACGGTGCGACCTCCAGAGAAAAAGTGAGCCGCCTTCGGATAGAGCGGCGAGACTGGGGCTACGACGGGCAGGCGGGTGACGAGAGAACCCGTCCATGATATACTGGTTCAACTGATCATTCGTCACTCATCACTCATCACTTTCTTCTATGGCTGAAGTCCAAAAAACCACACTAAGCGGCGAGCTTTCGCAGCGCTTCATTGAATTTGTCATCATGCATGCGCAAAACGCCGCGCTGTTTCTTGGCCAAATTCCGAATCCAAAGAGCGGCGAACCCGAAGTGAACCTCGATTTGGCCAGAATGTTCATCGATCAACTCGCCATGATTCAGGAAAAAACGCGCGGCAACCTGACGAACGAAGAGACAAAAGTGTTGAGCAACGCGCTTTCCAATTTGCAAATGGCATATGTAGAGATTGCGAAGGAACAGCCCAAGGGCGCCGCGCAGCCTGAGGCGCCGGAAGCCGCAGCACCGACGCCGCAACCAGAATCCGCAGAACAATCGTCCCCAGCCGAGGCGCAACCATCGGCCCCGATCAGTTCAGCTGAACCCGAGACAGAATCGCGGAAGAAATTCACCAAGAGCTACGGGCCTTAGCTAGATTCTGCTTTGCCGAGATCGTTCGCGTGTGTACGCCGGCGGTTTTTAGGTCTATGATGGAATTAAGCTGAAAGCTTCTATATAAACCTCGTTAGATGTTTTCAATAGCCCTTCAGGCGAGTGTTCGAAATGAGGAAGTACCATCATCTCGGAATTCCGACCACTGAAAAAAGAGAGGGCGAAGTGCATCTGAAGCACTTGAAAATTTATGTGAGTGGTTACAAGGAAAGTCTCTACCACATCGAGTGGATGAGGTACGAACCGGATGCGCCGTATCCGGAGCTCGTCAAGACCATGCCTCATGTGGCCTTTGAGGTCGACGATCTTGAGCAAGAACTCAAGGACAAGAAGGTGATCATCGCACCAAATAGCCCCAGCCCAGGCGTCACCGTCGCATTCATCGAAGACAATGGGGCACCGGTTGAGTTTCTACAGATCGACAAGACTCAGGCACAAGACGCCTAACCACACACTAGAGCGGGACACTCGCTCCGCTCGCGCCCCTCAGTGTGGCGGGGTTAGGCCGACACCGCAAATGCGATGAAACGCACGTGGACGATCATCGGCGTACGCGACGTTGCCGCTAGCTTCAAATGGTACCAGTCGCTATTCGGCCAGCCCGAGACGGCTCCGGCCCATGTCTACTGGGGTCAAATCGTCGATACGGATGGAACTGTGTTGCTTTGCCTCCACCAGTGGGGCGTGCACGAGCATCCCTCCCTGATAAGCCCGGACGATGCGTCACCTGGCAAAGGCCTCCTCTTGTTCTTCCGCGTCGACGATTTCGACAAAGCCCTGAAGAGGGCACGCGCTCTCGTCACCCGATTCGAGGACGAGCCCCACGTGAACCCGAACACTGGAACTATGGAGTTCTCACTCCCGGATCCGGACGGATACTACGTGACGATCAGTGCGCTCTCGGCGCCCGAGCGCAGAGGACCCGCGAGGCGGCGTCCCAACAAGCGCTGATCGTTAGAGCAAGCAGTGCGCTACCCTACCGGCTGCTCGTGCGTGTGGGAGTTGCGCGCGGGCGCGGTTTGGTCTTCGCGCTTTTGCGTACCGTGATCGTGCCCTGACCGGGAGCGGGAGTTGAGGATGCTTCGGCGTACTTTTTTGTCGAGGGCCAGATTAAACGCCACGGCTGAGTTTTTATCGTCTCGCTAAATTGCTTGATGTTTGTACCGGCGGGCTCGAGCTCGGTGGTCGCCACCTTTAATTTCTCTGACGAGTTGCGCAGGTTTCGCAGCGTCACCTCGATGTTGTCGTTCTCCGTAAGGCTGGTGCTGATTTTCTCGATGTTTGTGAGCGAATGCGAAAGGGCGCTGTCCGGCGCAGTCAGACCGGACATATGTTCGCCGAACGTTTTGAACTGGCTGAGAGCAAGGGTTAGCTCGGAATTTTCGTCGGTGAGACGGTTAAGATTTTGCGCCGTCTGCTGGAGATCCTTCATGGTGTTAGTCGCTTCGGCTGCGACAGGTTTGATCACTTCCAGCATCTTCGCTGCCGCTTCGCCTAGGTCGGGAGTGCGTTCTCCAGCGAATATCTCGCCATCCTTTGCGCGGCCGGAGGCTTCGGTCCCCTGCGTAATATCGATCGCCATGTCGCCCAGTAATCCAAGCTGCATCATGCGGGTCTTGGCATCCCGATACACCTTGGCGTTCTTGTCCACCTGCACGTCCACGCGCACTTCGAATCTTGGTTTGCTAGGCGTGGTAGTCGGGCTGGGACTCGCATTCGCTTCCGGCTGATTAATGGTTGTGGCCGCTGCTTCCGCCTGCTTTTCTTCTTTGGGCGAGACGGGCGAATACAATTTTTGCACCTGACCAATGTTGCGACCGGCCAGCATCACCGGCGCGCCCTGTTTGATTCCCGCAGCGTTATCGAAGTAAATCTTGTACGTCACAAGCGGGCGGAACAATCCCGGCGCACCGAGCAAAACCAAAAGGAATGCGACCACGGCGATCGTGCCGATCACCAGCAGGCCAGTCATGATTTCATTTCTTTGTAATTGCATCGAGGCTGCCTTCCAGAATGGGACCTTCAGTACTGCCGCTCAAAAACTGAGCGACCACCGGATTTTTGGATTGTTTGAATTTTTCAGGTTCGGCTTCTTCAATGATTTTTCCCTGATACAACATAGCCATTCGCGTGCCGATGCGAAAGGCGCTGTCCATTTCGTGCGTGACGGTGATGGATGTGACCTTCGCTGTATCACTCAGGCTGATAATTAATTCGTCGATGACGGAGGCGATGACCGGGTCAAGACCGGCTGACGGCTCGTCAAGAAGCATCAACTCCGGCTCGAGCACCAGAGCGCGCGCAAGGGCGACGCGTTTCCGCATGCCGCCACTGAGTTCCTCCGGCAAGAGGTCTTTGGAATCCTTCATGCCGACAAGCTCCAATTTTTCATCGACGATTTTGTCAATCTCATCACGCGATTTGTCCGTAAGCTCTTCGAGGGGGAGGGCAACGTTTTCGCGCACGTTACGAGAACTGAGCAGCGCCGAATATTGGTATACCATGCCCATATGCTGCCGGACGGCCTGAAGTTTCCGCCGCTGGAGCCCCGTGATTTCAAAGCGCTTGAAAAAAATGGAACCGGCATTGGGGCGAAGCGTGCCGAGAATCAACCGCAAAATTGTGCTCTTGCCACTGCCGCTCTGGCCCATGATCACCAAACGCTCCTGCGGCTCCACGTTGAGCGAAAAGCCGTCGAGGACTTTGTTTTCTTCAAATTGCATGCACACGTCGCGTAACTCGACCATGTGCTTGGGCGTCGTCATGTTGGATAAAACGTCGTGTAGATAACGTTGTATAGCGTATCGAAGCCGATCACGGCGGTGATCGCCGTCACGACGCTGGACGTTGTGGAGATGCCCACGCCCGCTGCACCGCCTTTCACGGTCAATCCCCGGTAACAGGCAATAGCCGCAATGAGCAGGCCAAACAGGAAACTCTTGAAGATCCCGGTGATGATGTCGCGAATGAGCAACGAATCTTTTACGAGATCGAGAAAATATGGAAACGCGATACTGAAATAGGCTTTGCAAATCAGGCTGCTTGCAAGTATCGCGGCGATGTTCGAAGCCGTGGAGAGACACGGCATCAAGAGAATCAAGGCGAGCATCCGCGGCGCAACAAGGAAACGCAGCGGGCCGATACCCATGGATTCGATCGCTTCGACTTCCTCGGAAACTTGCATGGTGCCGAGCTCGGCCGTGAACGCAGCACCGATCCGCGCCGCCACCATAATGCCGGTGAGAAGTGGGCCTAGTTCACGCGTAAAACCGATTGCCACCAAGCCAGGGATCAACCGTTCTGTTCCGAAGCGTTGTAATTGGTAGCCGGTGAGCAACGTCATTGTCAGTCCGAGGAAAAATGACACCAGGCCCACCAGTGGCACGGAATCGACACCGGCGCGTTGACTATGCCGAAAAAAACTGGTGGCGCGAAACGGCACCCGCCCCTGTTGGATGCGTTCGAACATTTCCTCGAACGTGTTTACGATGAACCAGAACACGCCGCCGACCTCGCGCAGAAAATTGCGTGAGATGTGGCCGATTCCCTGCGCAACTAAAACGGGCGGCGGTTGAGCGTCTGCCATGGCGAGCAAAAGTTGGCCTTAGTTGCGGGGCGGGCAAAGAGCAAAGTTACCGTTAAAATCGCAGGTCGTCTTCGATTCGTTTGTTCCGAGCAGATCAGCCGTGCCACTGGCCAAATCGGAGTCCACCCCTCTGCCATTCGGATCATGCAGGAGCGCGCGGGCAGGGAAGGTTTGCCGATCATTCTTGGCGGCGACATAGCCTTCGACGGCACATCCAAGCGTCGTCCCCTGCCCGGCCACTAGGATCGACAATTGACGCTTCGAGAGTGACTTTAACGGAATGTGAAATTGCTGGCCGCAGCGAATTGCTTCTTTGTCTTCCTGCTCTTTAGTGCAGCCCCGAAGGCTTTCGAGGCGCTTGCGCAAGAACCGGCACCGTCCCCGACAGCTGCAACGGGAAAACGCCCTGAGAATCAGGAAGAGATGCAAAGAAAGAATTTTGGAATCGTAATCCATGGCGGCGCCGGAACCATCGAGCGCAGCACGATGACTCCGGAAAAAGAGCGCGCATATCGCGCGGGCCTCGAGCGCGCGCTGACGGCTGGTTACGAAATCTTGAAGCGTGGCGGATCAAGTCTCGACGCAACGGAAGCAGCCGTGCGCGTGTTGGAGGACGACCCGCATTTTAATGCGGGTCGAGGTTCTGTTTTCACAAGCGCCGGCACAAACGAGATGGACGCTTCCATTATGGATGGAAACACGCTGAAAGCCGGGGCAGTTGCCAGCGTCAAACGCGTGAAAAACCCCGTCAGCCTCGCCCGACTGGTCATGGAAAAATCTCCTCACGTGATTCTCGATTGCGTGGGCGCGGAAGCGTTCGCGAAGGAAAACGGGATTGAGCTAGTGGATCCAAAATATTTTTTTACGCAGGAACGCTGGGACGCATTGCAGAAAATTAAGGAAGCGGAAAAGCACGGCGGCGTCGGCGGCAAGAGATTTTTTATCTCGGAAGATGGTCGGCACGGCACGGTGGGCGCTGTCGCGCTGGATAAGGCTGGTAATCTGGCGGCGGCGACTTCGACCGGCGGGATGGACAACAAACTGCCGGGGCGAATCGGCGACACGCCGGTCATAGGCGCCGGGACCTATGCGAACAATCAAACCTGCGCGGTGTCCTGTACCGGCGATGGCGAGTATTTTATTCGTGCCGGCGTGGCTCATGAAGTTTCAGCGCTGATCGAATATCGGGGAATGAAATTGCAGGAAGCGGCGCAAATGGCTCTGGACGCAGTGGAAAAGCTCGGCGGCGCTGGCGGATTGATCGCCATCGATAAAAATGGCGAGATCGCTTTGCCATTTAATACAAACGGCATGTATCGCGGGTATGTCGATCCAAATGGCAAGTTTGTCGTGGAGATTTACAAGTGAGTTCGTGATTGGTCGAAGCGTTGAACCGCTGAAGCGAAAACGGCATTGTCATTCTGAGCGAAGCGAAGAATCTCAGAGGAGTTCTTCCGGTCGCGCAAAGATGACAATCAGAGACGTTTCGCTTCGCTCAACATGACAACACAGGGCTACCCGCTTTAACGCTTCATGCTCCCGCCGTTCTCCATCGTGATTCCGTGCTTCAATGAACAAGGGCGCATCGGCGAAACGCTCAGGGTTGCGATCGATTATCTCGCCGCCAATGCTCCGACAAGTGAATTGATCGTGGTGAACGACGGGTCAACCGACGCAACTGCCGCTGTCGCACGCGAAAAGTTGAATGGGGCAACGATCCAAACGCGGTTGATCGAAAATTTTCCGAATCGTGGCAAGGGCGCGGCCGTGCGTTCCGGATTGCTTGCGGCGCGAGAACCGATCGGGCTCTTTTCTGATGCGGATCTTTCCACGCCGCTCACAGAAACGCCGAAACTCATCGAGCCAATTGCAAATGGCGAAGTCGACATTGCGTTCGGTTCGCGCGCGCTCGACCGCAGTTTGATTGGCATTCATCAACCGTGGCGGCGAGAGCAAGGGGGCCGTGTTTTCAATCTGCTTGTGCGCGTCGCGACCGGCCTGCCGTTTTGGGACACGCAATGCGGATTTAAGGCGTTTCGGCTCGATGTTTGCCGTTCGATTCTGGAGGCGGCGCGAGTGGATGGTTTTGCATTCGATGTCGAGCTGCTTTATCTCGCACAGCGCGCAGGCTTACGGATTCGCGAAATTCCCGTGCGGTGGAACCATGCTGAAGGCAGTAAAGTTAGTTTTTTTCGTGATAGCCTGCGGATGCTGCGCGAAGTGATCGCGTTGAGAACAAAGCGCTCTGGCGTAAAATGACGCAGAGTCATCCTGAACAAAGTGAAGGATCTCACGAGAGGTGATCGAACACATTAGTTAGCTTGTGTGTTCAACCTTCCGTCGGGGAGGTCCCTCGCTTCGCTCGGGATGACAAACCGCGCGACTGCTTTCCTTTGCAGCATCGTCGCCTAAACTGAGTTTTGCAGCTTTCATTTTCATGCAGTCCTTTCAATTTCATCCTGCGGTCGAGCGTTGGTTCCAGCAAACTTTTGGATCACCGACTGAACCGCAAGTGCGTGGCTGGCCGGCAATCCAATCCGGTCGGCACGTGCTGATTTCTGCGCCGACAGGCTCTGGAAAAACGCTGGCGGCGTTTCTCGCTTCACTCGATGCTCTTTTCCGCCAGGGCGCCGAGGGCGATTTGCCGGACGAAACGCAAGTTGTTTACGTCTCGCCGCTCAAAGCGTTGAGCAATGATATTCGCAAAAATCTTCAGGAGCCGCTTGCAGGAATTCGCGCCTTGTTAGGTCAAACGAATGGTCGGGAACTCGATGTGCGCGCTGAAGTGCGCACGGGCGATACGACTGCCGCGCAACGGCAGGCGCTTATAAAGAAGCCGCCGCACATTCTAGTCACGACGCCGGAATCCCTCTATCTGCTGCTCACTTCCGATTCCGGCCGGCGCATGCTAAGCACGGTACGAACGCTGATTCTCGATGAGATTCACGCCATCGTTGACGACCGGCGAGGCGCGCATCTCGCACTGAGCGTCGAACGATTGGCGGCGCTAACCCGCCTTCGCCAAGGCTACGGCGGGCAGGCGAAAAATCCGCTCCAACGAATCGGTTTATCTGCAACGCAAAAACCGATTGAAGAGGTTGCACGTTTCCTCGTCGGCACTTGCGCCGTGGATGGCGCTGGCAATCCGGATTGCGAGATCATCGACATCGGACATCGTCGCGAATTGGACCTGGCGATTGAGCTCCCGAGTTCGCCGCTGGAAGCCGTGATGTCGAACGAAGTTTGGGAGGAAATTTACCGTCGGCTCGCGGAACTGATTCAGGCGCACCAGACTACTTTGGTTTTCGTGAACACGCGCCGGATGGCCGAGCGGGTGACACATCACTTGAGCGAACTGCTTGGCGCCGATGTAGTCACATCGCATCATGGAAGTCTTTCCGCGAAACTGCGTCTCGATGCGGAAGACCGATTGAAGCGCGGCGAATTGAAAGCGCTCGTTGCCACGGCTTCGCTCGAGTTGGGCATCGATATCGGTTCGGTTGATCTCGTATGTCAGCTCGGTAGCACGCGCTCCATAGCCACCCTGCTGCAACGCGTCGGTCGCGCTGAGCACAAACGTAGCGGCTTGCCGAAAGGCCGTATCTTCCCGTTGAGCCGTGACGAACTGATCGAATGCGCGGCGTTACTTCGCTGCGTGCATCGTGGCGAACTGGATCATCTCAACATCCCGGAAAAAGCGCTGGATGTGCTCGCCCAACAAATCGTCGCTGCGGCTTCCACAGAAGATTGGCATGAAGATGAATTCTTTGAGCTCATCTCTTCAGCTTGGCCGTACCGGAATCTCACTCGCGGCGAGTTCGATAGCGTCGTGAAAATGCTCGCCGATGGTTTCAGCACCAAGCGCGGCAGGCGTTCAGCATTGATTCATCACGATGGGGTGAATCATCGTTTGCGTGGCCGGCGCGGCGCGCGACTCGTCGCGCTGACTTCAGGCGGCGCGATTCCCGACAACGCTGATTATCGAGTCATTCTCGAACCATCGGAAACTTTCGTTGGCACAGTCAACGAGGATTTCGCTGTGGAAAGCTTGGCCGGCGACATTTTTCAGCTCGGCAACGCGTCCTGGCGAATCTTACGTGTGAACTCAGGCGTGGTTCGTGTAGAAGACGCGAAAGGCCAACCTCCGGGAATTCCTTTTTGGTTGGGCGAAGCACCGGCACGCACCGCTGAATTGTCAGAGGCGGTTTCCAATTTGCGAACGGAGATCGAACAATTGCTGAGCGATGGCGAAGACGTTCGTGATTGCCTGACTAAGGAAATTCAGTTGCCCCCTGATGCTGCGCAGCAGCTCGCCGATTATTTTTCCGACGCCTATCGCGCGCTTGGCGCAATTCCATCGCAGCAAACGCTCGTGATGGAGCGCTTCTTCGATGAATCGGGCGGGATGCAACTCGTTTTGCACGCGCCTTTTGGTAGTCGAATTAATCGAGCCTGGGGTCTCGCACTGAGAAAACGTTTTTGTCGTTCGTTTAATTTCGAGCTGCAAGCAGCGGCGACGGACGACGCCATCGTGATTTCGCTGGGTACACAGCATTCATTTCCGCTGGAGGAAGTTTTTCGTTATCTGAATTCGAAAACTGTCCGCGACCTTCTCGTTCAAGCGTTGCTCGACGCGCCGATGTTCACGATTCGGTGGCGCTGGAACGCGACGCGTTCGCTCGCCGTGCCACGATTTCGCGGCGGCGCAAAAATCGCAGCGCCATTGCAGCGCATGGAATCGGAAAATCTTTTGGCCGCAGTTTTTCCAGACCAGCTCGCGTGCCTCGAACACATCGTTGGTGACCGCGAAATTCCGAATCACCCCCTCGTGAGGCAGACAATTGACGACTGTCTGACCGAAGCGATGGACATCGATGGTCTCGAACTAGTTCTGCGCAGGATTGAACAGGGTGAGATCCGCTGCATCGCGCGCGATTTGCCGGAACCATCGCCGCTCGCGTCAGAGATCTTAAATGCTCGGCCGTACGCGTTTTTAGATAACGCGCCTCTCGAAGAACGTCGCACGCAGGCGGTTTACACGCGGCGAGCTTCTGAAAGAAACGGCAGCGACGGATTGGGTGTTCTAGACGCGGCCGCAATCGAGAGAGTCGAAAAAGAAGCTTGGCCTGAAGCGACAAACGCAGACGAATTGCACGACGCGCTGATGTTGCTCGGTGTCATGACCGAAGAGGAGGTTCAGCGAACGTCAGGTGGCGAAAGTGCAGAACATTTCATGTCAGCGCTTGCAGCTGAAAATCGGGCCACGCGGCTGGTTGTTCCCGCGCAACAACCAAAACACCGCGAGGTTTTGGACTGCGGCGCTGCAGCGCCGCTTTCGAACGGTGAGGAAAATTCCGAAAAGCGCCGGAGCACCGGCGCACTCCAAAACGCTGGCGCGACCAAGACGTTCTGTATCGCTGCGGAACGGCTTCCGATGATTCATGCGATTTATCCCAACGCGGTTGTCGAGCGCGATTTGATCGTTCCTGAGGCGCTGCGTGGAAAGAATTGGGAACGAGCCAACGGAATTCGCGAACTGGTTCGCGGGCGATTGGAAGTTTGCGGACCGGTTACTGCCGATGAGCTAACAGACATTTTGGAGTTATCGCGTTCAGAAATTGATGCGGCATTGCTGGGCCTCGAAGCAGAAGGATTCATTCTCCGCGGAAAATTTCGACCGCAGGCAACCAAGCAAGAATGGTGTGATCGCCGGCTGCTGGCGCGAATTCACCGGCTCACGATCGACCGGCTCCGGGCGGAGATTCAGCCGGTCTCAGTTCAGGATTTCTATCGATTTCTGTTCGCGTGGCAGCACGCCGATCAAGAATATCGCGTGGAAGGACCGAAAGGTTTGCAGTCCGTGTTGGAACAACTCGACGGTTCCGAGTTGCCGTTGGCGGCTTGGGAATCGGCAGTGCTCGCCGCGCGCGTTATTGATTACGATCCGGAGTGGCTGGATCGTCTTTGCTTCTCCGGTCGCGTCGGCTGGGGACGTTTGAGCGCGCCGCAAAATCCGCGCACGCGTGCGTCGGCCCCGCTGCGATCAAGCCCAATCGCGCTCTATCAGCGCGAAAATTTGCATGACTGGCTGCTCCTGGCTGAGGGCAATTCTGCGATTGAACTTTCGAGCGGAAGCCAAGCTGTCTTCGAGGCCCTGAAAAGCGGTGGCGCGCTGTTTTTCGCTGAGCTGGTACGGCGCACCGACAAGTCGGTGCTGCCTTCTCAAGTCGAGGAAGCTTTGTCGCAGCTCGCGGCACTCGGTCTGGTGACTTCGGACAGTTTCGATGGGTTGCGGGCGCTTCTCGTTCCATCAAATAAACGGCCTACGTTCGGCCGCAACATTGGAAAGCGACGGCACAAAACAAATGTGGCGAGCATTGAGTTCGCAGGTCGCTGGTCGTTGCTGAGAACGGAGATTGCCTCGAAATCAACTGGAAACGGTGCGGGAAGCTCCGAGCGTGACACTGCCATCGAGAAATTTGCACGGGTGCTATTGCGCCGCTACGGCGTTATGTTTCGCCGATTGCTCGAGCGCGAAACGTCTGCCGTCAGGTGGTATGAATTGGGGCGAATTTATCGCCGATGGGAAGCGCGCGGCGAAATTCGCGGCGGTTATTTTGTTGGCGGAATCAGCGGAGAACAATTCGCGTTGCCTGAAGCGATCGGTTTATTGCGTTCCATTCGCAAGACGCCGCTAAATGGCCGGCTGATTACGCTCAGCGCTGCGGACCCGCTGAATTTGCAGGGGATTCTCACGCCTGGCCCGCGCATTGCCGCGCTCACCGCAGGCCGCATTTTATTCCGCGACGGATTACCGATTGCGGCGCTTGAGGCCGGCGAGCTGCGCAAAGTCTCCGATGCGCCCGTCTCTGACTTGCAAATTGAAACGGCGCTTCGAGTGGGAAAGCTGCGTCCGTCGCTTCGGCCGTATTACAAATAAACCACGGCGTCATCCTGAGCGGAGCGAAGTCGAAGGATCCCGTCGAACGACCGCAGGTAATGCCACGGGATTTCTCGACTTCGCTCGGAATGACGGCGTGGATCGCGCGCTATTTCTTGACGATCTCGGCGTTCTCGATCATCGCGATGCCGCCACGCTCCGCGAGCTTGCCTTTCAACGTGATGTTTTTGCCGCAGTATTCGGCAAGCTGATCATTCATTGGCTTGTGTTCGCCAACCACGAGATATGCCTTGCCGTCGCTGACGATGCCCACGGGCCCACCGCTTTTGATGCATTTTGCCCCACAGGACTGACCATGCTTTTCGCCGACGGCGTTGTGATCGACGTAGCACATCATATCGACAACTTCGCCGGTTACTTCTTTCGAAGCGCCGGCGTCGGCACTGTGCTCGTGTTCCTGGGCGATCGCCAGCGGCGCGACCGCCAATGCTGTAATGAATGTCGCGGTTACTGCGACTTTCAGAACTGTAGGTTTGTTGGTTGAATTAAACATGAAACAAATCTGGGCTGCTTGGCGCATTGGTCAATCGGTCACAAAATGACGAATACCGAAGACGCGGCTTGGCTTGGCTTTTCGTCATTCGGCTTTCGTCATTATTTTTGCTTCTCGATCAACTCAGCGAACTGATCGAAAAAATATGTCGCGTCGTGCGGGCCGGGCGCCGCTTCAGGATGATATTGCACACTGAAGATCGGCAATTCCTTGTGACGCATTCCCTCAACCGTGCGGTCGTTCAAGTTGATATGAGTTACTTCCACATCTGTGGGCAGCGACTCTGCGTCGACGGCGAATCCGTGATTTTGCGCAGTGATTGCCACTTTGCCGGTGCGCAAATCTTTTACCGGCTGGTTAGCGCCACGATGGCCGAATTTCAATTTGAAGGTCGATCCGCCAAACGCGAAACCGAGAATCTGATGACCAAGACAGATTCCGAAGATCGGCTTCTTGCCCATCAAATCGTGCACCGTTTCGTGCGCGTAAGGTAGCGCCGCGGGATCGCCGGGGCCGTTGGAGAGAAAAATTCCGTCGGGATTCAATGCCAACGCTACGTCGGCAGGCGTCGCTGCTGGGACGACAGTTACTGCAAAGCCTTTCTGGCGAAGCAGGCGCAGGATATTTTCTTTGATGCCATAGTCGTACGCGACGACTTGAAACTTGATTGGCGGCAGCGCGCGTTTGGTTTCCCCATTACCGGCAATCGACCACGGCACGCTGAACTTGTCCTCCGGGTCCCAGCGGTAAATTTTGTTTGTTGATACTTCCCTGACGTAATCCATCCCGATCACGCCCTCGCCTTCAATCGCTCGTTGCGTCGCTTCTGCGGGCGAAATCTGTTCAGTCGTAAGACATGCTTTCATTGCACCGCGGGTGCGCAGATGCCGCGTCAGCGCGCGCGTGTCGATTTCCTGCCCGCCGGGGATATTCCATCTTCGCAGATACTCATCGAGCGACATTTCGGAGCGCCAGTTGCTCGGGATCTGAGTCAATTCTTCTATGACGAATCCGCGCACATGCGGCGAGCGGCTCTCCTGATCGAGCGAATTGATCCCGTAATTTCCGATCAAGGGATAAGTCATCGCCACGATCTGTCCGCGGTACGACGGATCGGTCAGCACCTCCTGATAGCCCGTCATGGCGGTGTTGAAACAAACTTCGCCAACGCGCGTGCCTATTGCACCAAATGATTCACCCTCGAAATATCGACCGTCTTCGAGGGCCAGGAGAGTGCGCACGTCACTGCGCACTATCGATTGCGCCGGCGGATTTTCAAATCACGATCGAGAAACCGCAGTCCAAAATTAGTTGGGCGGACGAGAGACCGCCGTTCCTTGGCACAGCATCAACAAAAAAACCCGGATCGAAAAATTCGACCCGGGTTTTAAATTTTACCCCGCTGGTGCCGTTCAGGTGAATTCTCCCGTTCCCTTTTAGGAAAGGGCGGATGACCGTTGCTGCGGAATCTGACTTCCAATCAAGGCCTGTCATTTTCCGCACCAACCAAGCCTCCGTATTTCGTCAACTATCGGTTCGGGGACGTCACCTCAATCGCGAACATCGCAGGGCAAATTGGAAAGCCGCTGGCTGAGAGTTGAACGGAAAGCACTGGTTTCCTGCCCAACCCTCACCGAGCGGCTCTCAATCTCAAAGAACTATTCGCGCAGTTCCGCGCCGAGGTCGCGCCGCAATCGCTCGCGAATTTTCGCGTGCGCTGCGTTCACTTCCTCACTCGTCAGTGTGCGACTTCGGTCTCGATATGTCAATCTATATGCGAGCGACTTTCGTCCCGTCCCGATTTCGCCGCCGCTAAACAAATCGAACAGCTCGATGCTTTCCAAAAGCGGCTCGCGCGGTTCTCCAATCGTGCGCAAAATTTTTTCCTGCGAGATTTCGTCAGGCACGAGCATCGCAATATCGCGCCTGATCGCTGGATAGCGGTCGAGCTCTCGAAATTTCTTTGCCGATTCGCCTGTAGCCAAAAGGAGATCGGCGTGCAGCTCGGCAACGAGCACCGAACCTGGCGCGCTCGATTTGTCGGCCAAAAGTTGACCACCGAACCCCACTAGCTGGTCGCCGGAACAAACTTCGACCGCGAGCGCGAGACCAGGGAATTTTCCTCGCCGAAACGAAAGATTTGGTACAACGCATTCGAGCGCGCCCTTGAGATCAAACAAGTCGAGGCTGCGTTTTGCCTGCGATCGCCAGTTCGGTGCGCCAGCGACATTTCCCCAGAGCAAAAGGGCAAGGTGCCGTTCCTCCTTTCCCGATGGCGGGATGAATGCGCGTCCGATTTCAAAAATCGAAACGCTCTCGGCCCCCGCGCGAATATTTCCTTCGAGCACTCCAAGCAAACCGGCGATCAAGCTCGGCCGCAGTGCGACGTGATCTTCGCTCAACGGATTTCGCAATTCGACTGCGCCTTTGCTGAACGCCGAAGCGTTTCGCGAAATTAATTTCGAGGTGCGCGCTTCGAAAAGTCCACGCGCAACCAGTCGCTCGCGCATGTGTGTTTCCAGATCGTACTCGCGATCGGCCGCGGTTGAAGGAGTGAACCGGCTGCGGTCTCTCCCCGGAATTTTGTTGGCACCGTAAGCGCGTACGACTTCTTCAATAAGATCGACATCGCGCTGCAAATCACGCCGGTAACTTGGAATTTTCCATTTTGTGATCTTGGCCGCGCTAATCTTCTTCAAACCAAAGTGCGTGAGAATTTCGTCGATCGTTTTGGGTTTGATCGCGATCCCCACGACACGGTCGCATTTTTCATAGATCAACGAAACGTCAGAGGGGTTCGATGGAAGCTCACCGGCAACGTGAATTTCCCTTGCCACAGTTCCGCCCGTAATTTCTTGAATCAGTTCCGTTGCGCGAGCTGACGCGCGCAGAACCATTTCCGGGTCGACGCCGCGTTCAAATCGGTAACTCGCGTCGCTTGGAAGATCCAGCTCCCGCGCGGTGCGCCGAACGCTCGCCGGCAAAAAGTAGGCGGCCTCGAGCAAAACATTCCTGGTCGACTCAGTAACGCCGGTCTCCTCGCCACCCATAACGCCGCCGATCCCCACAGCGCGTTCTTGATCGGCGACTACGCAATTGTCCGGTTTCAGCGAGTATGTTTTTCCGTCGAGTGCGAGAAACTTTTCGCCATCGCGCGCGAGTCGAACGTTGATGTCGCCTCTTAACTTATCGGCGTCGAACGCGTGCGTCGGTTGTCCGAGCTCGAGCATCACGAAGTTCGAGATGTCAACGATGTTGTTGATCGAACGAATGCCAACGCTCTCAATTTCCGCGCGTAACCATTGCGGACTCGGCCCGACTTTCACTTTGTCGATCCTACGCGCGGAGAAAAATGGACACTCAGGTGTTGCGGTAATCGTCACGCCGGTTTTTTTGACGGGTATTTTCGCTTCGCGGGGCGTCGACTTGAGTTTCTTGCCGGTCAGCGCGGCGATTTCGCGCGCGAGACCAAAATGACTGAGCAAATCGCCGCGGTTCGGAGTGATCTCGACGTCGAGAATCGTATCGCTTGGGAAAAGATCGGTAATCGGCGCGCCAACTTTTGCCTCCGGCGACAAAATCAGCAGACCCGAGGCGTCTTCGCCCAGGCCGAGCTCAATGGGGCTGCATAGCATTCCTTCCGAATCGACGCCGCGCAGTTTGCTTTTTCGAATTTCGGTCCCGTTCGGCAATTTCGCGCCTGAGAGGGCCAGCGGAACTTTATCGCCGACCTTATAATTGGTGGCGCCGCAAACGATTTGTCGTTTCGTGCCGCTCCCGTCATCCACTTCGCAAACGGTGAGTCGATCGGCATTCGGATGGCGCGACGACGCGGTAATTTGCGAAACAAGCACCTTCTCGATCTTCGCGCGGCAGGTTTCGATGTTTTTGGTCTCGACTCCGGCGCGCGTCAACAAATCGGCGATCTCTTCCGGAGTCCTTGGAAGATCGACAAATTCGCGCAGCCAATTAACTAAAAATTTCATGCGAACTGGCGAAGGAACCGCAAATCGTTTTGCGCGAAGAGGCGGATGTCGGGGATATCGAACAAAATCATTGCGAGACGATCCATACCGAGACCGAAGGCAAAGCCGCTCCACTTTTCCGGGTCGTAAGCTTTGTCGCCGCGCGCTTTGTTGACCTGCTCGAAAACGGCAGGATGCACGACACCTGAGCCGGCGACTTCGATCCAGCGTTCACCGCCCTTGAGCGCTTTCGATTTCACGTAAACCTCGAGGCTCGGCTCAGTGAACGGAAAAAAGTGAGGCCGAAACTCCACTCCTGTATCCGCGCCGAACAATTCGCGCATGAAGAACTCGAGCGTGCCTTTCAAATCGGCCACGCTGACGTTTTCATCGACGTAAAGACCTTCGATCTGGTGAAACTGCGGGCTGTGCGTTGCGTCCAGTTCGTCGCGGCGATACGCGGCTCCGGGCGCGATTACGCGAATCGGCGGCGGCGCGCCTCGCATGGTGCGGATTTGCACGGTCGAAGTGTGCGTGCGCAGCAATCGCCCGTCCGGCAGATAAAATGTGTCCTGCTCGTTGCGCGCCGGATGTTCGGGTGGCGTGTTGAGCGCATCGAAACAATGCCATTCGTCTTCGACGTCCGGCCCATCTGCGAGCGCGAAGCCCATCCGACGAAAAATTTCGATCGAGCGCTCCCACATTTGGGTCAGCGGATGCAATGCGCCAATGTCGCGCGGCGTTCCGGGAAGTGAGATGTCGATTTTCGCGAGCGCACCCGATTCTTTCTGCGATCGAAATTGTTGCGCACGCGCTTCGATTGCGGCGGTGACGGCGTTGCGAACGTCGTTGAGCAACTTACCAATGACCGGCTTCTCTTCCTTCGCGAGCGTTTTCATTTGCTCGCCCCACGCGGAAACGCTGCCGCTCTTTCCGAGATATTTTACGCGTACGGACTCGAGCGCCTGTTCGTCAGGCGCGGAACCGATTTCGCGCAGCGCTTCGTCGCGGAGTTGTTCGAGCGGGTGGGTCATTGGAGCGAAACGTGAACGTTTAGCGCGCGATGTCCAACGCGAATCGGGTAGCGCCCGCATCTTACGGGCAGTGATCGACATCCTGCCGATCAGAAATGCCGCACGCCGGGAGCGTGCGCTCCCGTCACGCCGCTTTTTTGTTCTTCTTCTCCAGCGCTGCTTTAGCCTGGTCAATAACCGATTTAAATGCCGCTTCGTCAGTGACTGCGAGATCGGCAAGAATTTTCCGGTCGAGGCCAATGCCGGCGGCTTTCAATCCTTCCGCAAAACGGCTGTAGTTCATTCCATTCGCGCGCGCAGCCGCATTTAGCCGTTGAATCCAGAGATAACGAAACGTGCGTTTCCGCGTTTTGCGGTCGCGGTACGCCCAATACCGCCCTTTCATGATCGCGTCTTTCGCGTAGCGGAAAAGTTTTGAACGGCGACCGCGGTAGCCTTTGGCTTTTTTTAAGATTCGTTTACGGCGCGCCCGGCTGGCCGGGGCATTAGTGGCTCTTGGCATTGTTGTTTGCCCCAAAAATCGCGTCGGGGCTCCTCGTTCAGCGAGCTGTTGTTCCGTTGTCGATCTTTCCCACCTCGCTCACTGATTCATTCCGCGCACGCGGAATAGGCGGAAAGATCGCGGGCCAGAAAGTAAATGCTGAACGCAAAATGACAACCGCTTTTCGTTGGGATTTCGGCATTCTTTCGTCATTTGAGAAGTCGAGATTCTTCGTTGGGTTTTCGCCAAACGAGCCACGCGAGGATGCCGACCGCGGCGCCGCCTAAATGCGCGGCCGATGAGACAGAACTCATGCCTGCTTTCTGCTCAAGAGTGCCGATGAGCTGGAAGAGAATCCAAAGAACGAAAACGAACCAGGCGGGCAATCGGATCCAGTGAAACCATACGAATCCCCAGCGCATCAGAAAAGCGAGCCGCATCTGCGGAAAGTTCAGAGCGTAAAACGTAATCACTCCGACAATGCCGCCACTGGCGCCGATACAGGGGGTCTGTGAGCGAGGATCCAGAGCGATATGCGCCAGGTCACCGACGATTGCCGCGAGGGCGATGACCACGACATACCGCAGCGGTCGCAGAAAATTTTCCACTGCATGGCCAAAGGCCAGTAGGAAATAAATGTTTCCGGCAAGATGAATTATGCCTGCGTGAAGGAAGAACGACGTGACGAACGTCAGACCGTCGAGCCGCGTCGCCTGCGCTGGAATCAATCCGAAACGTTGAACAACTTCGCGAAGGTGTGGAAAGGCAACAAGACTCGCGCAGATGATAGCGGCGGAAAGCAGCCATGTTGTCCACGGTTCTCGCTGCTCTTCTGGTTCGTCAAATTCGACTGGTAATCCAAAACACGCGGCGATCTGTTTCCACAATTCCTCGGGCGGGGCGCTGTCTAGGTCCGAGCCCTCGGCCTGTTTGGACAGCCGTTCGACTTCGACCATGGCGAGCATCTCGCGCGCTTTTTGCGGAAGTTCGGGAGCGACCGGCGCCGGCTCCGGCTGGCGCGGAACGAGCGTGTCAACTTCGTGGGTGTCGAACCAGATGAAATGGCAGTGCTGGCAGACATCGACGTTGATTTCCGCTCGGTCAGATAAGGCGACGCCGATCATCGGCTGCCGGCATGATGGACAAGGCAGGCCGAGGCGTCCCTCGCCGCGCATGGCATGCAGCCATAGCGGATTGATTGATTCCGGCGTGAAACGATTGCGCAACAACTCGATGGTCACCGCGCGACCGCCGCACCCATCGCACGCGTAGAAAACGCCGCCGGAAGTGCGCACTTCTTTCAGCGGCACGTTACACCGCGGGCAGGTCAGCGGGGCGTCATCAGGCATATGAGGGATTAGTGAGAAGTGATTAGTGAGAAGTGAGAAGCAAATTCTGCAACCGTGGACCTCTCAGATCTCACTTGTCACGTTTCGCGCGCCAGTTGCACCTTTCACTAATCACCTGTCATTCGGCGTTGTTTTGCTATAATCGCGCATGCATTGGTTTGGCCGAGCGCGGTTGTTCGTGCTGACGCTGATTTGTCTCTTTTGGACTGGCCTGATTTTTGTCGGTCATTTCTTTCCGAGCGCGCCGTTCATTTCGACGCCGTGGCGTGGCGAGCAGGGCTTTGAAGATTTGCTTCGTCGCGAGGGACGAAAAACCGCGCCGCCTCCCGATTTCGTTTTTCTCGGACTTGATCAAAGCACGTTAGAATTGACGGCGTACAGCGCGGAAGAACTCCAAGGCAACCGGGCTCTTCAACTCCTGGCTGAGCGGCCGTTCCCGTGGTCGCGCGAAGTTTGGGCGCTTTTGCTTGATCGTCTGTTTGGGGCGGGGGCACGCCTGGTTGTATTTGATTTGCTTTTTAATCCGCCCAACGATGGTGACCCGGCATTTCACGCCGCGCTCGATCGTTACCACGACAAGGTCGTCCTCGGTGCGAATTTCGATATGGAGAATGGCGTGGTGCAGGCGACTACACCGAACAGTGCGCTGATTCCGCCGCCGCAACTCCTGGATGACCGTGTCGGATTCGTGAATTTCTGGCCGGATGTGATCGACGGAAGAGTTCGCGCTGTGAGTTATCGCGTGACGAATCTGGAACTCGCGGGCTTGCCGCCGCATCCTGGCGCAGAAGTTTATGAATCTCTTTCCGCCCGCGCTTTGACTAAAATCGGCCACGGAAATGATGTGCCGCGCGATTTTCACGGCTACATGATTCGTTTCACCGCGCCGGACGCATTCGAACAGCACCGGCTCTATGAAGTTTTCGATCCCAAACTGTGGCAGGCGAATTACGCCAATGGAGCCTTTTTCAAGGACAAAATCATAATGGTAGGACCGTCTGCGCAGGTATTGCACGATGTCGTCGATACACCAATCAGCACAACCACATTGGGTCCGGAGCTGCATTTGCAGGCTATGGCTGCAGCTCTTGGTCACGAGTTTTTACGGCCCACACCGCCGAAAGTTGGCCTGACGCTCGTGGCCGCAGCGGGACTTATTGCGTGGTCGCTTGTCGCATTGGTGCGGAAACCGCTGATTTGTATTGGCGCGCTTGTGGCGATTACGGCCGCTTGTCTCGGAACGGCGCGATTGCTTTACGATAACACTGGGTTGCTGCTGCTCACCGTTCCGGTGTTGGCGGCTCTCGTCCTCAGCGGATTGTTCTCACTCGGGTTCGAATACTTCCTCGAGCGCCGGGAGAAATTGCGCACCAGGCGCACGCTGGAACGCTACGTCTCGAAAAATTTAGTCAGGGAAATTCTGGAAAACCCAGACAGCTACTATAGCTCACTCAAGGGCGTGCGCGTGCCGGTGACGATTTTGTTCTCGGACTTGATTGGCTTCACCACGTTGTCGGAAAAAGCCGATCCAGAGGCATTGGTTACGCAGCTCAATGAGCATCTCAGCCGGATGACTTCGGTCATTTTCAACAATGGGGGCACACTCGATAAATTTATTGGTGACGCCATCATGGCGGTTTGGGGCAACGTGCGCAGCCTTGGCACGGCGCAGGACGCGAAAAACGCTGCGCGCGCGGCGCTGGCGATGCGACAAGAACTGGCACAGCTGAATCAGAAGTGGCGCAGTGAAGGGCGGATGGGCCTTGGCATGGGCATCGGCATCAATCAAGGCGAGGTGATCGTTGGCAATATTGGCTCGCAGGAGCGGATGGATCCCACTGTTATTGGCGACGCAGTAAACCTGGCATCACGTTTGGAAGGTCTTACACGGGTCTACGGCGCCGATATTCTTGTTGGCGCCTCAGGGGCCGATCAGGCCAAGATCCTGTTTTCACGTTTCCTGGAATTTTATCCCGACGACCTCCTGGCGAAAATGTATCTGAGCCGCTCGCTGGAGTACGAGCACACCCCGCCCGACGAAGCATGGGACGCGGTGGAGGTGTTCCAGAAAAAATGATGTGCTGATCCTGAGCCGCGCAGACGGCGAAGGACCTCACAGATGACAGATGATGGCTAGCCAAAGCGGCTAGCGCGCAGTAAAGAACTCGCGTGAAGGAAGCACCGAATAAATTTCACTTCCTCGGAATTTGCGGGACGGCAATGGCCTCGGTGGCGGCCGCGTTGCAAGAGCGCGGCTTTAAAGTCAGCGGCTCGGACGAAAATGTTTATCCTCCGATGTCAACGTTTCTACAGGAGAAAGGGATCGCGCTTAAGCAAGGCTACCGCGCAGAGAATATCCCGCCCGACACGGATGTGGTGGTGATCGGCAACGCGATGAAGCGCGGGAATCCGGAAGTGGAAGCCGTCCTGAATAGAAAACTGTTTTATCTCTCGTTGCCGGAGGTGCTGAAGAATTATTTCTTGCGCGGCAGACATAATCTTGTCGTTACAGGGACGCACGGTAAAACAACCGTCACGGCGTTGCTTGCCTGGATTATGGAGAAAGCCGGGCGCAAGCCCGGTTATCTGATTGCCGGCCTGCCGAAAAATTTCGGCCAGGGCGCGCGGCTGAACGATTCGAAGTATTTCATAATTGAAGGCGACGAGTACGACACTGCATTTTTCGATAAGCGCTCAAAGTTTGTTCATTACCTCCCGGAACTCGTGATCGTAAACAACATCGAGTTCGATCACGCGGACATCTTCAAGAATCTCGATGAAATCAAGCTGAGCTTCCGGCGTTTGCTCAACATTGTTCCTCAGAATGGAATGGTGCTGTTGAACGGCGACGATCCCAATTGCGTCGAGGTGGCCAAAGATTGCCTGGCGCAGATGATCGAGGTCGGTTTCTCTAAAAATTGCGCGCAACGGATATGTGAGGTGGCTTACTCCCCCGAAGGCTCGCGGTTCAAGCTCGGGGAAGACACTTTCGAAATTCCGCTCGTCGGCGAATTCAATGTTCATAATGCTGCAATGTCCGCGATGGCAGCAAGGTTTTACGATGTGCCAAAGACGAAAATCGACGCTGCGTTCAAGAGTTTTGCTGGGGTCGCGCGTCGACTGGAGCTCCGTGGCGAAGTGCGGGGCGTTAAGGTGATTGATGATTTTGGCCATCACCCTACAGCAATCGCGCAGACGTTGCAGGCGCTTCGTCAGCGCTACCGTGGGCACCGGCTTTGGGCTGTGTTTGAACCGCGTTCGAATACGACTCGTCGTGCAGTGTTTCAACAGCAACTTCCTGAAGCGTTAAAACTGGCCGATGGGGTTTTTATTTCTCAGGTGGCCAAGCTGGAACAGATACCCGAGAACGAGCGACTAAAACCGGAGAGAGTTGTGGCTGCGATTGTCGGGACCGGCCGGCCTGCGTTCTACGAACAAAATGCCGATGCCATTGCGGAGCGAATTGTTCCGTTACTTCGTCCAAAAGATGTCGTCGTAGTTTTTAGTAACGGCGGTTTCGATAACATTCACGAGAAGCTTCTCGTGAGGCTGCGTGAATTGTAGGGCGTTTCTGTGAAACGCCGGCGTCTGACACAGACGCCCGACAAATCACTTTTATGGCGCCGCAGACGTATGATCGTGCACGATGCGCCAGCCTTCGGGCAGGCGTTTGAAAATCAGCGTGAAGCGGCCATGCGGTCGGTCCTTTGCGCGTTTCAAGCTCCAGTGACCGAGCACCGCGGCGGCGTCAGGAGACAGCAGAGTGATCTCAAGCTCTGAAAAAGTAAGCGTCCCCATTTTCGCCCGATCGGAGTATTTGGTTCGATACCGCTCGCGGACTATGTCCCAACCGCGTCTGACTTCATCGCCTGAAACAAAAACAGTCGACGGTGAGCGCGCATAGCCGTTCATGAATCCATCAATGTCGCCGCGGTTCCAGGCTTGCTGTTGTGCGTGAAGAACAGAGCGGATCCGAGGAATGTCGTTTGGGATTCCGCCGAGCGCCGTGCCAGCGATCGGCATTACTAGAATACATGAGGTAATCGCGATCGTACGTCCGAGTCGCAACCGGTGCGCCACGGCAGACGTGCTTCGCGGATTCGAAGGGCCAAGCACTTGCGGCGCAGGTGATCGGTAGTAAGCTACGGGGCTTTGTCTCATTCAGCGCGAGCAGTGAAGGATTGTTCAACTGAGGGAAATACGTTGACGGGTTTCATAAATCTACTAGCGTCGCCAATCCACCCAGATAAGACTGTGCACCGGTTTATCTGCATCGCCCTGCCCAAATCGCTACGCTCATGCGTTGCGGGCGCGGCGATCCTCGTGTTTGCCAACGCGACGTTGATTCTTGCTCAAGGCGCACCACAGGGTGCCCAGGGAGTGCGGCCTGTCAAGGTACCGCAACCGGGAGAGACGCCTGGTTCTAAAGTAACTGATCCACCACCGGCAGACCCGCCAGCTCCTGCCAATGCGCCAGCAACCGTACGGCTTCAGTTTCCAAACAGCGATGTGGCAGATGTGTTGCATCTGTACGAGCAGCTCACCGGTAAGAAACTGGTGATGGATAATTTTGTACAGGGCAAGGTCAACATTTTCATCGCCAAAGACGTGTCGCGCGAGGAGGCAATCAAAATCATCGAGATAAGCATGGCGCTGAATGGAATTTCGCTCGTTCCCGCTGGACGCGACATCATCGACGTGGTCGGGGCTGGTCAGAACCCTCGCAAAGCCCCGGTTCCGATTATTTCTGACATGGCTGACATTCCGCCGGGGAACCCGGTAGTCAGTTTCTTGTTCAAGCTGCAGTACGCGGATCCTCAGGAGCTTCAGCAAGTGCTGATGGCATATTTTCAGGGAAGCTCGGGCACGATCAATATTCTGGCTCTGCCGAAATCATCCAGTCTTTTGGTGACGCAGAATGCCGACATCATTCGAGAGCTTGCTGGTGTGATCGAACAAGTGGACGTCGCTCCTGCGGAAGTGGTGAGCGAGTTTATCAAGCTGGAGCGGGCCGACGCCAGCAAAGTTGTCGACATGCTGAATGAAATTTTCGAGAAGGGAAGTCAGACGCCAGGCCAGCCCGGCGTCCGCGCGGTCAAGGTGCCTGGAGCGGTGCCGCAACCAATGCAAGTGGAAGCTGGAGGTGGTCTGCTGTCCGAAGAGGCAGTAATCGTCGGAAAGATCAAACTTACTCCGGATGTGCGCACCAATCGGATTCACATAGTGACACGTCCGATCAACATGCCTTTCATTCGTAAGTTGATCCACGAATTCGATGCCAATGTTGAATTTGGAAAGCCCGTCACCCGACCACTGCGATACATTTCCGCCGGCGAAGTTTTGCCAGTGCTTGTGCAGGCATTGACTGAACCGGGAACAGAAGGTGGTGGCGGTGGCGCGGGCGCGGGTGGAGCCCTAGCGCCTCCTGCAGCTTCGCCTGCAGGACAACAACAACAGCGCCGGTCAGGTTACTCGGGGACAACTCCCTTCAGCGGGGGCGATACAGGTACTGCTGGCGGCAGCACGCTGAACATCTCGGAAGAACTTTCTACTCAACCGGTGGACACTGCGCCTAAGGCAGTTGTCATCGGAAACGCCAAGCTCATCGCTGATCAACGTGCAAACAGCATCATCATCCTAGGCAACCGCGAGGTGGTCGTGAAGGTGGAAAAAATTTTGGATGAAATGGACGTCAAGGCGCCGCAAGTGGCGCTCAGCACGGTTATTGGACAGTTGACACTCAATAACAGCGAAGAATTCGGTGTCGATTGGTTCGCCAAGTACCAAAACAAAGTGGTGGGAATTTCTCGCAACAACACCATATTTGGCTTGAACAACCCACGGATTCCGGTCCCGAGTGTTGCTCCTTCCATTTCACCTGGAATCGTCGGCGGCAACACGGGGTCCATTCTCGATCCTTCCAATCTGATCAATTTCGGTCAGATCATTCAGCAGGTAACCAATGGCACAAACATATATGTCGCGGCTGGAAACTATCTCGCGGCTATTGTGCATCTGCTCGAGTCCACCGGCCGGTTCAAAGTTATGTCGCGGCCGACGGTGTTCACGAGCAACAACAAGAAGGCAATCATCGCATCAGGGCAGGAGGTTCCGGTGCCTGTCAATACTCTCTCTAATGTTGGAACTGTCGGGATCAACGGAACGGCTGCCGTACAGGCGAGCATCGAATACAAGAAAGTCGTGCTTCAGCTTGAGGTCGTGCCGCTCATTAATTCCGAGAAGGAAGTGTCGCTCGATATTTTGCAGAAGATCGACAGTATTGTGCCAGGCGGAGATGTAAGCATCAGTGGCAATCAGGTCCCAACAATCGCTACGCGTTATATTCGCACCAACGTTTCCGCGGCGAACGGATCGACCATCATCCTGGGCGGATTGGTCGAAGAGGAAAAGAACAAGCAGTACCAAGGCATTCCTTATCTCTCGCGCATCCCCCTAATCGGCGTGGCGTTCCGTGGCACAGCAGTTAGCAAGACGCGCCGCGAGCTGATCATTCTTATGTGTCCGCAGGTCTCGCTGACCAAGTTGGATGCGTATCGGCTGCGCCAGAGATGGGAGGACACCACGCATTTTGGGCCGGAACTCGATCAGAACGAGTGTCCGGATTGCCCCAAAGTGGAAGGCGGCAAACAGTTACCCTTGCCGCCCCCCGATATTCCCGCGGCGAAAGATATGTAGTAGCGGCCTCTACGCTTTATGAAACGAATAACACTCGCTTTGATTCTCGGCCTTGGTGCAACCATCGCGCAAGGTGATGAGTTCGACGTTTTGTCTCACGATATTTTTCGGCCGACAGATGTTTTGGCGCAGAGAGATGAATGGGGATTGGTTCATCAGGGGCCGCGCGTGAATGCCACTGACTTTGCGCCGAGATATCGTTGGCGGTGGATTTATTATCTCAAGGCCCCCGAACAACTCGTTCTGCAGCCGGCTTACGTCGGCTCAATGCAAGCGGCGCTACGCCGGTTGGGCTACTATTGCGGCCCGGTGGACGGCGTGTACACCGAAGAGGTCGCGGATGCTATCGCACGGCTGCAAAAGAACTGTTCGATGAAGGTCACCGGCACCCTTACGGATCCTGTGCGGCGTGCGTTGCACATGCCCTGAGTTTCGCTGATGAACGGAACTCCCAGTCAGTCCCTGATTAATTTGCTGCTGCAAAGCGGTGTGTCTTCACAGGAAGAAGCGGCGCAACTGGCAACGAACTTGAACGGCGGTTCTTGGGTAAGCCAGGTGCTCGATTCGGGTAAAGTGGATGAGCAACGTTTCCTCGGCGCAATTGGGAATTTCTTCCGGGTGCCGGTTGTCTCCATGGACGCGAAAAAAATCGATCGCGTGGCATTATCGATCTTACCGAGTCGTTTTGTTTTTCAACATCATGTTTTGCCGATCGAGGTGAAGGAAAATTCCGTGGTGCTGGCGACATACGATCTTTTCAATTCCATCGGCCGGCAGCTGGCCGCGCAGCTTTTGAAGAAACCGGCCGAGTGGGTGCTGGTTCCGCGCGCGCAGCTCTTGCGCGCAATGAAAACGCTGTACGGCGTCGGCGCCGAGACATTCGACGAAATTCTAAAAACGCGAGGTTCGCTCGACCTATTGAACGACGCTGAGACGGCGATCGAACTCAATGCCGACGATCCCGAGGCGTCCGTGGTGAAATTCGTAAACCAAATCATTCGCGAAGCGATCCTGGAGCGCGCCACTGACATTCACGTCGAGCCGCTCGAAAACGATCTGCGGATTCGGTATCGAATTGATGGAATTTTGCACGAAGTCGCTGTGCCGCCGCAGTTACGCGTCTTGCAATCGGCCATTATCTCGCGCCTGAAAGTCATGTCGCACATGGATATCGCAGAACGCCGGTTGCCTCAGGACGGCCGCATGAATTTGCTCGCCAACAATCAGGAGATCGACGTGCGCGTTTCCACGATTCCAACCGTAAATGGCGAGTCAATCAGTCTCCGGTTGCTCAGTCGCGGCGAGCAGCAATTCAATTTCGAACGGCTCGATCTCGGCGAGAAACAGGAGAAAATCATCCGTCATCTGTTGACGCAGCCCAACGGAATCATTCTGCTTACCGGCCCAACCGGCTGCGGAAAATCGACCTCGCTCTATTGTTTCCTGAGCAGCATCAATTCAGTGCAACGCCGCATCATCACGATCGAAGAACCGGTCGAGTACCGTATTGCCGGTGTTTCGCAAATCGATGTGAAACCAGAAATTGATCTGACCTTCGCCAAAGGTCTCCGCCACATTTTGCGACAAGATCCGAATGTAGTGATGGTTGGTGAGATCCGTGATATCGAGACGGCGGACATCGCGATTCGCGCGGCGATGACTGGTCACCTTGTTTTCAGCACGCTGCACACCAATGACGCCGTTGGAGGCATCACGCGTTTGCTCGACATGGACGTGGAACCCTTCCTGCTCGCCTCGGTAGTGAAATGTTTCATCGCGCAACGCCTCGTGCGGACGATTTGCCCTGACTGCGTCGAAGTTGTTGATTATCCGCACGAATATCTGGCCGAGATCGGTTTTCCAGTCAAAGAACACGGCACCCGCTTCCGGCGCGGCGCCGGTTGCGACCAATGCCGCCAGACCGGGTATCAGGGTCGCGCGGCGATCTATGAAATTTGCCTCATCACCGAGCCGTTGAGAAGGCTCGTCATGCAAAAGCGCGATGGCGGCGAACTGAAGCAATGCGCTATTGCCGAAGGTATGGAGACGTTGCGACAGGACGGCTGGCGGCGCGTCGCCCAAGGCAGAACAACCATCGAAGAAGTTGTCCGCGTCACCCAAACTGATGAAGTAATGGCCGAAACGGCCGAAGAAGCCGAGCCGGTGGTGGCGGGATAGCGCACGCCTAACCGCGCGGTCATCTACGTGCTCGACGTGCGGTAGTGACGTGTCCCTTCCTCCGTTCGGGAACGGCTCAGTTTACGCCTGGGACGCCACGCAATTCGCGGATCGCTTTGGCGTAGTCCTTCGAGTGAAAAATCGAAGTGCCGGCCACGAGTACGTTCGCGCCGTTTTCTATTGAGATTCGCGCGGTCCTGTCATTAATGCCGCCGTCCACTTCAATGTCTATCTTGCGCTCGCGCGATTTGTTCCATGCCGCCGCGCGCCTGACCTTTTCCATCTGATCGGCGCGGAACTCTTGTCCGCCAAAGCCAGGATGCACAGTCATCACAAGCAGCATATCGATCGTGCCGAGGAACGGTTCGACCAAGTCGAACGCGGTCTCGGGATTTAGCGTAAGGCCCGCTCGACAGCCCGCCTCGCGAATTTGCCGCAACGTTTTCACGACGTCGTGTTTGGCTTCCGGTTCCACGTGAACGGTGATTGAGTTTGCGCCGACTTTGATGAATCGCGGCACATAATGCTCGGCATGCTCGATCATGAGATGCACGTCGAGTGGCAGACTTGTTTCTTTGCGGACGAATCGAACAATGTCCGGCCCAAAGGAAATGTTATCGACAAAATGTCCATCCATGATGTCGCAATGGATCCAATCCGCGCCTGCGGTTTCGATGCGATGAATTTCATCGCTGAGCCGCGAAAAATCGGCGGCAAGAACGGACGGAGCGATGATGATTCTCGCCATGAGTGATGCAGTAAAGGAGTAATGCATTGATGGCAAGGTCGCAGTGATGACCGCAATGCAACACTCGCTACTGAAACAGAATGCGCTTGACGGCGCGCCGCGCTGTTTCATGTTACCGCGTTTCAGCCTGGCCGAACCGCGCCGCAGGAAAGAGTCCTGCGAAAATGGATTCGCTCAGACGGTGAACGCGTTTCCTTCGGACTGGAAGTGCTGCTAATAAGTAATTCATGTTCAACGGACTTTTCGGCTGGTTATCCAGCGACATCGGCATCGATCTCGGGACGGCAAACACTCTTGTTTACGTAAAAGACCAGGGGATCGTCTTACGTGAGCCATCGGTGGTAGCCGTGCAGGCCGGAACCAACAGAGTCCTGGCAGTCGGTGACGAAGCCAAGCGCATGCTCGGCCGCACGCCGGCGAATATTGTCGCGGTGCGTCCGCTAAAGGATGGCGTGATTGCCGACTTCGAAGTTACTGAGGCAATGTTGCGGCACTTCATCAGCAAAGTGCATAACCGGCGGGTACGCGCCAGGCCGCGCGTAGTGATCGCAGTGCCTTCCGGAATTACCGAAGTGGAAAAGCGCGCTGTACGTGAATCCGCGACGCACGCCGGTGCGCGCGAAGTTTATTTGATCGAGGAACCGATGGCGGCGGCAATCGGCGTGGGACTCCCAGTACAGGATCCGGCAGGCAACATGATCATCGATATCGGTGGCGGCACGACCGAAGTCGCTCTTATTTCACTTTCCGGAATTGTGTTCAGTCGAAGCGTGCGCGTCGCAGGCGATGAGTTGGACGAGGCCATCGTACAATACATGAAGCGCGCTTACAATTTGATGGTCGGCGAACGCACGGCAGAAGAAATCAAGATCAAGATTGGCTCGGCGTATCCGAGCGAAAAAGAAACCAGCGTTGAAGTGAAGGGGCGCGATCTCGTCGCTGGTTTGCCAAAAACGCTCATGATTACTTCACAGGAAGTGCGCGAAGCGTTGCTCGAACCGATCTCCACCATCGTTGATTCCGTGCGTATTACCCTCGAACGCTGTCCTCCTGAACTTTCGGCGGATCTTGTCGATCGCGGATTGGTACTGGCGGGCGGAGGTGCGTTGCTACGGGGCTTTGACAAACTTTTGAGTGAGGAAACAGGTTTGCCTGTCCATGTAGCTGAAGATCCGCTTAGTGCAGTGGCGGAAGGGACCGGCAAATGCCTCAATGAACTTAAGTTTCTGCGTCAGGTCGCTTCAGCCGATCGCCAGTGGCGCGGATAATTGCGGATTGACGATTTCGGATTGCGGATTGACTTCCGTTCTTCCGCTGATTTCGATCTCAATCAAGTCCAAACGCGCAATCTGCAATCCGGAATCGACATGAGCCGTACAAGTATTATCGCGCTGCTGATCTTTGGCGCTGTTTTGGGGTATTTTCTCAGCTTCGGGCCTGAGACGACGCAGAAGTTCAAGGCGAGCGTGTACCAGTTGCTGGCGCCATTTTTGACGGGCGGTTCGGGGATAAAAAAGCAGATCACATCCGTGCGCACCGGCTTGAGGTCTCTCGATCAACTCGAGCACGAGAGTGCTGCACTTCAGGTGGAAAACCGAGAGCTGCGCGCGACCAACCAGGGCCTGCGAGATGTGGAGCACGAAGTTAATCGTCTGCGTCACGCGCTGAATTATCGAGAGCGGTCCGTCTTCAAGTTGATCGCAGCAGAAATTATTGCGCGCGACTCCTCGACTTGGTGGCGGACCATTACAATCAATCGTGGCAGAAGAGACGGCATCGAAACGGATATGCCTGTAGTAACCGACTTGGGTCTGGTCGGAAAAACTACTACCGTGAGCGACAGCATTTCGGTTGTGTTGTTGGTTTCGGATGAAAATTGCCGGCTCGCGGCTTCAGTCGAAGGCAGCCGCGAGCAGGGGATCGTCTCTGGCGAACGAACCACAACGGGACTAACTCCTCTTCTGAACCTGAATTTCTTATCGAAGCAGGCTGACCTAAAGCCCGGCCAGAAAGTTTACACTTCCGGAGTAGGCGGCGTTTTTCCGTCGGGGTTGCTCGTTGGTTTAGTGAAAAGTTACCGGGTTCGGGAGTTAGACGGACAAGCCCAACTGACTCCAGCGGTCGATCTGTCGCATTTGGAGGATGTGTTTGTGGTAACTGGACGAAGATGATATTTTTTGTTCTTCTGCTGTTTCTGGTGCTGGTGGCGCAGATTGCGGAGCTGTTCATTCCGGCGCTGCCGTGGCTCTACAATGCGCATGTCTATATTGTGCCGGTAATCGTTTTTTATGGTGCGATGGCTCTGCCGTTTCCGTTGATGCTGGCGCTTGCGCTGTACGCGGGGGTTTTGCTTGATGCGCTTACTGTGCAAGTGATTGGTGGCAAAGTTGAAATCTCAGCAGGATCGTCGATACTGCTTTACGGTGTGCTGGCAGGAATAATGCATGGGCTCAGACCGCTCTTTGCCCGCGGCCACTGGGAAGTGCATTGCATCCTGAGCGGCATCTTTACGTCGTTGATAGTTTTGGCGCAATACCTCATGATCACGTTTCGCCGCGGCTCTCTTGTTTTTAACCGCGAAATTTGCTGGCAAATCGGCACACCAGGTCTCATTGCTATGGCTATCGCGCCGATTGTTTTCTGGCTGCTTCAGTGGATGGGACGTATGACGGCTTATCCGTATAGTCCCGAAGGGAGGCAATACAAATGAACAGAGGCCGGCTGAGCTCACGTCTCCGGATTCAGCTTGTTGGCTTACTCATGCTGTTGGGCATGGGCGCGCTCGGGCTGAGGCTCTGGTGGATACAAGTAGCCCATGGCGCAGAATGGACTTCACAGCTTCGTGGCAGTTCCCAAGCGACCGTCCGCATCCCCTCCGTGCGCGGCGAGATCAAAGACCGCAACGGCGTGACTCTTGTCCAAAACCGCGCCAGTTATGAGGTGGATTTCTATTTGCCCGAAATGGTTAAAGGCTATCGCGAACGCTTTGGTTCGCCACCGTTGACTGAATATCGAGCAGTCATCAATGGCATGCCGAAAGATCAAAAGGAGCCAGACATAATCAAGATTGTGAATGACGGTATCGTCCCACGTCTTAACGACCTCGATCTTGCACGCGACTACAATGCCGGTCGGTTGCAGAAACATTATCGCAACGACACCGAGGTCCCATACTCCTACGTCAAAGATATCGATTTCCCAACTTTAGCGAAATTCTCTGAACATGACGTCGGATTGCCGGGAGTAGATATCGCGATCAAACCGGTGCGCTCGTACGTCTATGGTGCGTTGGCCGCCCATATTCTGGGTTACGTCGGCATGCCCAATGACATCGACAAAGAGGAAGCAGGGAAATTCACCTTTTACCAGCAGGACGTGGAAGGAAAATCGAACATCGAAAAAACGATGGACCAATATCTGCGCGGGAAACCTGGTGTGCGTTATTTGCGCAAGAATGCCAAGGGAACGATCGAAGGTGTCCTTAAGGAAGATCCTCCACAACAAGGCGCCAACGTTTTCCTCACTATCGATTCGCGCATTCAGGCGATTGCAGAGGAAGCGCTGCGCGCGGTGAGTCGGGCTGGTGCGGTAGTTGTCGATCCAAACAACGGCAACGTTCTGGCGCTGACTTCGGTTCCCTCATTTGATCCAAATACTTTCATCCCCAGCATCAAGGCCAAGGATTGGAAAGCGCTGCAGAAAGACGAGGCCGATCCATTAGTCAACCGCGCGATTAGTTGCCTGCCGCCAGGATCCACATTTAAGCTCATCACGTCACTCGCCGGATTGCGGGGCGCGAAAAATTTAGCAGGTGCTAAATACAGCTGCGGTGGCGGTGTGAGTTACGGTGACCACTTCTTCCAATGCTGGGTAGCCTCAAAACATTATACCCACGGGACCATCGGACTGGCCGATGCGATCAAGGTGTCGTGCGACTCCTTTTTCTATCAGTACGGCAATGCAGCCGGGATTCAGTCGATTGACCACATTGGCAAGATGTTGGGAATCGGCGAGGAATCAGGTCTGCAACTCAGCGGCGAACAGACCGGCAATATGCCCGGGCCAGAGTGGATGCAAATCCATCATCCACAAGAGAGATGGTCACAAGCGCAAACGGCGAACGTTTCAATTGGTCAGGGCTACACACTTGTTTCTCCACTGCAACTGGCTATGTCCTATGCAGCGATCGCAAACGGCGGCGTCTGTTATTACCCACGCTTGGTCGATAAGGTTTTGAAGCAAGACGGCTCTCCGCTCTTAGATGAGCAAGGCAATCCAGCAGCGCCACCACCGCGGGTCCGATCGGATTTACGTCAGGAAATCCCCCCTGACCGGATCGAGCTGGTCCGCAAAGGTCTTTGGAAGGTTGTCAACGAAGGCGGTGGAACCGGCGGCAGGGCACATTTGCAAGATTGGGTGGTCGCGGGAAAAACCGGCACTGCGCAGGCCACCGAGCGCGGCCACGAGGAAAACGTTGCGTGGTTTGCGTGTTTCGCGCCATTTGACCATCCGAAGTACGTCGTCGTAGTGATGGTGCAGGGCGCCTCTGGGCACGGCGGAGAGGTTGCGGGCCCGATCGCTACACGCATTCTCGAACGCACGCTCGCGCAGGATGAAGGAAAGTTCGACATGAAGGTCGCTTGGCTCACACCCGCACATCACGCCAATCCGCTCCAATTGATCAAAGCAGTGGCTTATCACGACGCGGGAGGAAATCTCGGAAGCGATGATGAGGAAGGTGCCGATAATGCACAAGGCGCGGCTGCGCAAATGGCAAGCTCCGACGCGTCGCCCGATGTCGAACCCGAAGCAGATTCTCAAGGGAGCGTCCGGCGGCGAGGAAGCGCTCCCGTAGTTCGGACGACCTCGGCTGCGCCCCAGGCACCACGCAACTTTTTTGAACGTCTTTTTGGAGTACGCCGGCAACCGGCACCTGCACCACCGCCGCCACCGCCTAACCGCCGGCGTGGAACAAATACACGATGAACTTCTGGTCAGAACCATTACCGCAGGACGTATCGGGAATTTGGCTTCTGACAGATCAACCTCTTCAGTTTTATGATAGACAAGGTAAAAAAGATTTTGGGGCTTTCTTCTCGAAAGACTGGCAACAAGCTGATACTCAGCGTGGAAAAACTCGAATCGCGGGTAGCGCTGCTAGAAAACAGCCGACTGGAGGAATATAGCGTCGAACGTAGCACCTCGAGGAATATCGTCGGCAGCATCTACAAGGGAAAAGTCCGAAACATCGAGATGGGATTGAAGGCGATGTTTGTCGACATCGGCTTCGAGAAAAACGCGTTTCTGCATTTTTGGGATGCGATTCCGGCCGCGCTTGATAGCGGGATTGAAGAAATCGATCGCCGAGGAAACAAGCGTCCTCGAAAACGAATCACCGTAAAAGATATACCGAGTATTTACCCGGTCAGCTCGGATGTCATTGTGCAGGTAACCAAAGGCCCGATCGGTACAAAGGGGCCGCGGGTGACTACCAATCTCAGTTTTCCGGGGCGTTACCTAGTGCTGATGCCGTTCAGTGATCACAGCGGTATCTCGCGAAAAATTGAGAACCCAAAGGAACGCGAGCGGCTCCGTAAGGTTCTGCGCGACCTGGACACTCCAGAAGGTGTTGGAGTCATCATTCGCACAGTAGGCGAAGGCCAGCGCGCCAGATATTTCGTCCGCGATCTGCGTTTCCTGCTCGATCAGTGGGCCAAAGTAGAGCAGGCCATTCGCGACAACCCGGCTCCTTGTCGGCTGTTTGAGGAACCGGACCTGGTTGAGCGAACGGTGCGCGATTTTCTGACCGAAGAAATCGACCAGGTCGTTTGCGACGATCGGGAATCAACGGACAGGATGATCGAAATGATTGGGCAGATTTCCAGGCGCGCGCGTAATCGGGTTCGTTTTTACGACGGTGCCACGCCGATTTTCGAGACTTACGGCGTGCAAAAACAAATCGACGACGCATTTCACAGGCAAGTCTGGCTGAACTGTGGCGGGTATATCGTGATTGATGAGACTGAAGCGTTGGTAGCCATTGATGTGAATACCGGCCGCAATAAGGGGGGACGCGATGTGGAGAAAACAATTTTGCAAACCAACCTGGAGGCGGCAGATGAAATCGCGCGCCAGCTTCGGTTGCGCAACATCGGTGGTTTGATCATAAGCGACTTCATCGACATGAAGAGCCGGAGAGACCAGCAGGCGGTTTACAATTTGATGAAGGAGCGGCTCAGCCGTGATAAAGCCAGGACGCATGTGCTTCCCATTTCACAACTCGGCCTGATGGAGATGACCCGACAAAGAGCCCAGGAAAGCCTGAGCGACACGATCTATGAAAATTGCCCGTACTGCGCTGGGCGTGGAGTTGTGAAAACATCCATGACCACAAGCGTGGAACTGCACAGGACTCTAAACACCGTCATGCGCAAATATCAGGACACCATTCACGAAATCCGGGTGATCTTGAACCCCGACGTTTTGAAGCGATTAAGAGAGGAAGATGAAGAACTATTGGTGGAACTGGAGCGCCGGTACGCAGGTCGCTTAATGTTCCGCGGCGACCCTACATTTCACCATGAAAGGTTCGTCATTACGGACGCCAATACCGGGGCCGAACTGAAGCCTTAAGGCGGGTCAAAAAAGACTTGCAAATTCGGGCGGCTCGGCTCAGACTCGGGCATCCAGACACGGATGCGAACTTCGTTTTGACTTGGACGCCAAAATGTTTGGAGGCTAAAAGGAAACTTAACCAAAAGGAGAAATAAATGAAAAAGTTGCTGTTGTGCCTGTTAGGGGCAGGCGCGCTCGCTTCGGCCGCGTTTGCCGGAACTGAGTATTCTGGGAAGGAAATGAAACAGGTAGCTCCGCCGCCTTGTCCTGAATGGTACGCGGATAGAGAGTTTAACGTCTCGCTTTGGGGCACGTATGCCTTCGTGGGACATGATTGGGTAGACGACCGGTACATCGAGGCCAATCACGCCTGGGGTGGTGGCGTCGATTTCAAGTACTTCTTCATGCGCTACATTGGCGTGGGGATCGAAGGATGGGCGGTTGATGCAAACCAGAAACGCGAAGATATCTTCGTCGATTTCAGTGACGGAATTTTTCAGCGCAGCTTCCACAGTGAGCGCAACGCGATCGGAGCCGTATTAGGCACCTTGACTCTCCGCTATCCGATTCCTTGCACGCGCTTTGCGCCTTATATTTTTGGCGGCGCCGGCGGGATCTTTGGTGGCGGCCAGAGGCCAATCAATAAGGCATTTACTGAACCGGGAGAAGGCTTCGACATTGTGCAGACGGTTGGTCATACAAACAGCGAGGCGCGGGCAATCGGTCAGGTTGGCGGTGGAATAGAAATTCGGTTCACCCCGCACATTGGCTGGGTCAGTGATTTCAGCTGGAACATTGTCGACGGACCCCAAAACAACTTCGGCATGGTCCGCACCGGCGTGAATTTTGCCTTCTAAACATCCACGCTAGGCTTTGCTTGAAAGCGGCGTCCGAAACACTGGACGCCGCTTTTTTGTACGCGACAAGGAACGGCGGTCTCCAGTCCGCCGACACCGTTAACTGCTTCCCACGAAGATCGCGATTGGCGTTTGCGAAGGCCCGCATGGGCACGAAATTATCCTGATGTCATTCGCCGAGACTTTGGACAACCTTGCTCTGACAAAATCCGCGCTTGTTCAGCGCTTCGAGGATCTGATTTCACCGAAATCGGATCACGAACTCGAAGCAATGGCCCAAGCGTCACGGTCGCTGACGTTGCAAAATTTTGGACGCACGATGCGGCTGTTTGCTCCGCTTTATCTTTCCAACGAGTGCATCAACAATTGTCGGTATTGCGGTTTCTCCCGTGACAATCCCATCCTCCGCGTCACGCTCGAAGTCGATGAAGTCATCGCTGAAGCGCAGCATCTCGCCCGACAGGGATTTCGCCAGATTCTTCTTGTCGCAGGTGAACATCCAAAGTTTGTCAGCCGCGATTACTTGGCTGAATGCGTGCGCTCGCTCGCCCCGGATTTTTCGTCGATCTCGATCGAAGTGGGTCCAATGGAGACGGAGGATTATGTGCGGATTGTCGAGGCCGGGGCGGAAGGGCTCGTCGTTTATCAGGAGACCTACAACCGCGGTGTCTATGCTGAGATGCATACTGCCGGGCCAAAGCGCGATTTTAATTTTCGGCTCGATTGTGCCGAGCGCGGGTATGCGGCTGGTTTTCGCCGCCTGGGCATCGGCGCGCTCATCGGCTTGTCGCGGTGGCAGGACGAAGCGATCGCGCTTGCAGCGCACCTCGAGTATTTGTTCAGACATTGCTGGCAGGCGCAAATCACTGTCAGTCTTCCCCGCTTGCGCCCGGCAGCAGGCGGGTTTCGTCCGCTTTTCTCCATCACCGACCGCGAACTCGCTCAGTTGGTTTGCGCATTGCGCATTGTGTTTCCGCAGCTCGGGATCGTGTTGAGCACGCGCGAGCGTGAGATCAGCGACGAACGTTCCCCAGCCGAAATCGCCGCAGTGCTTCGCCGTCGCGGGCTCGAACCGGTTTGGAAAGATTGGGACCAGGCACTGTGTAGTGCATGACAATTTCATCTGTAGCGGCGGTATACGACCGCCGGATTTCGCAGCGATGAAAATTTTGCTCAACGGCGAATGCGTGGATACTCGACAAGCCAAAACGATCGCGGAGCTAATTGATCGGTATCAATTACCGCCGCAATCGATCTTGGTTGAGCACAACGGTCTCGCCGTGCATCGACACGAATGGTCAGAGCGCCCCCTATCCCAAGGCGACCGTATCGAATTCATCCGCGTCGTTGCCGGCGGCTGAACGACTTGTTAGGCCTGCGCGGCGCTTTTTACCACCACCCGCATCCCGTCTGCTTGGATTACGGTGACTGGTGTTTGCGGGGCAATGAATTCGCCTTCGGTGACAACATCGACTACGTGATCGGCGAAGCGCGCTTTGCCGCTCGGTCGCAAAACCGTGATTGCGGTGCCTTGCATTCCGGGCGCGAGCGCGAGGGCAGTAGCGAATTGTCTTGGCATGCCGGCTAACGATGGCCCGGGCGGATTCGAATCCATCAAGGCGAATCGCCGATAAATGCTTGTACGCGGCAGATAGCGCGCGAGCAGGGCGATGACGATGAATGAGCCGACGATCGCGATGAACATGTTGAGCAACGGCATCGCGAGCATTTTCCCGGTTGGGAAAAAGTTTTGCCCCGGGTAACGATCGATCATCGTCCAAAGCAATGAGGCCAGCATGAGAAACACCCCGAGGACGCCGAAAACAATTGTGGTATGCGCGAAGAAAAGAATCTCGATTAATACGAGAACCATCCCGAGGACAAAAAGCGCGACAACTTCCCAGCCGGCGAGCCCCGCCAGATAATGGCCAAGAAAAAAGAGCGCAAAGCAAATCGCAGAAATGATCCCGGGCCATGTCACCCCCGGCAGTTTGAACTCCAGATACGCGCCGAGGATTCCGCCCAGGAGCAGCAACGGCGCGATCGCAGTGATCCAAAACGCGATTTGCTCGAACCCAGTGGGCTCGATCGTCGCGACGTTGCCTTTGAGCCCGGCTTTTTTGGTTAGATCGGCAATTGAATCGACGATGCCTTCTGCGAGTAACGGCTTGCCGTTGATCTTTTCAGTCCCTTCCTGCGCATTAAGAGTCAGGACCGCTCCCTTGGGGTGAACCACGCGGTCGCCGATCTTTACTTCTTTATCTTTGTTCATGAACGCCTCGGCAAGATCGGGATTGTGGCCGTTCTTGATCGCCGAGCCGCGGACGAGCGCAGACCAATATGAAATCGTCTTCTCCTTGGCTGTGGCGGGAAGATCTTCTCCAGTCGGAAGAATTGGCGCGGCAGCGCCAATGGCGCTCACCGGTGCCATGTAAATATGTTGAGTGGCGATGGCGATGAGCGCACCCGCCGAGCCGGCGTTTGTATTGATAAATGTGTACGTGGGGATTTTCGTTTGATTGAGCGCGTTGACGATATCCGCCGCAGCATCCAAACGCCCACCGTAAGTATTCATCTCGAAGATGATCGCGGAGGCTTCGTTGTTTTCGGCTGTTTTGACCGCGCGCCGTAAAAATGCCAGTAGCGAAGGCGCGACTTCCCCTCGCAACGGCATGACGACCGCGTCACCTTTGTGAATCACCTCACGCGCTTCCGCTGTCACTGTCTCAGTCAACGCGGAAAACAAAACGGCCAACAACAGTTTCCTTGTCACAAGTTGGAGATTATTTCGCACTGCGTAAGTTTGGCATCGCTTCCAAAGCCAAACGAGGTAAAAATAATCAGGCGCGCATGGGAACGATCCCTTCGGAAACGATCGAGCAAATCGCTGCCGCGAACGATATCGTCGAAGTAATTGGTTCGTATTTTCCGCTGAAACGCGCGGGAGCGAATTTCAAGGCGCTCTGTCCCTTTCATCAGGAAAAGACGCCGTCGTTCATGGTGAGTCCGAGCCGGCAAACGTTTCATTGTTTCGGCTGCGGCGCAGGCGGGAGCGTCTTCCGGTTTGTGGTGGATTACGAGCATGTCGATTTTCCGTCAGCGGTGCGCAAACTCGCCGCTCGCGCCGGGATAACCGTGGTCGAGAAATATGGCGGAGGCGCCACCGGTGATGAACATCGGCAACGCGAATTGCGCGAGCGTTTGCTCAAATTGCATACTGAGGCTGCGCAATGGTTCCACGAAAACCTGATTAAGAGAGAAGTCGGCGAGGCCGCGCGAAATTATCTGGCGAACCGCGGGATCACAGGAACAATCGCGAAACGTTGGCAAGTCGGCTACGCTCCTGACGAGTGGGACGCATTCGGCAGTTGGGCACGCGCGCGGGGCTTTGAAATCCGCGATCTCATCGCGAGCGGTCTCGCAAAAACCAGGGACGATGCGGAAAAGACTCCGGTCGAGAGGACAAGCGCCTACGATCGCTTTCGCGGGCGAATCATGTTCCCGATTTGCAATGACCTCGGCGAAGTAATCGCGTTCAGTGGACGCCTTCTACAAGATAAAGAGGGCGCAGCGAAATATCTGAATTCGCCCGAGACGGCCCTTTTTCAAAAGAGCCGTGTGCTTTTCGGATTGGACAAAACCAAGCGCGCTCTGATTGAGGCGAACTGTGCGGTCGTCTGCGAAGGACAGGTCGATTTAATAAGCTTGTTTGAGGCTGGGATTACGAATGTGGTGGCGCCGCAGGGTACGGCATTCACCGAAAATCAGGCGCGCATTCTTAAACGATACGTGAGGGAGATTGTTCTCTGCTATGATTCGGATAAAGCCGGCCAAAAAGCAGCCGAGAAATCGTTAAGCCCACTGTTGCGGTTAGTAGCCCATACAGCTTGGTACAACGCATTATCCAATCACTTTTACGTACGAATTGCCGAGATGCCGCCCGGCAAAGATCCCGACACTCTGATTCATGAAGAAGGTGCTGATGCTTTCAGGGAAAGAATTACTAACGCACCAGATTTTTTCGACTATTGGATCGACCGAGCGAGTAGAGAAATAGACTTCTCGTCTTTGAAGGCAAAGATGGATTTGGCTGCGTCTCTTGCAAGCACGGTTTCTGAAATACACGATCCACTGTTCCGTGGTCAGGTAGAGCACAAGGTCGCGTCTCGGTTGTCGATTCCCGTCACTGAATTCAAGGTGCTGGTCAAAAAACCTTCGATCGCGCCAGCTCCAAGTCGACTTGAACAGGTTGACGTTGTTCGTGGCCACGACATCGCAATGATTTCGATGCTTGTTTTGCGTGATCAACCATCCCGTAATTTTCTTCTCAAAATGAACTGGCGCGAGGTCTTGGAACAAACGCCCGGCGCCGATTTACTGATCCGGGTGTTGGAAACCGAGCTTCGAACGAACGACGCGGCTTCGCTGAGCGCCTTCATGTCCAAACTTTCTCCCGAGGACGAAAGTCTGGTTTCTGCTTGGCTCATGCAGAAGATGCCGGCCAACGCAGTTGAGGTGACGGAAAGCTGGTGGAAAGGTCTGCGGCGAGCGGCGTTTAGGCGGCAACTTGCGGTCGCCGAGAGCCGGATCAAAGTTCCGGGTCTCAGCACCGGGGACATCATAAATTTGCAAAAACAAATTCTTGACCTGCAGGAACAGCTCCACGAGCTTTCGCAGCCCGCCGGCTCGGCCGACAATTAGTTGTCGATCTAGAGCCCGGGAAGATCGAACGTCTTAGTCAAATCTTAACCGTACAATCTTGGCCAGGCATTCGAAACGAAGGGGAGGGAGCCGACAATCGTCGGCGCAACGGCTTAATGGAAGCAAGCGTCACCGCGTGGCCTCAAGAAAACATCTCGCTGGCAGGCGGAATCTGAAGAAGAACTCAAGAAGGGCTGCGTTCAAAATCGCGCGCATTAGGGCCGGCTCGAGGCGATCTGCTAATGGGCAATTGCCGGATGCCGCGCCGAGAGCGCTATCTGGTTTGTATTCGGCTATTGAAGTCCAGAATCGCATTCGCGAACTGATCAAGCTGGCAAAGGAACAAGGCTACCTCACATTTGACGATCTAAACGAGGCGTTGCCAGAGGGCGTCACCGACGCCGACGAACTGGATATGATCCTGACGCGGCTGCGCCGCTTGGAGATCGACGTTATCGAAGCGTCTGAAGTGGATCGCTATAAGGATGGCAAAAAAGACGCAGACGAGGACGAAGAAGATGAGAGAACGGAACCGAAGGTTGATATTCTCGACGATCCGGTGCGGATGTATCTCAAGCAGATGGGCCAGGTCCCCCTGCTAACTCGGGAACAGGAAGTTGAAATATCCAAACGAATTGAGGAAGCCGAAGGGATGGTCCAGAAGCACATCAGTCGCTTTGGCTTTGTCGCGCGCGCGCATCTGGAACTTGCCCGGAAGCTCCTCGAGTGCCGCGAACGCTTCGATCGCGTGATTCTCGATAAGAAAATCGAGAGCCGCGAAAGATACATGAAGAACCTCCCTCGCTTGTGCAAACAGGTGGAGCAATTAAGCACGGCGATCACCCAAAAATTTTGTGAGCTTGGGCGCAACTCGTCAAAAAAGCGATCCCGGGGAATGAAGGCGTTGCAAAAGACCTTGGGTTCGCTGCAAAGGATTTATCCGTATTTTTACCTGAAGCAAAGAGTCACAGAGGAATTTGTGCACCTGGCGGACGACGCGCACCACACGTCGCTGTACCTGCGCACCGAGATAGCAAAAAATCCTCGAAGTCAAAAAAGACGTCTCCAGCTTCAGAATAAAGTCCGTGAGTTGGAAAAGAGCCTGTGGTTTTCGCTTTCTGATTATGCCGAAGAGTATCGGACATTGAAGACTTGGCTGCGCCAGGCGTTTAAGGCCAAGACCGAGATGGTGGAAGCCAATCTCCGTCTGGTTATTTCAATCGCAAAAAAATACACCAATCGAGGCCTTTCGTTTCTCGATTTGATCCAGGAAGGCAATATGGGCCTGATGAAAGCGGTCGAGAAATTTGAATACCGGCGGGGCTACAAGTTTTCCACTTATGCGACATGGTGGATTCGGCAGGCGATCACACGATCCATCGCCGATCAGGCGCGCACGATCCGAATTCCCGTGCACATGATCGAGACGATCAACAAGCTCATGCGCGTTCAAAAACAGCTGGTGCAGGAATACGGACGAGAACCTACGCCCGACGAGGTGGCCGAAGAAGTGCTGTTGCCAGTTGATCGTGTTCGTGCGGTCCTCAAGATGGCCCAACAGCCGATTTCATTGCAGTCTCCGGTGGGTGAGAGCGACGAAACGAATTTTGGGGACTTTATCGAAGATAGAGGCGCCGAAAATCCGAGCGACATGACCGCTATTGTTTTACTCAAAGAAAAAATCAAAGACGTGCTGGAGACGCTGACCGATCGAGAACGACAAGTGCTCGAGCAACGCTTTGGCCTGATTGATGGATACAGCCGAACCTTGGAGGAAGTCGGTCGGCAATTCCAAGTCACACGCGAGCGGATTCGCCAGATCGAAGCAAAAGCCTTGCGCAAAATGCGCCACCCAACTCGTATTCGACAGCTAGAAGGTTTTCTTGAAGCCCCAGGAATATAGTGTCAATCTTGAGCACCTTATTCGGGCGCAACTTCCGATGCTGCAAGTAGTTCAATTGACAGGAGACCATGGAACCTCAAGATGACAAACAGTTGTGGGATATTCTGGGCCGCGTTCCCGAGCCCAGTCTTTCGCCGTTCTTCGCCCGCAACGTAGTAAGAAAGATCCGCCAGGAAGCGACTCGTTTCGAGCGGGCGCGAAACTGGTTTAGCCTGCGAAGACTTGTTGCAGCCTCAGCTGTGGCAATCATCGTGGTCGGCATGGCTATCGCCACGCGCCATCCAATCTCACAGACACCGTCTGGAAACGATCTAGAGGTGGTGGCCAAAGTCGATCCACAAGATTATGACGTCGTGGCTGATCTGGATGAATTGATCGCCTGGGATGAAAATAGTGTGTGGGACGAAAAGCCGACCTTGTGAGCTAGTCGTCGCTTTATCGATTTTTGTTTTATCTTGCGCCGCTGCGCAAGCGCAACCGCAGTCACATCGAGCGGTCAGCCGGCCGATGCCCGGGCCCCCGCATGGGCCACCGGCAGGTCAGGGCGCTGGCTCTGCGCGCGGGCCAGCGGGTCAAAGCAGCCGTGAGCGCTGGCTCGCAATGCCGCCGGAAGCTCGGCAAAATTTCCGGCGCAACGCGGAGCGTTGGATGCAGATGAGTCCCGAAGAACGCAACGTGATGCGGCAGCGAGAGAATCTGCGGCGCCAGACGATTCAACGTGAGACGGAAACCGCGCTTCGCGAATCCGGTCTTCGTCTGAATCCGCAGGAGCGCGCTCAATTTGAATCGCGTTACGTTCAGGAACGGCGAAAGGTCGAACAAACGCTCCGGCAGCAAATCGAAGCTGAGCGGCAAAAGGAACTGCCGGCACTGATTCAGCAGCTAAAAAAAGAGTTCCAGATTGATCAGCCAGTCAGAAGTCCTGCGACGAAACCAGCGGAGTCGGCTAATCCAAAAAAGTAGACCCGGCTTTTTTCGCAAATCTCCCGCAGCGAAAGGATCCTCCCCTAAAATGCTGCTGGCTCGAAATTGCTTTCGAGCCAGCTCAATCTGATTTCTAGATCCGGCGTCACCTTAATATCGGTAATAATGGTGGTGACGATGATGGCGATAATAATAACGGTGTCCGCCGTACCAGTAGTAGGGCCGGTAATAGTGATAACGATACGGATAATAGTAGCCGTAAGGGTAATATCCGTAGTAACCCGGTCCAAGCCCAATGCTGAAGTAAACTCCAGCATCGGAGCGGGGCACCGCGGCAAAGGTCAAGCCTCCCGCCACCAGTGCAATAAACAGAAGTTTCTTCATTGTTTTACCTCCTAATGATTAAACAGGAGGCCTCCCGAAAGGTTTCCCGTTTTTACCCTGCCCGACGTCTTCCGGATATCCAGTTATGCAAACACTCCGCGCGATCCGTCGATATGAAATGCCGCGAAGGTGCAATGCATTCGCGGTATTTTCGGCGCCGCCAGCGGGGAACGCGATGACTGGTCCTCCGGTCAAAATAGGACCGAGATAAAGTTGCACCTTGTCAATGAGACGCGCGTCGAGCGCCTGGCCGAGCACTTCGCCCCCACCCTCAATCAGCACGCTCGTAATACCTCGTTTGCCAAGATTTTTCAGCACGGCAGCCAGCGATTTACATCGATAAATCAGCGTTCGTGATGCGAACCGGTCGGAAAATAAGTGAGCCGGCCGTGGAAGGTTGCCCGAACGCGTGAGCACGACACGCCAGGGTTGCCGCGCGCGGCGCACACCGCGCACGGTTAATCGCGGGTTGTCTGCGCGTACCGTCTCCGCTCCAACAAGCACCGCGTCCACGTGTGCGCGAAGCTCATGTGCGTGGCGCCGTGCGAAAGGACCAGTGATCCACCGATGCTCGGCGGCACGGCGCGTCAAGCGACCATCAAGCGACATCCCGCATTTTGCGATGACGAAGGGACGGCCACTGATGATCCACTTGTTGAAAGCCTCATTTAGTCTTGTGCACTCGTCGGCCAAAATGCCTTCCCGCACTTTAACACCCGCATTTCGTAACTGCGTGATGCCTTTGCCGGAGTGCCGCGGGTTTACGTCAATCGTGCCTACGACCACGTTTTTAATACCAGCGTTTAGGATCGCATCCGTGCATGGAGCAGTGCGCCCCGCTGTCGAACACGGCTCCAGTGTAATGTACAGCGTGGCGCGCTGTGGCACGCGTCGGCCGAAATTGCGGAGGCACTCAATCTCAGCGTGATCGCGGCCCGCTTCCCGATGATGTCCTTCCGCTACGATTCGATCGTCTATGACAAGAACCGCTCCAACAGCCGGATTGGGACTCGTTTGGCCGAGCGCCCTTTTGGCTTGGTTCAGCGCAGCGCGCATGAACTTTTCGTGTCGATGTGTCGTCGCCATTTTCTAAGATCAGTAATTATTCTGCTTGCAGGCGCAATACGCATGCGGGCGGGAACAAAAATGAACGTAAGTCCGTGCCTGGAGGGATTCGAACCCCCAACCTTCTGATCCGAAGTCAGAAGCTCTATCCGGTTGAGCTACAGGCACACAATCAAAAATCCAAAACCCCAAGTGCCAATCTCCAAAGGCAGGATTCGCGAGTTTGGAGCTTGGAATTTGGGATTTGGAACTTGCAAAGCCGGGTGGTCGACGGGACTCGAACCCGCAACAACCAGAACCACAATCTGGGGCTCTACCATTGAGCTACGACCACCATTGGCGCGGAAATAAGATCTTAAAATTTGAATCTTTTTTTGCAAATAAATGACTCGACTTTCCCCGTGCTCTCCAGTAATTCTCGCCGCCAGTGGAAAAAAAACCTCCCCCCGGCTGGTCTGGCGTTGCGCTTCGCCTTGGTATGAAGCGAGCCAGTGTGGCTTCGCTCATCCTCTGTTTTTTCCTGGGTGTCACCGCGCTAGTAGGGCAACAGGATGATCCGAGTGAAATTTTCCTGAAAGCCTATCTCTCCGCGCAACAGGGCGAAAAGCTGGAGCATGAAAACCGATTCAAGACGGCCTTGGCCAAATATCGATTCGCTGGAAGCCTGATCGCGGAATTGCGCAAATCGCATGCTGAGTGGCAGCCAGCGATTGTCGAATATCGCGGCCGAAAGATCAGCGAAGGAATCTTAAGAATCCAGGAAAGGATGACGAGGCAAAGTGCGCTCAGTGCCCGTTCAAGTCCCTTGCCCGAAGTTGTTCCATCACTGCCCGAAACCGAGAGCTGGTCCGAGCCCGGCCCTGAAGTTGTAGCCGCACAACCAGTGGAAAGCAGCATCCAGGAATCGCGCGATGCGTCGGTCACAGAGGCAACAAAAAAATTGGGCAACAACGTCGATCAACTTCAGGCGGCGTTGGAGAAATCGCGCAACGATCTTCAAACCGCATGCAAAGAGAAGGAAAGTGTCGATGCCCGTCTGAAGGAAACGAATTCCAAGCTCGGGCAAGCACAAAGCGAACTCGACAAAGCGAGGGAGTCAGAAAGACAGACGCGCGATCAGCTCGTACACGCTCAGGAATCCTTACGAGAGTCGCACGCGTCGCAGGAAAAAAGCGTGAGCGATCAGCAAGAATTGCGCGCGGAGATTGCCCGTTTGAAAGAGTCCGTTGCTGCGGCCGATCAGTCACGTGTAGCGGCGGAAAAGCAAAAGAACGACATTCAGGCGAAATTCGCTGCGGCGAACAATCAAATAATCACGCTTGAACATCAGCGCGATGAAGCGCTCGCCCAATTGAACGTCGCGAAGGAAGCCGAACACGGTGTCCAGTTGCTTTTGGCGGAGAAAGAGGATCTAAAACAGAAATTGGCCAATGCGGAGGAAAAGGTCCGAACTCTTAGCGAGAGCGATCCGATTAAGGCGCAGAAATTTGCCGAGATCAACCAGCAATTAGGAGCGCTCCAACAGCGACTGGCCGAGAGTGAGAAGACAAATGATTATCTGGCAGCCAGAGCTGCCGAGCTTGGAGTTCAGTTGGATGAGGCAGGCACGGAGCTTCAGGCTGCAAAGCTGGCGGGTGCAAATAGTGAGGAATCCGAGAAGCTCGCCAGAGAAAACGAACTGTTGCGCAACATCGTCGTCCGCGAACGCCAGGAAGAAGCGCGACGCGACGAAGCAAGGAAGGTCGTAATCGCGGAGCTGGATAGATTGAAAATCCGATCAGACGCGTTAAACCGCCAAATCGAATTACTCGCGCAACCGGTTACAAGCTTGACCACAGAAGAGCTTGCTTTGCTCCGGCAGCCTGTGGTCTCAGTTTCAGACCAGCAGGCCGGCTTATTTAAAGCGAGCTTTGTCTTTGAAAAAAAATCGGCGACCAGCATTGCGAAAGCTGACGCAAATGCAACGTCACGTGGCGAGAGCGATGCGGCAACGAAAGGGCCCGATCCCTCTAAAACCAGTGTATCACCGAAAATCGCGGGCCTCGTTCGCGGCGCGAAGAAGAACTTTCAGCAGGGCAACTACAAAGCAGCTGAAAAGCAATATCAGCAAATCCTGACCGAAGATCCCAGCAACCTTGACGCGCTTTCCAACCTTGGTGTCGTTTACGTTCGCACCGGCAATCTGCGCTCGGCGGAGTCAGCCTTGAAAAAGGCCGTGGGCATTGCGCCCGACAACGATTTTCTGCTCACCACCTTGGGCATTGTTGAGTATCGGCAGTCGAAATTCGACGACGCGATCGCGGATTTAGCGAACGCGGTCGCGATCAATCCAAAGAGCGCCACCGCTCACAATTATCTCGGTATCGCCGCCAGCCAAAAAGGACGGCAGCAAGAAGCGGAGAAGGAGATCCTTCAGGCTCTCGCGAACAATCCTGACGACCCCGATGCGCATTTTAATCTCGCGGTTATTCTCATCACCACGCAGCCCGGCTCGAAGGAACTCGCCAGAAAACACTACGCCCGCGCTACCGCGCTGGGCACCCAACGAAGTCCATCCTTGGAAAAATTGTTGCAGTGATGTCCGATCGGGCGTCGAGCTGTTCGATCTATTCAGAGCAAGCTAGTGTTACACTCTTCATGCGCTTGCTTCGTGCTTTCTTCGTTGCGCTTTTGACCGCAGTTGTCCGCTGAACTGTCAAACTGCACGTGCAACCATTTCTCACTGCCAACTGGCGTTACCTTGCGATGCTGAATTATGTCGTCGATCCTTGCCTGCTCGCGTCGATGGTTCCCTCGGGCACGGAAATCGATTTCGAAAATGGTGAGACCTTCCTCAGCGTCGTCGGATTTTTATTTCTCGACACACGCTTCCTGGGTCTTCCAATTCCCCTGCACCGCAATTTCGAAGAAGTGAATTTGCGCTTCTACGTCCGGAGAAAATCCGCGGACACATGGCGGCGCGGCGTGGTTTTCATCCGGGAACTTGTTCCGCGGCGGGCGATCGCGTTCCTCGCGCGCGCATGTTACGGCGAAAATTATATTGCTGTGCCGATGAAACACGAGATCGAACATGTGGGTTCCAATTTGAAAGTGGAATTTTCATGGCGACGCGACCGCAAATGGGAATCGCTCAAGATGAGCGCGACTGGTGAGCCGCAAACAATTCCAGCGGGGTCTCACCCCGAATTTATCACCGAACACTACTGGGGTTACACTTCTCTTCGCGGCGGCTGCGGCGAATATCGAGTCGAGCATCCCAGATGGAAAATGTGGAATGCGAGTGAGTCCGAATTGAACGCAGACATTGCAACTCTTTATGGCAAACAATTCGTTGAGACTTTAAACGCGCCACCCCGCTCCGCGTTCATAGCAGACGGCTCGCCGATTACCGTTCACAAGCGGGAGATACTGTAGGACGTATGTGTCAGACGCTTCACCGTCTTCCTCATTCCCAGGATCGGGCGATTATGGGCACGTAATTGCTGGGCAATTGCCTGGGGCCGGCTCATCGATCCGTCTCGCCGCGCCCGCCGGAACAATCTGGACCACGACCGTCACTGCGTTGACGCCACCCTCGTTGCGAATCAGGTGTACGTCCCCGCAGCCTAGATCCGTGAAGCTCTGGCCGGCTGTGTAGATTCTAGGCGTGCAGGTGGGATCCGAGGCCTCGTAGACTGTGAGCGCTCCAGATGTGACGGTGATCAGGCTGGGACCCGGATGTGTGTGCCACCCACTGTGAGCCCCGGGCGGAAACGTGTTTTGGATAACATAGACGTCTGAATCTCCCTTCACCTTTGTCTTGAGGTTCCAGCCGTAAAAGTCGAGCTCGTTGCACATCAAATCGAGCAAGCCATCCGGAAAGTGAGCGGCGTGCGCAGTGTCTACAGGTTGTCCAGGGTATAAAAGATTGCTGGTTGTAACTCCGCAGTTCGGCGTTGCCAGGCCCGGTGCAGCCGTCAACGCAACCAGCGCGACGAGTGCCGGTGCGATGAGAAGTGGTAGGATTCGTATTTGTT
>QHNQ01000029.1 GCA_003218135.1 Verrucomicrobiota bacterium
ATGGAGACGTGGTTTAAGAACACGTTTCTCGGGTACGAGATTCGACAGTGCCCGTTAGATTTGCAGTTGTATCAAGAACTCGTGACGCGAATTCGCCCATCATTTATTCTTCAGACGGGAGTCGATCAAGGCGGTTCACTCCTTTATTTTGCCAACCTTTTAGACTTGATCAAAGCGGGGGCTGAAGGACTCGTCATCGGAATTGATGTCAGCCTGAAAGAACGAGCTCGGACATTGACGCATCCCCGAATACGACTCCTAGAAGGAGATTCTACGGACCCGGCAGTCGTTCAAGAAGTGAAGGCTTTGGTTGCCGGACGTACGGGCTTCGTTTCATTGGATGCGGATCACTCAAAAGCTCATGTGCTGAAGGAGCTGCACATTTATAAAGAATTTGTTGGAATAGGAGGATATCTCGTAGCTGAGGACACAAATATTAACGGTCACCCAGTCGCACGGCAATGGGGAGCTGGCCCTTTCGAGGCGGTAGAGGAGTTCTTGGAACTTGAGCAGTGTTTCGTAAGAGATGACGAACTGTGGCAGAGAAATCTTTTCTCCTTTCATCAGTATGGCTGGCTAAAACGAATTCGATAGTCGTAGATCGGTATGTGGCGAACTCACGCACGGTGCTGTGCCAGCGTAATCGCCAAGAACAGGCATCCATGTCCAGTTTGGACTGAGATCGAGCAAGCAAATCTTGCCATCGAGCATTATTATACGCGTGACGGATATGTTTAACCCAGTGCCCGTGAGTGTATGCATGCCGATATACAATGGCGCTCTGTACATCAGGGATGCTATCCAGAGTATTTTCAATCAGACCGTCATTCCTCAGGAAATTATCGTTTCCGACAGCGGTTCTTCGGACGGCTCGGAAAATATCGTCCGCGAGGAGGCACAGCGATCAAAACTCAAGGTCATTATCCTGCCGGCAAAAACTCCCGGGATGGTCGCGAATTGGAACAGCACAATCCGCGCGGCGTCAGGCAAGTACATCAAATTTCTCTTCCAGGACGATCTGCTGCACTCAAACTGCCTTGAGGAGATGGTCAAAGTAGCCGAGTCCGATAAACGGATCGGTCTCGTTTTTAGTCCGCGCGATTTACTTGTTGAACCATCTGTAGAAGAGGACTTGATGACCCAGTGGCTCGTGCAACATCCGAATCTCTCCGCGGCGTTTGGCAATCTCGAGACCAATCAAGCTGGATCGTTGCTTCTGAGATCGTCTAAGCTCTTGCAAGGGCCGCTCAACAAAATTGGAGAACCCACAGCCGTCTTAGTTCGGACCGATTTATTCCATAGGGTCGGATTGTTCAATGAAAACATGCGTCAGCTGGTGGATATGGAAATGTGGGTACGCCTCATGGCGAGTTCCCATGTTGGATATATTCCCAAGGCGTTGAGCTCGGTGCGTTTTCACGCCGGGCAGGCAACGAACCGCCACAGAACTGAGGAAATAGACCGTTTCGAGAGAGATCGCTTGCAGGACACGCTCAGAACATTAGCAATTTATCCGCTGCTACATTGGCGGGTTAAGTGCGCGCTGCGATTCGCACAACTACGGCGAAACCGTTTCTGTGTTAAGAAGAAACTTCGCTCTCTGGCAGATCAAAGCAGACAGCCTCCTGTCAGTGCGCCGGAGGGCGGACCTGATCCGCTAATTCCTCCTGATTCACTACACTCTGTTGGGTCGCATGGGTCAGCTGAATACGTAGCGATCGGCGAGGAATTTTTCCGATATTTTATAGACCTCTGCGAACTAAAACCAGATGATCGCGTGCTGGATGTTGGCAGTGGAACCGGCCGCATGGCGCGGCCCCTGACAAAGTATTTGAAGGGCGGGAGTTATGAAGGCATTGATATTGTTGCGCGCTCAGTCCAATGGTGTCAGAGAACCTACGCCTCACGTTATCCAAACTTTCGTTTTCATTTTGCCGACATCTATAACAAAGTTTATAACCCCGACGGGAAACACAAGGCGAGCGAATATCGTCTCCCCTTCGAGACCTCGTCGTTCGACTTTATTTTCCTCACATCCGTCTTCACGCACATGCTGCCGCAGGACATGGAACATTACCTATCCGAAGTCGTCCGCGTATTGAAGTCTAGCAACCGGTGTCTCATCACCTACTTCCTAATAAACCCGGCCGCCTGGAAACTCATTAACGAGGGAGCGAGTTATCACAGCTTCAAGTACGAATTGCCGGGCTGTCGTACTGAATTCGCTGATACACCGGAAGCTGTTGTCGCGTATAACGAGAGTACTGTTCGCGGCCTATACGCTAAGTACCGATTGAACATTACAGAACCAGTTCTTTATGGCACCTGGTGTAAGAGGAAGGATGGGTTAAGTTGGCAAGACATGATTATTGCGACCAAGCCCGCTGACTGTGTCTAGCGTACAATTCTCGCTCCTCGTGTGGCTTCGAATCGTGGGATCGCGACTTAAACGTTGGATAAAGTCGAAGTTAGACACGTCCCTTCAGAACCCAGCCTGCAAATGACGCATCCCCCGATTGGCGAAGGCAAGGTCTCAATTGTTATTCCCTGCCATAATCAGGGAACGAAGTTGCGCGAAGCGGTTGCCAGCATAGAACAGGTGCGTAATGCAAATCTGCTCGAGGTGATCGTCGTCGACGATGGGTCATCCGACGTCGAAACCAGAAAGATCCTCCATGGACTCGAGCAAGACGGTCATTACGTTCTAACTGAACCGAACCGTGGCTTGGGGGCCGCTCGTAACGCAGGCATTCGCCGAGCTATAGGCGAATTCATTTTGCCATTAGGTAGCGATAATCGCCTTCGAGATGCTTACCTGAACGAGGGAGTTTCCCTGCTGAAGAACAACATATGTTTAGGAGTCGTTTACGCTGATGCTGAATATTTCGGCGATAGAACTGGCCGGTCGCACGTACAAGAGTTCGACTTATTGTCAATGATTCGGGGAAATTTCATCGATACTTGTGCTCTCTTTCGAAAGAAGCTTTGGGAAGAGGTTGGCGGATATGATGAACAAATGCCGTGGACCGGGTGGGAGGACTGGGATTTTTGGCTGCGGGTGGCTAACCGCCAGGGTACCTTTGTCCATCTTGCTAAGGTTGGATTCAATCATCGCGCGGGAAGCGATTCTCTGAGACTCCAGGCCCATGAGCATCGTTTGGATCTCCTCAACTATATTTTTGGTAAGCCTGAAATGGTTTGTTACAGGTTGATTCGTGAAATGGACGAACATGCCCAAATTTTGCGGGCGCGAATCCAAAGCATGGAAGATTTAGTCCGAAGCATAAAGGGTTTGCGCAGCTATCGTTTAGGGCGCGGATTACTCGCCCCGGCACGAGTGTTGCGGAAACTGTGGCGCTCCTTTCATTCAGAAGATGCTTCCCTCCGTTGATTCCGGACAGAAAAGCTTTTGGTGCGCGTCGGTGCTGGTCGGTGGTGATTCGGGCTTACAACCTGAGAGCTGCGTATCTGAAAGAAACTTTTCGCAGTGTCCTGGCACAGGATCCCGACCCAGACGAGATGCAGATCGAGGCGATGAATGACGTTGTGCGGCTGCTTTTTTCCGCTTCGGCAATGTCATCCAAAGCAGTTTGCGTATGATATCGAGAATTAAACGCAAGATTAGCGGAACCCTGCAAGCCTTGCGGGGGAAAGGTAATCACGGTAATCACGGCTACTGCTCTATTTGTGAGCACCCAGTCTATTTTGAAATCGAAGGCCCTTGGTTGCGTGATCAGTATAGATGCGTCAACTGCAAGAGCATCCCACGGTGGCGCGCATTGATGTCGGTAGTTGCTGAACTTTATCCAAGATGGCGGGAATTGAAGATCCATGAATCGTCCCCGGGTGGCCCGTTATCCGACAAGTTGGCGCGGGAGTGTCCCGAGTATCTTCCTTCTCATTTCTTTCCAGACGCGCCGCGAGGCCAAATCCACGGGGGATTTCGCTGCGAAGATCTGATGGCGCAAACATTCAAAGATGGATCATTTGATTTGGTTATTACTTCGGATGTCTTCGAACATTTGCCGGATGTCAGATTGGCAGTCGGGGAAATCATGCGAACCCTGCGGCCGGGAGGAGCACATATTTTCACAGTTCCTTGGTACCGCACCAAGAAAACCTTGATTCGAGCTTTGGTGAAAGACGGCGTCCTTCAACATTTGGAAAAACCCGATTATCATGGCAACCCCATAGATGAAAATGGATCATTGGTTTTCACTGAATGGGGAGCGGAACTTCCTTTTCTACTCCAGCAGTGGGGGCAATTCCCGGTGATTATTCACACAATCCGAGACCGGGCACTCGGCATTGACGGTGAGTTTCGCGAAGTCTTTGTTCAGCAAAAATCTTATCGATAGATGACCGATGAATCTATACGCGTTATCGGCTTTTACCTGCCGCAGTACGATCCGAAATCGGTGAACGATGCATGGTGGGCAAGGGATTCACAGAGTGGACGAAGGTTATCAAAGCGCGGTGGATTGCTAAACATCACTGCCCATAGCTTTGCCAACTTCCATGGCCAATCCACCTGTGATACCACCACTTAAAGAGGCTGGCTCGCCGCGTCCTTTCTGGTCTGTAATGATACCAACGTACAATCCACGTTCCAATTTTTTGGAGGAAACGCTGACGAGCGTCCTTCAGCAAGATCCGGGGCCAGACCAGATGCAGATCGAGGTAGTCGATGACGGTTCGAACGATGATACCGCTTCCGAAGTTACTCGCCGGGTTGGCGCCGGGCGGGTGATGTTCCACCACGAATCCGAAAACCAAGGCCTGGCGAATTCTTGGAACCGATGCGTCGAGCGCGCGCGAGGTGATTGGGTGCATATCCTGCACCAAGACGACATTGTGTTGCCGGGCTTTTACGATCTTTTGCGCAAAAGAGCCGAGGAAAGCCATGCTGTCGCGATCTTTTGTCGACACGCGATCGCTAATTCGAACGGACATTGGCTCCAACTCTCCGAACTGCACCGGGAATCCGCCGGTCAACTAGACGACTGGCACGCCAAGATCACGGCTCAGCAACTGATTCAATGTGCAGCGATTGCCGTTCGAAGAACCGTGTACGAGCAGCTTGGCGGTTTTTTGCCGCAGCTTCACTACGTCCCTGATTGGGAGATGTGGCAACGAATTGCTTCCCAATTTCCAGTTTGTTTTGAGCCTTCCATTCTTGCGTGTTACCGACTCCACTCAAACTCTGCCACATCGCGGCTGAGGCTCGACGCTGCGGATACACGCGAAGTGCGCGAGATGATCGATCTCACAATGACCTATCACACCCCTTCCCGTGGTCGCGTTCTTGCCAAGAAGGCGCGGTCTTGGTGGGCGGAAGCGGCTGTTTTCCATGCTCGCGAACTGCTAGTGAAAGTCGGATTTACGCCTGCCTGGCGGCAGATTGTCGGAGCTCTGCGCTTGTCTTACGACCGGCGCATCATCCGAAAGATTTTCTCGTTTTTCGTCTTGTGGCTTCGAATCATGGGAGCGCGACTTAAACGTTGGATGAGATCGAAACTAAATACATCAGTTCCGAGCCAAGCCTCCAAATGATGACGGCTCCGGTTGCCGAAGGCAAGGTTTCGATTGTTATTCCCTGCTTCAACCATGGGGCGATGCTGCGCGAAGCCCTTGCCAGCTTGGAAGAGGTCCGCAATGAGAATCTGCTCGAAGTGATCATCGTTGATGACGGATCGTCCGACGCCGAAACCATTCGAATCCTTAAGGAGGTCGCGGAGGCGGGCTACAACGTCGTCTCTCAGCCAAACGGTGGCTTAGGTGCCGCCCGTAACGCGGGCATTCGCAGAGCCAAGGGCGAATTCATTTTGCCTTTAGACAGCGATAATCGTCTTCGACGCGTTTACTTGGAACAGGGAGTGTCTCTGCTAAAGGAAAATCCAAGTCTAGGAGTAATTTACGCGGACGCTGAGTACTTCGGGGAAAAGACTGGCCGATGGCAAGTGCAGGAATTCGATCTATTGTCATTGATCCGAATGAACTTCATAGACGCCTGTGCCCTCTATCGCAAGGCACTATGGGAAGGGGTCGGTGGGTACGATGAGCAGATGCCGTGGATGGGATTGGAGGATTGGGATTTTTGGCTGCGAGTGGCCTGCCATGGTGGTAGCTTTTTCCATCTTCCTGCGGTCGGATTTGACTACCGTGTGCGGTCGGATTCTGAAATCGTGAAGACGATCGGGTTTGATGCTCGCGTGGCCAGAGAGGCCGTGAACCTAGTCGAGGCCAGTCCGCGTTTGGCAAAACTAATAGACTACATTTTCAATAAGCGCGAAATGTCCTTTTACAAGTGGGCCCGCGAGACAGATGAGGAGGTACAGCTTCTAAGAGGGCTCCGAGAAGTAGAAGCTTCATATTCTTATCGTTTATGTCGCACATTGCTTGCTCCGGCGCGACTGTTGCGGAGATTATGGCACCGTTTTTTCTGAGAAATGGGTTCTTTCCGAGCGGGCACAGCCCTTAAACATTGCGGCTGCTCTCGAGCGACAAAGAACCTTCGGAGGTAGTTAACCCATCGCGCTACGCATCTTCCTGCAGGCTTTTCGCGTGTCACCTTTGACGTAGCGTATTTTCACGCTGTTAGCCGCTTCATCTGTAACCGAACAAAACTACCAAATGGACCGCGTGAGGCTTCCGGGGAGTGATATTAAGATTTCCGCGCTATGTCTCGGAGTGGCTGAGATTGGGGTCCGACAGACAGAGATTGAGGCGCATCGGCTGTTGGACTATTGGGTGCAAAGCGGCGGCAATGGCATTGATACTGCAAGAGTGTATTCGGATTGGATTCCTGGAGAGAAGCATCGAAGCGAACGGATTGTAGGCGATTGGCTCCAAGCTGCCGGGGTTCGGGAGCAGATTGTATTGGTCACGAAGGCGGGACACCCTCTCTTGGAAAATAACTGGCGAGTGAGGCTTTCACCTCCGGAGTTACGGCAAGATTTGGAAGGCAGCTTGGAGACGCTTAGGACAGATTACATCGACGTCTGGTTTTTGCACCGCGATGACGAGAGACTTCCTGTCGAAGAGATCATAGACAGCTGTGATGCGTTTGTTCGTGACGGCCAGGTCAAAGCCCTGGGGGCAGCCAACTGGACGGCCGATCGGATTCGCAAAGCGAATGACTACGCGTCCCGAGCGGGTAAGGCCGGCTTCGTGGCTACACAATTGTTCTGGAATCTCGGCAGTCGTCATTTTCGCGGACTCGAATCGACTCAACGCTCGATGGACGATGATGCAGAGCAACTGCACGAAGCTGGCAATCTAGTTGCGATGCCTTTTTCTTCGCAAGCTGGTGGGTTTTTCAGTGATTGGTTGGAAGGAGATGAGGTAGGGCGGCTGAAGGCCGAGCAATCCGGATATGCGACAAAGGCCAACTTCCAAACGGCAAGGCTCGCGGGTGAGATCGCTCGACGGAATGGCGTTCCTGTCGGTGCTGTTGTGCTGGCGTTTCTGCGCTCACATCCATTTAAGGTCGTCCCCATTGTTGGGTGCGGCACATCAGTGCACCTGGCTGCGAGCATCGAGGCTTTGGATTTCGCCTTGTCGGATGCTGACCGGAGGAATCTACGCGAGCTTACAAGCCACAATAACCGATGGTTTAACAAGTATTTGTGGAAAGGGCATTGAACAGCACGTCGCATTCTCAAAGGGAAGCGTTTAAGCGTAAGTTCGCTGCCGGTCTTCTGAATCCCTTCAGCGGAATGAACGAATCGGTCCGCCTGGGGCAACTCGCTTTGAATGTCCTCTCTCGCTGGTCCGTCAAGCCGTTGTCGCCAAAAGCAGAATCCGGCATGCATTATTTAACCATTGGCGGCCGTACTCATTGGTTGATGCTCCGAGAAAGCATGTTTTCACTTTATTGGTCGTGGAAAAAACTGCCCAGCATCACTGTTGTTTCAGACGGGAGTTGGTCGGCGGCGGATTTTTACCCCGTGTTTTCCTGGTGGCCAGGGAAAATCAATGTTCTTTCCCGAGAGGAGATTATTGCTCAAGCGGACGCTGCGGGAGAGGGCGAGCTCGCGCGCTATGCCGAAGCGAGCGGCTGGGGGTTAAAGGTTGCATCCATTGTCCTTTTAGCGCGTCGTGAACCCGTGCTGTTTGTAGACGCAGACATCCTCTGGTTCAAAGACCCGGCCGATCTGTTGGGCCCCAGCGATTGTTGGGGCAAGCCCCGCGGTGTGAGGGAAAGTAACTGCTATCAACACCGCGAGATGGCACTGCGCTTTTGTCCCAAGGTATTGGAGCCGCCATTTATCAATGGTGGCATACTAGCTCTGCACGGAGAATTTCTGACTGCAGAGCTTCTACGCGCGATGGTGCGTGAGGCGCTTGCCGACCCCAAGGATGGCACATTCGAACAGACCATCATTGCGAGCGCAGTGAAAATCGGCGGCGAACTATTCCCAGAGAAACTGAGTCTCGTTGAGTTTGATGACGTCGATAGATTTCGTTCCCGCAGCATGAAGAGTGAGGGCTATTACTCGCGGCATTACGTCAACTGGATGCGGCACGTGCTTTACCGTGATGCACTTAGGTTGCGCTTTCATTTTTTTCGCTGGGCTGATAGCAAGGGCAGGCCTGAATCGGCAAGCCAACTTGCCGGAGCAAGTTCGTCAGCCGGCGGGCAGAATGAGTAACCTTCACGGAAATCCCAGCGTTGATCTTACTGGCCGGTTCTGCCCACCGCATTACAATCGCACAGGTCGAGAAGTATGGGTGTCCTGAGTAAAGCGAAGCGATTTGGACGCGACCTTGCAGCGCATGTGATCGCGCCACTCCTACGCAGATTGGCGCCAGATCCAAAATACTTTGAGCTGTGGCAAAGTCATGGTTTTCATGTTTTGCCGTCCGACAACTACCAGCCCATTCCTGATACGCGCGTTTTGCCTCTTTCGCTTTGGAATCGCATTAGCGATTTGCCGGGCATGGATATGCGCGAAGAGGCGCAAAAGCAACTGCTCTCAGAGATCGCTGCAAGATTTAAGGACGAGTACGCAGCCATCCCGGAAGGAGCTTCGACACCAGAGTTTCATTTTTATTTGGGAAACGTCGCTTTCGAGGCGGTGGACGCAGAAATGCTCTTTGGGCTAATCCGTTTCTTGAAACCGCGTCGCATGTACGAAATCGGATCTGGTTTCTCTACACTCCTCGCCGCCGATGCATTACGTCGCAACGGCATGGATGGATGTCCGTGCCGGTTCATTGCCATTGATCCGTATGCATCTGCGCAATTGGAATCTGCGCTTCCATCCGGCTTCGAGCTTTGGCGGGTACCTGTTCAGGAGGTTCCGCTCAGCGAGTTTCAATCGCTGGGCGAAAACGATATTTTGTTCATTGATTCCTCGCACGTGTGCAAAATCGGCAGCGACGTGGAATTTCTGTTTCTAGAGGTTTTGCCGCGCATCCGGCCGGGAGTCATTGTGCACGCGCACGACATCTTTATGCCCCTGGAATATCCGAAGCAGTGGGTGCTAGATTGGCATCGATTCTGGAATGAGCAGTACCTCTTGCAGGCGTTCCTGAGCTTCAATACGACATTCGAAGTGCTCTGGGCCGGTCAGTGGATGCATATCAAATATCCGGAGTTGCTCACGAAGGCGTTTCCTTCGTACAAGGCCGGCGTGTCGGCTGGTAGCTTCTGGTTTCGACGGACGCGTTAGATGGAAAAGCTTAGGGTGCTGCTCGTAAGCATTGTTCCGCCAAGGAACGATTGTGGCGTGCGCATCGTCATGCACCGCCATTTGGTGGAGGGAAACCCGTTCAAACTGCACGTGGCTAGTAACGCTGACTTTGAGGACGGCCTTCTGGTGCATACCCCTCTACGACTGCCGTATCTGATTCATCGACTGCGAAAGAGTCGATTCGGTCCGCGATTGGCTGCGTGGATCACGGACTACGAAAATTTCATCTGGCCGCTGACAGGCAATGGAGCTTTGGAAGAAGCGGTGCAACATTTCAAACCGGACGTAGTTCTTACTCTTGCAGAATGTGGATTGTGTCAGATCGCTCGAAAAACGGCGCAGCGGCATGGTTTGCCGCTGGCAGGGCTTTTTCTCGACTGGTTTCCCGTGACGAAAGGCCACTACGGTCACCAGGGGACGCAGGGAATCTTGAGCCGACGGTACCGAGAACTTTACGCCGCATGCGATCTCGCTTTTTGCACCAGCGACGGGATGCAGGAAATGCTAGGGCAGCATCCCAACAGCCATGTCATTTATCCCATGCCGGGAAAATATCGTGTGCCCGTGGAGAACTCGTGGCCACGATCCAATGAGAAATTCCGGCTGGTCTATGTCGGCGCAGTACGAGATTTCTACGGTCGGATGCTATGCTCGCTGATGGAAAAAATCGAAGCGACAAATGACTTGGAACTCATCGTGATCGGGCCGGATGCGGACTGGCCAAAGCAACTTCTTGAGCGGGCCCGGTCAAGCGGCATCTATCTCGGCTTCAAGCCACCGGATGAAGCCGCGGAGGTGCTAGCCAGCGCCGACGCTCTGCTGGTTGTGATGAGCTTCGAGAAGGAACATGAGCTGTTCATGCGCACGAGTTTCACCACGAAATTTCTGGACTACGTCGCATTTGGAAAACCTGTGATTTTGTGGGGACCACAGTACTGCACGCCAGTTCGTGTTGCTAGAAACCACGGCGGAGCTGCTGTTATCTCCACCAGCGACGCCGCCGCAGTCGTTTCCCTTTCCCGTCAAATTGCCGCAGACTCAGCGCTAAGTAGGAAGCTGTCTAATGGAGCGCTGCAGTTGCATCAAACACTGTTTAATCCGAACCGGTTGCAAGATTTATTCGTCCAGAAAATGACTGAGTTGGTCAATGGATGAAATTAATGTGATCGTCATTTCCTCGGTTCGTCCCGAGAAAAGTACAGCTGCTGCAGTTACACTGCATCGACATCTGGTCAATCGGCGCGGTATTCAACTGCACGTCCTGCCCGCCGAGCATCACGAGATTGTCCACGGCTCTTTTCACTCTAAGATTATTCCACGGCTCCTGCGAACGTCGGCGCGACGATGGGCAGGTGATATCGATTACCTGATGCACACCACATTGCCATTAGAGAAGCGCCTTAGCGCGCCGCCCGCTCGGCTGCGGACAGTTGTTTTGACACTCGCATACCGCAGCGGCTGCTGGGTGGCGCAACGCTATGCGAAGCGGCACGGATTGCCATTGATTGTGAGATTTGATGACTGGTGGCCCGACATCGCCGAGGTTCATGCTCCAGTACGCAAGCAACTGGAGCGGCACTTTCTCGAGCTTCATCGATCTGCGGATCTCAGCCTGTGCATTAGCGAAGGAATGCTCAAAGCATTGGGCCCGCATCGCAACGCACGCGTCATATTGCCGATTCCAGATGCTGAGCCAATCAGGCCATCAGCGTGCAAGGATTCAGCTGGTGAGTTCCGCGTTGGCTACAGTGGCAACATGTTTGATTACAGCGATATGCTCCGTGATCTGGCTCAGTTAGCTGTCAAACAGACGGACGTTCGGATCGAATTCAGAGGACGCCCGAGATGGCCGCAAGCGCTAATGCATGAAATGACACAGCGCCACCTACTGCACGATTTCGAACCCGGACCAGGCTTTGACGACTGGCTGGGTTCGTTCGACGCTTACCTGGTCGTAATGTTTTTTGATGCAGCACAGCGACGGCGTACGGAAACATGTTTTGCAACAAAGCTCGCCGATTACTCGCGCGCCGGCAGGCCGATTGTCATCTGGGCGCCGGAATCATCTGCTGTGGTGCAGTGGGGAAAAAAGAGTAAAGCTGCGCTCTGCGTAACGGACCCCGATGCTCGCGCGTTGCTGGCTGCGCTCGCGGATTTAAAGAGAGATAGAGCCTTGCAACTGGAACTCGGTGTGCGAATACGGCGCGCGTACGAGACAGAATTTTCGCCAGTCGGTTTGCAACAGCAATTCATGGAAGCGTTAAATTCGGTTATCTAGTGTTGCGAAATGTTTGCCGCTGTACTCACCACAATTCAGGAACCGACGCGCGGAGTTGTTAAGCTTGTTGAGAAGCTGGCAGAATACGGAGGCTTACTCGTCGTGGCGGGCGACAAACAAGGCCCGTCGCATTTCCGAAGCCAGCATTTCGCTGAAGGCTGTCGAATTGAGTTTTTAGCACTGGCCGACCAGCTCGCGAGCGAGTTTCATTTAGCGCGGAAACTGCCGGTTGGTTCGTATAGTCGCAAAAATGTTGCTTATCTCCATGCAATTGCTGCCGGGGCGGATTTCCTTTATGAAACCGATGACGACAACGCCCCGCTCGATTCTTGGCAGCTTCGTTCCGAGTCCGTGGCCGCTGCGCGGTCTGTCGGTTCGACAAATGGACGGTGGGTAAATGCATACCGGTACTTCAGCAGCGAGCTAATTTGGCCCCGCGGCTTCCCGCTGTCCGAAGTTCGCTCGGAGGCACCTGAAACAAGAATGGTTGCGGCAATGCGTAGCCCGATCCAACAGGAACTGGCCAACGGTTCGCCGGATGTGGATGCGGTGTGGCGACTAATCTTAGATAGAAATTTCGCGTTCAGCGATGGCGCGCCGGTTGTGCTGGAGCCAGGAAACTGGTGCCCGTTCAACACCCAAGGCACGTGGTGGTGGCCGATAGCATATCCATTGTTATACGTTCCAAGTTACTGCTTGTTTCGGATGTGCGACACCTGGAAAAGTTTTATCGCCCAGCGGTGTCTTTGGGAACTCGGTTACGGCATTACATTTCATGCGCCCGAAGTATTTCAGGATCGCAATCAGCACGATCTCGATCGTGATTTTGCAGACGAAGTGCCGGGCTACACGCGAAACAAAGAAATCGCGAATGTCCTTTCGGGGCTACAACTCGCGGGCGGTGAGGCGCAAATCGGCGATAATCTCCACCGCTGTTATGAGGCGTTAGTTGCTGCAAGAGTCTTTCCATCCGCAGAAATCGAACTGGTTGAGCTATGGCTCGAAAACTTTCGCCTGGCGGCAACAAGGGGGAACGTAGCGTGCGCGAAGAAAACGCCTGTACCAGAGTCGTTCGACCCGATTTAAAGAGTCGACGTGATGGAACCAGTTGCTCTTGCCCTGGCTAGTAACGAACACTACTTCCCCGGACTTTATTGCGCAGTGACAAGTGCACTGTGCCACTTGGATCCGGCACGAGAAGCGGATGTGCGAGTAATTGATGGCGGAATTTCTGATAAGTCCCGCGGAATTCTTTCGGATTTGGTGGGACGGTTTGGCCGGAAGTGCCGATTGGCGTTCGTGGCGGTTGATCAAACTATTTTTCGCGGCGCGACCCTTGGACCGGGCCAATCGCACATGACTTATTGCCGCATATTGCTGCCACACTTGTTAGATGTGCCACGTGTAATCTACCTCGACTGTGACGTATTGGTGTTCCGGGATCTATCAGAGCTGTTTGATCTTGAATTGTTGCCCGGCAAAGTCCTCGGCGCTGTTCCTGATTCGGAAACGTTGTCCATCGCGGAAGACTCACCTCACATGGCAGATGCCGCCAACCCTGGTGCCGAAGGCGCTTACTTTAATTGCGGGGTAATGTTATTGAATCTGGAACGACTCAGGAATGAGCATTTCTCTGAATCCGCCATCGAATTCTTAGATCGCAGGCGGGGGCAGTACCGTTTTTGGGATCAATCCGCCATCAATTTTCTTCTCCACGAACAGATTCACGAGTTACCTGAATACTGGAATCGATCCTCCTGGCGTTTTGATACGCAGAAGAACAACCATCTCGAATGCGTGCTTCACTACACGACTTCAGCGCCTTGGCTCGGCGGAACACCCGGCCCGGCCCAGGTGTTGTTTGAACGATTTGCTGCGGATGCGGGTTCGCCTGTAGATCGACAAATAGCGGCTTTCAAAAAATCGCGGCGGCAACAATTCTTTCGCAATGTGCTTGCACCTTTTCGGGCGCTTGCTTTTCCGGTGGTGTCCTTCTTTTACAAAATTGCCGGACAAAAGGAAAAATGTGCGGGATATCAGAAAGCGGCGCGGTATTGGCTCTATTATATTTTCAACGCACCGCGCCGGCGCCGCCTTCATCATAAGCGTGCCGAGCAAATTCAAGGTATGAAGTTCAAATCCGCTGCTTTCAAGTCCGCAACATGAGAGTATTGCACCTCAACACTCATCCCTCCGGCGGCAGTTACGAGTACGCGGCGCTTCTTTCGACCGCATTAGCGGAGCAGGGGATTGAGAGCCATGTGCTTTGCAAAAATGCGCCGGCTAAAGGCGCCAGATTTTTTCTGAATCGGTTGATTCGCAGGGCATCAGTGTCGCTGTCTCGCGAGCCGTGGCATGGGACCAGGAGACTGCTGTTGCCGCCTGGTCCTGAACAATTGGCAGACGTTGATGTTGTACATCTGCATACTGTAGCGGATTGGTTTGATGTTCCAACATGGTTGGAAAGCCTGCCAAGACACATAGGTGTTGTTATTAGTTTGCACGACATGTGGCACGTCTCCGGCGGCTGTTTCCTTTATCGTGGCTGCGATCGCTACGCCAACCAGAGACATGCTTGCGATTCCTGTCCGATCTTGAGATGGCCTGCAGACCGATTCATGGCAAAGTCTGCGCATTCGCGAAAGTTGCGAGCATATCGCAACTGTGGAGCACGCATGGTCGCTAACAGCCATTGGCTCGCGGAAATCGCCGGGCGAAGCCAAATTGCCCAAGCTTGCAGCGGTCTGCGAGTAATTCCGCCCGGAATCGACACAACTGTTTTTACAGCGCATGATAAGAGCCTGTGCCGAAAGCATCTCGGCTTACCCACAGATGCCTTTGTCATCGTTACGGGTGGCGCGTCGTTGACGGACGCAAATAAGAATATCCCATGGTTATTCGAGCAACTGTCCGATCTGCCAGATCTTGCGGGCGTAATTGTTTTGGCATTCGGCGAAGGCGCGGTGCCGGTTCCGGGCCGTTTGGACGTGCGGTTTACCGGTGGCATTCGCGAACGACGTGAGCTGGCGCGACTCTTTGCAGCGGCGGATGTTTTCGTCAGCGCTTCGCTGATGGAAACTTACGGCCTCACGCTGGTGGAAGCGATGGCTTGCGGAACACCAGTGGTGGCCTTTCGAGTAGGCGGAATTCCAGAAGCTGCGCCTGAGGGGGAGGGAGCCATGCTATGTGCACCCCAAGATGAGACAGCACTGATCGAGGCAATCATGAAATTGCGGAATTCAGCGCAATTGAGCGAGATGCTTGGAGCGGCTGGTCGCGAGACAGTGCGCGTTCGCAACCAACTGAGTTCTTTCTCTGCTCTGTTCGAAGGAATCTATCGAGAGTGCGTTTTGTCTCGTGAGAACGCAGAGCGCAAAGAATCAGCTCTTGTATTGTGAAGGTACACGCGCCGTTCGGTTTTGTAACCGGCTGCCATGCGGGAGACAAGTTCATGGTTCAGGCCACGCTAGCCAGCATGAGGTATTACTGTCCCGCGGTTCCAATTTGCCTGGTTGTAGACGGCGGGTTCGATGTTTCAGATTTAGTGAAAGAATACGGCATCCTCCCGCTTCGCGTGGCCGACCTCTCCTCGCCGGAGATACGGAATCTGGTCAGTGGAAATTACCGGGCCAAACTGGCCGCGATGTGGGAGGGACCATTTGAACATTACGTGTGGCTGGATTCGGACGCGATTGTTTGGGGCGACTTTACTCCGCAGGTCTACGCCGACGTCGATTTTCAAATTTTTTGGAGCGAGATTTCCATTCCACCTGATGCCACTGAGATTCCCTCATGGCTGCCACATTTTTATTTTGACCCGGAAAGGCTCCGACACTTTGACGCCGAGTTTGATTGGCGAGGCAAAGCTTATTTTAGTTCCGGCGCGTTTGCCTGCCGGCGGAGTGCAATACCGTTTCAGCTCTGGGACAGAACTGAGTCTTGGGGCCGTCAGTCGCCGGGTTTGTTTGCCTGGGGTGAAATGGGAACGTTGAACTACGTTGTTTACGCGATGGCTCAGCGCGGCGAACTCAACGTTGCCATGGCAGATCTGCAACATATAAGCAGTCATCATGGCATCGACGAGCTGAAGGAGGATTGTGCGAACAGCGATTGGCATTTTCCAAAAGCAATCCGGCGGCCGCGGGTGGCGCACTTTTGCGGCCGCAAGCCGTTCCTGTTTGACTGGCAGGCTTACTCGCGGCCTTTCACTATAGCTCGCCTGGAGCATCATCGTCGTCGGCGCTCAAATCTCGGAGCTTGGCTGGCTATTATGAATGAAGAGGCACGCGTTCTCGTGGGCAAAGTGAAAGGCCGATTCGCGCGCTGCTTTGATCAAATGGGAAAATAAGAGTTATCATGAATTTCGCTGCGGTCGTCCTCAGAATATCCAAAGCTACCGAACGATTCCCTCGTCTTCATAAGCTTGCCAGAAGGTCCTACTGTGCCTTTCGCCCGGGTATCCGTTTTCAAACGGAAGCTGCTTTCAAAGATTACCAAGACATTTTTGTCCTGAAAATTGGCGCGAACGACGGCATAACAAATGACCCCTTTGCTACTCTACTGCTTACTGACCCGCGATATCGTGGGCTTTTGGTCGAGCCTGTTCCGGTTTACGCGGCAATGCTTAGAGCAAATTATGAAAAGTGCGGCCGGTTTGCGATTGAGCAGGCTGCCGTAGCTGCGTCGTCGGGTGCGGCAAACATGTATTATGTGGACGAAAGCGCTTTAAAAAGAATCGGAATTGGCAATCCGGATTGGGTGCGAGGCGTTGCCAGCTTCGACCGACTTCACGTAATCAAACACCTTAGTCCCGAGATGCATTCGGCCGTGAAGGAGGCTTCGGTGGAGTGTTTAGCCGTGAATGCGTTACTGTCTCGCAATAACATCCAAAAGATCGATCTGCTGCACATTGATTGTGAAGGATTTGACTACGTGATTTTACGCCAATTCGATTTCACCACTCTTCGCCCGCGTATCGTGCTGTTTGAACAGAAGCATTTAACTGCCCAAGATCGGCAGGCTGCGAAAATCATGATGGAACTTGCCGGTTATAAAGTGGAGGAAATGGAAACGGACGTTTTTTGTTTAGCAGCTCCATCATTTCATGGCCGTTTCCCTAATGATCATAACACGGAATCGGGCGAGTAACTTCTAGCTAATTGCCCTTCTGCCAGAAAATGCCGGTCCAGTCTATGTCGCGTATCTCGTCTGTGATGTTATTGGCCGAACGGTAGTCATGAACTGCCTGGCGGCATGCAGGGATACAGCCGTAGTCATCAACGATGACGTAGCCCCCCTGAGACACCTTTGGATAGAGGCTGACCAGCGCGTCCATGGTCGATTGGTACATGTCGCCGTCCAATCGCAGCACGGCGAGGCGCTCTATCGGTGCGGCGGGCAACGTATCGCAAAACCAGCCCTTGAGGAAACGCACCTGGCCGTCCAGCAGGCCGTATCTCTCGAAGTTGGCCTGCACCTCTTCAAGTGAAACGGCAAGCTCTCTTGATTCGTGCAACTGGCTGTTTGCGTCATGTGGGTATTTACCCGTGTTGGGTGGAGGCAGACCTTCGAAGGAGTCAGCGACCCATACACAGCGGTCAGTCACGCCATAGGCCTTGAGCATGGCGCGCATGAAGATGGCAGCCCCTCCGCGCCACACGCCGGTCTCGATAAGGTCTCCACGCACCCCATTGGTGATTGCCTCGTCGACGCAGAATTGCAAATTATCAAGGCGCTTAAGACCGATCATTGTATGGGCAACGATAGGCCAGATGCGGCCTTCCATTCGTCCTAAATGATCACCCGATTTGGTAGCCGAGATATGGCCGCCACATCCCTCTTCACCGCTCAGCAGCGTGCGGGCCAATCTACCGCGGAAGCCGGAGTGGGTTGCAAGGGATGGTGCCTCCTCCGACTGAGGATAAATCATGTTCAAAAGGCAGCGCTTCATCAGATCCAAGTAGAGGCCGCGTGAATAGTCTAGGTTTTGCATTGCTCCCCTTATCGCCGTGCTACGACTGATTGTTAATCACCATGTTCTTCGGATTTTCCGGCCCGAAGTTTCGAAAGAAGGAATCCTTGTATATCGTTGTGAAGTGTAAAACGTAAAGCGTAAAGCGTCCTAACGGTCTTGGCGGTTCCGTTTCTTTCCGTTTCACTTCTCACGCAGCGCTCTGCGAGTAGCTTCCAGATATGCCCGGCCCCACCGTATGTCAGGCTCAAGGTAACTGCCTTCTCCCCACTCGTTCCAAGCGTTGATGAACACCAGGTTCTCGTCAGGGCCGTATGGCTCGAACCTGGCAAGAGTCCCCTCCAACCAGCGTTGGTAGAGCTTCGGTGTGGATCCCCGTAGGATAATGGCTCCGCGCTTGCGTCGTGGACTGTTGTCCCAGCCGGGGGTAACGCCGGGAAACCTCTTGTAAGGCGGCGCGTCTCTGCGGCACATCAGCTCTGCCACACGCTCGTAGCTGTAGACATCGTTCTGCTGGTAAGCCTCGCTCGACAAACCCCACCGGGTCAGGAGCCGCCACACGTTGCCCCGGCGCAGTGGCGTAGTTAAGGCTGGGAAGGATGACCAGTCGGGTTGAAATTCCACCGAGGAATCGAAGCCCAGGCAGGCCGGGGGCTGGCGTTCCTCGCCGAAGCTCTCCACGCGGCACAAATATAATTCCCTAAAGCCAAGCTTGCGGGCTTCCTCCCGCCAGACAGAGGTAGTCTTGACAGGGTCAGGGATGCTTCTTGCCCGGTAAACGAGGAACAGCGGTCTGTCCCCCACCTTGATATATCTTTTATCCCGAAAGGCGTTAGCAAGCCAGCGTATGTGCTGCCTGTCGTCCTCCTCGGAGTAGCTTTGCTCGATAAGGATATCCTTATCCAATCCATCCCAGACTCGCGTCCAATTCTCGTTAGCCCAGCACAGGCAGAAGGGGAAATCAGGCTCTCCAGAAGCCAGCACCTCATCGAAAGGACGACTCAGAAGGCGCCTGCCGTTGAACCAGTAGCTGTAGTAGCAAAAGCCATGGATGCCATACTCCCTTGCCAGGTCCGCCTGGGCCTTGCGGGCTTCAGGTAGGCTTAAGTCATAAAAACCAAGGTCGGCAGGGACGTGTGGCTGGTCATGCCTGGAGAAGCGGGGTCTGGCTCTGGATACGTTGGTCCACTCGGTGAATCCTTCGCCCCACCAACTGTCGTTTTCGGGAATACGATGGAATTGCGGGAGGTAAAACGCTATTGGTCGCACGTTCATTTGTCGATTATCACGCTCAGTCCCGCCATGGCGTCTTCCAACCGATAGCTGACGGCTCATAGCTGACAGCTTAGCGATGGCATGGTGCGCAATACCTCCCAAGCCTTCACGCGACCAGATAAAGAAAAAGCGCATAGGCAGGGAAGATCGAAGGCTGTGTTGGAAGCTGCCAATGATGTTCGACTGCTCCTTGAGCCTGCCAGTCAACTCGTCACGCTCCCGGGCTAACTCCAGCCGCAGGCCCAATTCGCAGAAGAAGTTGCGCACCTCCGTTAGCTCGCCGTCAGCGGAGTTACACAGGGATCTCAGCAGATCGGGTTGTTGGTTACCCACAGCGAGAACGCCGAGGCCCTGACCCCAGGTGGCCTCGAAATGAGGATAGCGCGGCTTGATTTCTTCCCACAATTTCCACACTCCGAAATCGAATTCGCGGACGTTAATGTCGTGAAAGAGCACCACGCCCTGCTCGCTCATCTTGGGCAGCCAGATTTCGAAATCGTGCCGGACGGCGTCGTACACATGGAAGCCGTCTATATGCAACAAATCGATCGAGCCATCCTCGAAGTGGCACACCGCCTCATCGAAAGTGGACTGGATGAGGCGAGAAAAACGGCCATAGAGAGGATCGTGGTGGCTCTTGAGCTCACTCAATACCTCAGGGCCGTAGTAGCCGTTATGTGGGTCGCCCTGCCACGTATCAACCGCGTAGCAGCGCGTGCCGGTGCCCAGTTCCTTCACGGCTTGGCAGAAGGCGCAGAACGACACGCCCGAGAAGGTACCCAACTCCACGAGCACTCCGGGCCGCAGCACGTCCACAAGAAACATCCCAAAAGGAATGTGCTCCATCCAGAAGCGCGCGCTCGCTGTAGAAGCTACTCGCAGAGGGTGCGAGAAACAAATTGGGTGATCCAGCGGATTGAAAAGAGCCATTCCTTTATGCACCAGCCAGTAAGAAGTACCCGGCGGAATGTAAGGCGGTTGTTGGCGTTGGCAATGCCGGTTTGCGCCATGAGCTAATGGTCCGTTGGTCAATCCGGGTTTGTGAGTGAGGCGTTGCTGATAAACTCGATTTTTTCGGCGATAGCCACTTTCATTACTTGAACGCTGCTTGCGAGGGACAAGATTTATTTGTTCTGAAGGGGCTGGATTTTTGACATTATTCGCTCGATTTGATAACCGTGGAAGCGTTGACGAAGAAAGCGGACGCGGAATACAGCTGTAGAATTGTCTCGCAGCAGTTCAAGACTGATTCATGGAATGATTTTCAACTCGGCGCCATCCGCTATTCCCCGCGCGTGCCCCTCGCGGAAGCCGACGCTTTACTTGTGCTGTACGATCCAAGTGACGAACTGCTCAAATTCGACGGCCCGAAGCTTTGGTTCACGATCGAGCCTTCCTGGCATCATCACTTTCACTCCCATCCAATTGGCAGGAGACTTGTCCAAGAGCTCCGTGCTTCGGAACGGGCTTTTTATGCGCATCCAGACGAAGTGTATCGGATCCCGCATCCTACGTACAGCGGAACGCTATCGCGGCCGCGATTACCTTCAATCAGACAGACCGCAGTTGCCAGCGTCAACAATTTTGGTGGACGCCTTTGGT
>QHNQ01000105.1 GCA_003218135.1 Verrucomicrobiota bacterium
CGAAAGGACGGGCGCGTCGACTGGCTCGAAACCTCAGACGAATTTGCAGGCGGCGACACCCTGGACCCAGGATTCGTCGAGGCCTTCCTCAAGACGATCGACTGCTACGTCATGGGGTCGCGAACCTATGAGACCGCGTTGAGTTTTGAAGCCAAAGGGTTGGGTTGGGCGTACGGCGACAAACCGACCTTCGTCCTAACTAGTCGCGTGCTGGCGCGAACCCGGGATACCGTCGAGTTCTACTCGGGCGATCTTGCGCAATTGGTGAATGGACACCTGCGACCCACGTTCCGTAGCATCTGGTTTGTTGGAGGCGGTCTAGTTTGCGGCGAGTGCCTTCGGCTCGGGCTAGCCGACGAAGTTCGTTATTCCATCCTGCCGATCTTGATTGGCGATGGGATACGGTTCTTCGAGAAGCTCGACAGAGACGTCACCCTTCATCTGGCGGAGGTCAAAGCATATAAGAGCGGCACGGTGGCGCTTTGTTACGAGGTGCGAGGACATCGTTAGGCTGCACGGAAACGCGGCGTCTCCACCGTTACGATGGCCGGCGAAGCCGCGCTTCGGCCAGATCGATATCGCGTTGGATTCGCCGCAAAGCCTGGTCGTTAATGGCTTCTTCATTGCGCAGCGCGATCACGGCGTCGCGCTCGGTTTGCAACATCTCGCGGGCTAGTTCTTCGAAGTCAGGTGAGAACAATCGGCCAACGCTTTGTTCGTCCGAGTCTTCAATGCGCAGTTGTCGAATACGATCCACGTATTCTGAACGGAGACGTTCGACGGTTTCGCGTCTCGCTCGATTGGACGACTCGAGCTCTTCGAGCCGAGCCAGCGCCGCTTCGTTCGCTTTCAAGCGCGCGAGTCTTTCTTCTTTTTCAATAACGTGATCGTCCACGACTCCTAACCAGCTAACCAACGGAGCTAAAGTGAGTCCTTGCAGGACAAGCGTTGCGAAAATGACGCAGAACGTCAGCAAAATGATCAGGTCGCGCCCGGGAAATGGCTCGCCATTAGGCAACAGAAAGGGGATCGCGAGCGCGCCTGCCAGCGAATCCGCGCCGCGCATTCCGGTCCATGCGATTAGCGCCGTTTGCTGCCAGGGAATGCGATTTTTGCGACGCGACTTCTCGCTTAGCAGACGCGGCAAATAATTCGTCCCAAATATCCAGGCAAAACGAACCAGCACCATTACGAGAACGACTAATATCGCCAGTTTCGCCGCGTGAGTCGCCGAACCTGGAGGGAGCGAACGGACGACCTGCGGCAATTGAAGCCCGACGAGCATGAAAAGCACTCCGTTGAGAATGAACACGACCATTTCCCAAACGGGCAGCGCTTGCAGTCGCATGCGCCCGCTCAAAATGCGTGGCGCTCGCCAGCCGTAATAAATGCCGGCAATCACGACCGCCAGGATTCCGGAAACGTGGACCGCTTCGCCGCTGAAGTAAGCAGCATACGGGGTGAGCAGCGACAACATCGTTTGAACAGGAGGATCATCCAAACGCTTCTGCACCTGCGTCGCGAGCCAGCCGACTGCAAGGCCAACGCACACACCGCCAGTCGCCACGAAAAGAAATTGCAAACTTGCCTGGCCTAGCGAAAAGGCACCGGTCATGACAGCAGCCACAGCGAAACGAAACGCGATGAAAGCCGTGGCGTCGTTTACCAGGCTTTCACCTTCCAGAATCACAATGATCCTGCGAGGCACGCGCAAATTTTGAGTCACTGATAATGCTGCCACGGCGTCTGGGGGCGACATGATCGCGCCGAACACAAAAGCAACCGCCAAGGGCAATCCGGCCAGGCCATGAAACAAGTAGGCGGTCGCTGTCATTGTTAACAGGACCAGGACGATCGCCAGAAAAAGAATTGGCTGAAGATTTGCGCGGAAATCTCGCCACGACGTGAACACGGCTGCGGGATAAAGCAACGGAGGAAGAAACAGATTGAAAACGAGTTGCGGCTCGAGTTGGATCGCAGGGAGCCCGGGAACCAAAGCGAGCAGCACACCGCCACAGGTGAGCAGGATTGGATATGGAACCCGAATTTTCCGAGCGACGAGCGCCAGCAAAGCCACCGCGACCAAACAAATCAGGATCAATTCCGCTTTGCCTACAACAATTGCCATCGCCACCGAGCCTCGTTGGAATTAGATCGGGCGTCCAGAAACCAATAACTGCCCGGAAGCTTCAACATGTAAGCGTAGCCAGCATCGTTCAGTAGGTTGTTCCTCCTTTGAAGATTTGAATCATCCTAATCCCAAAGGGGGAGTAAACGTTACCTCGTGTGCAATAACAAAAAATCCCACCAATGCGCGCATGCTCATTCTTGATGGCTCATTGATCCGTATAACTTCCCGGATGACCAAAGGAGAGACTTGTCAATGATCAGCAAACAAAACGCCGCAGATAGCTATCAACCATCAACACAAACCAAAAATATGAGTTACGTTACAACCAAAGAAGGTATACAAATCTACTACAAAGATTGGGGCAAAGGTCAGCCGATCGTGTTCAGTCACGGCTGGCCGTTAAGCGCAGACGATTGGGATGCGCAGACGCTTTTCTTCCTCGGTAAAGGCTTCCGCGTTATCGCCCATGATCGACGGGGACACGGTCGTTCGACGCAAGTAGCCGACGGCCATGACATGGATCACTATGCCGATGACCTGAAGGCCGTCACCGACCATCTCAACCTGAAGGATGCGATTCACGTCGGCCATTCGACGGGCGGCGGCGAGGTGGTGCGTTATCTCGCCCGTCACGGTGACAAGAACGTGGCGAAGGCAGCGATCATCAGCGCCGTGCCGCCGCTGATGGTGAAGACTCCGGCCAATCCGCTAGGTCTGCCCAAATCCGTGTTCGACGATATGCAAGCGCAGCTCGCAGCGAACCGGGCCAAATTCTATTACGACCTGCCGGCTGGCCCGTTCTACGGCTTCAACCGTCCCGGCGTGAAAACGATCGAGCCTGTGGTTTGGAACTGGTGGCGCCAGAGCATGATGGGCGGCGCCAAGGCGCATTATGACGGTATCGTCGCGTTCTCGCAGACCGACTTCAAGGAGGACCTGAAGAAAATTTCAGTGCCGGTTCTCGTCATGCATAGCGAGGACGACCAGATCGTGCCCTATCAGGCCGCCGGTCCACTCTCAGCTAAGCTCCTAAAGAACGGCACACTGAAGACCTACAAGGACTACCCGCATGGTATGATCACAACGCAAGCCGACATCATCAACGCGGAGTTGCTCGCGTTCATTAAAGCCTAGCGAGATGAGCATTAGCATTCGAAACCGTTTACCCGGCACAATTGAGAAAATCGTGTCCGACAAAGTTGTGTCAGAAGTCATGATCCGAACTGCCGCCGGAACCGTGACGTCGATCATCACAACCAGTTCAGCGAAGAGAATGAATCTGAAAGAAGGCGACAACGTTTTTGCAGTAATGAAAGCGACCTCAGTGTCCGTCGAAAAGGAATAGCCGTCGGTTGGCGACAACTCAGTCGCACCAGGCAAGCGTCGTCGGTTAAGACTGATCGAATCGCCAAACTTGCAAACATCACCAATAATCGCATCGAGCAGAGACTCAGAACAGGATACACTTAGCTTCGACGATTTTGTCTGGTAGGGCGATTTCGGTGAAAGTTCATGAGGCCTAACAATAAGACCTGGTGGGAAACGGCCTTTCCCGCCGTGACCTGGTTACGCAATTATCGTCGTGGTTGGTTTCGCCTGGATCTTCTCGCCGGCATCACGCTTGCCGCGTATTTGCTTCCGGCAGCTTTGGGTGACGCGTCTCTTGCCCGTTTGCCTCCGCAAGCGGGCCTCTACGCCTGTTTGTTCGGCGGCTTGGTTTTTTGGATCCTTTGCGGCTCGCGGCAGACTTCGATCTCTGTCACTTCCGCAATTTCGCTCGTGATCGGCGCGTCGCTTGGAGAGATTACAGGTGGGAACACGACGAGGTTTGCCGCGCTCGCGGCGGCCACGGCGTTGCTCGTGTCGCTTATCGCCTTCATTGCCTGGCTGGCCAGGGCAGGAGTCATGGTGCGACCACGAATTCTCGAATTATTGCGTCTCCTTAGAGACTCGCGCAATTTGCGAAATCGGTTTACCTGCGAATTTCGACCGCATGTTTGCCCAATTTTTTCAAAAGCCGCAGCAATGTCAGCCGTTCGTTTTTTGAAAGGACGCCCGCCACATCTTCCATCGCGGCGGCATGCTCGCCAAACCCGCGGGTAATCAACGCCCGTCCTTTCGGCGTCAGTTCAACCCGGCGCACGCGGCGGTCGTCCGGGTGATCGTTGCGCGAGACGAGGCCTTTTCTGACCAAGCGATCGACGGCCACACTAATGGATCCGGGAGTGAGCCAAACTTTTGGGCCGATGGTGTTGACCGGAAGCGGGCCCTTGTGCAGGAGAACTTCCAGGACGCGGAAATCGGAGTCGCCCAGTTCTGTGCGCTTGATGCTCCCGGCGGCGTGGGGGAGCAGCGCCTGAAAAGCTTTCATAAGAACAAGCCAGAGATGCACGCCGGCGGAGTCCTGTTTTTTAGCGGGGCGTTTTTGTTTCATTGCGATTTCGACTTGACTGGAATTATATTGATGTCAATATACTTTAAGTCAATTAAATAATCTTAACATGAAAACAATCATTGTCATTGCCCGTCTCCTTCTCGGTCTGATCTTTCTGACCTTCGGACTGAACGGCTTCCTTCACTTCATTCCCGCCTCTCCGCCGTCCGGAACCGCCGGCCAGTTCGTCGGGGCCCTCTTTGTCTCCCATTATTTGGTCCCGATATTTCTGCTCCAGATCATTTCGGCGGTCCTGCTCCTGGTCAATCGCTACGTCCCGCTCGCGCTGACCTTACTCGCTCCGATCATCGTCAACATCCTGCTCATTCACATATTGATGCTTCCGAGCGGCCTGCCTTTGGCTCTCGTCGTGACGGTGCTCTGGATCGTTGTGTTTCTGAGTGTCCGCGACGCTTTCGCAGGTCTCTTCCAACAGCGAGTTGCGGCGTGAACAAGAGTCACCAACAAATGCAAATCGGCGTAGATAGTTTCGTAGCGGCAACCGTTGATGCGGCCGGTCGAGCCGTCGATCCGGCGCGACATCTCAGCGAGTTGCTTGAAGCAATCACGCTTGCGGACGACGTGGGCCTCGACGTCTTCGGCATCGGCGAACACCACCGACGCGAGTTCCTCGATTCCGCGCCAACAATGATTCTCGCCGCTGCCGCGGCCCGGACCCGCAATATCCGCCTAACGAGCGCCGTCACGGTGCTCAGCGCGGCCGACCCGGTGCGCGTGTTCCAGGAATTTGCGACGCTCGATTTACTTTCGAATGGGAGGGCGGAGATCGTCGCCGGGCGCGGCTCATTTATCGAAGCGTTTCCGCTCTTCGGGCTCGAGCTCGAGGACTACGATTCGCTTTTTTCGGAGAAGCTCGATCTGCTTCTGAAGATCCGCGAGAACACGCACGTTCACTGGTCAGGCAAACACCGCGCGCCACTTACCGGGCAGGGAGTTTATCCGCGCCCGCTGCAGAACCCGCTGCCGGTTTGGCTCGGTGTCGGAGGCACGCCGGGCTCTTTTGTTCGCGCGGGCATGCTCGGGCTCCCACTAATGGTCGCCATCATCGGTGGCGAGCCGCACCGTTTTCGGCCGTTGATCGACCGCTACCGCGACGCGGGCTTGCGCGCGGGACACTCTCCAGACCAGCTCAAGGTTGGCATTCATTCGTTAGGTTACGTCACCGACAGTGCATCGAAAGCGGCAAACGAATTCTTTCCCGGTTATGCGCGAAGTTTTTCTGAGATCGGGAAGGAACGCGGCTGGCCGCCAGTCACTCGCGCACATTTCGACGCCCAGCTTGGACCGACCGGAGCGCTGCTCGTAGGGGATCCGGAAACTGTCGTGGAAAAAATCCTGCGAGTGAACGACTCGTTAGGCGGCATTTCCCGTCTCACATTCCAAATGAGCGTCGCAGCCCTGCCGCACGCGAAATTGATGCACGCGATCGAGCTACTCGGGACGCGGGTGGCTCCTCTTGTGCGAACCGCGCTCGCGTCTAAGACAGTGGCGGCGCCTTTGCTAACGAACTCACAATATAAAGGGAACGGCAGCACAACAAACCTGGTAGGGGAAGAAATCAAAACTCGGAGGTAACTTAAACATGATAAAGATCGCAATCATTCTCGGAAGCACACGGCCGAGTCGAAATGGCGAGGCGGTAGCGAAGTGGGTCTATGAATTCGCGAAAAAGCGCAGCGACGCCGAGTTCGAACTCGTGGACATCAAAGATTTCAACCTGCCGCTTCTGGGACGAGCCGGTGCCGCCGATGATGGGACAATACAGTAAGCCGCACACAAAAACGTGGGCCGCCAAGATCGACAACTTCCACGGTTACGTTTTCGTCACGCCCGAGTACAATCACGGAATTCCCGGCGCGCTCAAGAACGCGATCGATTTTCTGTTTACCGAATGGAACAACAAGGCGGCCGGCTTCATCAGCTACGGCGGCGTCAGCGGAGTACGCGCCGTCGAGCAGCTGCGTCTGGTCCTGGCCGAGCTGCAAATTGCCACCATCCGCAACCAGGTTCTGCTCTCCATGTTTACCGACTTCGAAAACTTCAGCGTCTTCAAGCCCGGCCCGACAAAGGAACAGTCAGTTAACGACATGCTGGATCAGCTCCTCGCTTGGACCAGCGCGCTCAAGACGCTCCGGGAAAAAGGCACGCCGGAATAAAGATCGCACTGCCAGATTCTCGCGGCGGCTTCATCGCGCGCGGACTTAAGAAAGCACGCCAAATAATTTAAGCGACGTGCGAGTTAACGAGTCGGCCACGCACGCAGTGCGATTTGCGCGACGCGA
>QHNQ01000106.1 GCA_003218135.1 Verrucomicrobiota bacterium
CAGGTCGCTGATGCCTTTCCGTCCGAGCGCGAGCATTTCATCCAGCTGTGATGTAGCAAACGTCGCTTCTTCACCCGAACTCTGTACTTCCACGAATTCGCCGTCTTCGGTAGCCACAAGATTGAAATCAACACTAACGAGTTTGTCCTCGTCGTAATTGAGATCGAGTATCGTCTGCCCGTCAAGAATTCCTGCGCTCACCGCGGCGACCAATTTTCTCATCGGAGGCGCGTCGAGTTTTTTCTCCCTCACGAATTTCCGGCAGGCTATGGCGAGCGCGAGACTCGAACCGGTGATTGCGGTGGTGCGTGTTCCGCCATCGGCCTGTAATACATCGCAATCGACCCAGATTGTACGCGGCTCAAGCTTTTCAAGGTCCACGACCGCTCGCAGCGAGCGGCCAATCAAACGTTGAATCTCCACGCTCCGACCGTCGACGCGGCCTTTTGCAACGTCGCGAGGTTTCCGTGGTTGGGTCGAATACGGAAGCATTGAATATTCGGCAGTAAGCCAGCCACCGGCGACTCCCTGCTCCTTCATCCAGCGCGGCACGGTGTCTTCGATCGTAACAGCACAGATCACGCGCGTGTTACCCATCGACACGAGCACCGACCCGCTCGCATGCACCGCCACGTTCAATTCGAAATTGAGCGGACGAATCTCATCTGGTGCGCGGCCGTCACTTCGGTGCATCAATAGAACGTAAATCTAGAGCAGAATTTGTGCGACGACGATTTTGCAGGCCAATTTGAGGATAACAGCCGCTGGTTCTGTTGCACGGAGACAGCAATCGGCTTGACGCGTCGAGCGGGTCATCGTTCTATAAAGCCTTTGCGTGAAAAGTATTGCTGAGACCCAGACGGCGATTTGCATTGCCGGTGCTCACCGTTCGGGAACAAGTATGGTCACGCGGTTGCTTCATCGCTGCGGCTTGGAGCTTGGGGCCGAATCAGACTTGATGCCGCCGCAGGCTGATAACCCCGAAGGTTTTTGGGAACATCTGAGGTTCGTAGCGTTGAATGACGAATTACTGGCAGCACTTGGCGGCGCCTGGGACCTGCCCCCCAAGCCTGACGAGAGTTTCACAGACCCGCCATTGAATCCTTTACGTCTTAAAGCACGGCTCCTAATTGAGGGCTTTGCTCCGGCAAACGTCTGGGGCTGGAAAGATCCTCGTAACAGTTTGACCCTACCGTTCTGGCAGGATCTCTTGCCGGGGCTCAGAACTCTCATCGTTGTACGTAATCCGCTGGAAGGCGCCCATTCGATGCGGGAACGGAACGGAACCTCTTATTCGTTTGCTCTGCGCCTTTGGGAAATCTACAACCGGCGGCTAGTCGAGGTGGCAAATGAAAAAGACCGCCTTGTAACGCGCTACGACGCATTTTTCGAAGACACAGAATCGGAGTTGCGCAAAATTCTGCAGTTCGCAGGTCTGAAGGATACGGAATTGCGCAACGCCGCAGGGCTTGTATTCACGCGACGACGCCACACCCATTTCACAATTGACGACCTGATCGACGCCGGTGTCTCCGATGAAGTGATCGAACTCTATCGCTCTTTGATTGCGGAGGCCTCACCAACCAAAACGCGAGTCGCAAAGGCTACATCCCGCCGTGATACATCGAGCGAGCCCGACTTGCTTCCCGGATCCGTCAGCCGGGTGAATACTTTCGTTCCAGAACGTCTTGCGCAGATAGAGCATCTCTACGGCGAGCTCCTTGCACAAACCGAAGCGCGACACCGAGTTGAAATCGAGAAACTCAAAGCACAGATAGAAGAAATCAGCGCTCACTACACGGGCGAAGTTAAGCAACTGCAGGATCGCATCATGCAAATCAACGAGCTGCTTCGCACCAGAAGCATCAGTTTGGCTGAGAACGAAAGCCGCGCACGAGAGCTGCAAAACCGCCTGCGAAGGCAGTTACAGGCGACGAAGCGGCTTAGCCGAATACTCGACGACGCCAGCAACGCAGCGGCCCGGCTCCGCTCTTCATTGCGCTGGCAGATTGCAAATCCGGTTGCTGCGTTGAAAGCAAAAATTTCTCCGAAAAAATCAAAGGACTTGTTAGGCTATGGGCATCTGGAAAAGGCAATCTCCAGTTACGAGAAATGGCGGGTCACCCATTCTGAGATCACAGCGATCGACGATGAAATCCAAAGCCTGCTTTCAGGCATAGCGTCGGCGCCCACGCAACATTCAGGAACCACCGCGGCGGAAACTGCTTCCACTTTTGCGCCGCCCGTGCCGACCCGCCCAATTGAGTTTCCAGTTCATAAGCAGGTGGATGTTTCAATCGTGATTCCGGTTTTCAATCAATTCCATTTCACGCAGGCTTGCCTGGTGTCAATTCAGGAACACCAGGGAGCGGAGCGCTTTGAAGTGATTGTTGTGGACGATTGCTCGACAGACGCTACCCCGGAGGCTATTTCGCAGTTGCCAGGAGTTATTTATCTGCGAAATGAGACCAACTCAGGCTTTATCGCCTCTTGTACCCGCGGCGCGGAAAAGGCGCGGGGGAAATATCTTGTCTTCTTAAACAACGACACGCTTGTAAAGGCAGGCTGGTTGAAGGCGCTGCTCGACACTTTCGCCGAACAGCCAGGGGCCGGCGTCGTCGGAGCGAAGCTCCTTTATCCAGATGGTCGCTTGCAGGAAGCAGGCGGAATAATCTGGCAGGATGCGTCTGGATGGAACTACGGGAAGTTCGACGACCCACAAAAACCTGAATACAATTATCTGCGCGAAGTAGATTATTGCTCAGCGGCAGCCTTGATGATTCCTAAGGCGCTATTCGAAAGCGTGGGCGGGTTCGACACTAGCTATGCGCCCGCCTATTATGAGGACACCGATCTCGCATTCAAAGTGCGCCAAGCGGGTTACAAGGTGCTGTACCAGCCGCTAAGCGAAGTTATCCATTACGAGGGAGCAACCGGCGGAACCGATCTTTCGATCGGTACAAAAAAACATCAGGATATTAACCGCTCAAGATTTGCCGAAAAGTGGGCCGCTGAATTGGAGGCGAAACCAGTCAATGGCGAGCTCACATTCCTGCGGCAGCCTCAAACGCCTTCGGGGAAAAACATTCTTGTGATTGATCATCACGTTCCGATGCCTGACCGCGATTCGGGATCGGTGCGGATGTTTCAAATTCTTAAGCTCCTCCACCGGCTGGGCCACCGTGTCACTTTCGTGCCGGATAACCTCGCAAAGATCGACCCTTATAGGTGCGAGCTACAAAAGCGTGGTATTGAAGTTGTTCATTACCCTTACGTCGCGAGAGTCCGCGATTACCTTGTTTCACGCGGCTCCGAGTTTGACATTGTGATGCTAAGTCGTTGCAAGTTTGCGCACAAACACATGGCTGACGTGCGCCTGTACGCACCGCAAGCTCGCATCATTTTCGACACGGTGGATCTCCATTTCGTTCGCGAAGCAGGCGAGGCACGAGTAACTGGCGACCCAGAGATGCAGCACAAGGCGAGTGAAACGGAACGAATGGAGTCCGAGCTAATCGATCAATCCGATGAAACTTGGACGGTGAGCACCAGCGAGCAGCGGCTGCTTCAGAGGAAATGGCCGGAAAAATCCATTCAAGTGATCTCAAACATTGTCGATGTCCCCGGCTCGAGCACGCCTTTCACACTTCGGAGAGACTGGCTGTTCATCGGTAGCTTTCAACACACGCCGAACGTCGATGCCGTTCTGTTTTTTGTGCAGAGCATTTACCCTCTGGTTCGCGCTCATCTTCCAGAAGCTAAATTCTACATCATCGGCGATAAAGCGCCGCCGGAGGTCATTGCTTTGGCCAGCGACAACATCGTCGTAACAGGATTGCAGAGGGATGCGGCTCCATTTTTCGATAGCGTAAAACTGTCCGTGGCGCCTTTGCGATTTGGAGCCGGAGTGAAAGGCAAAATCAATCAAAGCATGGCCTTTGGCGTGCCAGTGGTGGCAACTTCGGTCGCGGTCGATGGAACAGGATTTCGGGATCGTGAAGAAATCTTGGTAGCGGACGAGCCGGAGGACTTTGCAAAGGCATTGATCGAGCTCTACGAATCGGAAGACCTCTGGAACCAGCTGTCGGAGAATGGCCTCACGAAAACGCGCGCCCTCTATTCCACTGACGCGGCGCGCAAAAAGCTGGAATTTTTGTTAAGCGATCAGCATCTCACCAGCTTGGTTTCACCACTTACTGAGGCCACGAGCCGGCGTGCTGCCATCCTAGCTGAATAACGGTTTCCGCTTCTTCAAACAAAGTGAGTCAGATTGGTCGAACCGGAGAGATTCGCGGGACAATTACTGCAACACCCAACCCGGTTCCTTTTGGCGATGAGTACGTTGTGATTTCATGGGACATCAACGATCAAGCTGGAGGGGAGGTCCGCGTCTCAACTTCGCCCGGTCACGAAAAACTGGTTAGTCGAGGCCGATCTGGAAGTACGAAAATTTCCTGGATCGCGCATTCAAAGGTATACGAGTTTCGCCTTTTCGCGCGAAGCCTGCCCGACCTGCCGATAGCCAGCGTAAAGGTCAGGCGCGATACCGATTCCGCCAAGGCCGTTCTCCGCGAACTCGCTGCTGAAGTAATGTGGGGGAACGTTGATGCCGCATTATCAAGCTTTATCGCGGCAATCGTCCCTCGCTTTGTGCACACGGGAAAGTTTCGGAAGGTTTTTCCGATTTGGGAGCAACACGGTTTTCACGTGACGCCAGTGCATTTTTACCAACCGATTCCCGACACCCAAACCCTTCCCGAAAGCCTGTGGAATCAACCGAGCAAGCTTGTCGGCATAGACATGAACGACTCCCTGCAGCTAAACCTGCTGCGAAACGATTTTCCGAAGTTTCGGCACGAATATGAACGCTTTCCAACTGAACCAACGAGCGGCGCGAGCCGTTTTCATCTCAATAACGGCTTCTTTGACGGCACAGACGCATTGGTCGCGTACTGTATGGTGCGCCGTTTTCGACCACGGTTGATCATAGAGGTCGGCAGCGGCTATTCGTCCCTACTTATGGGCGAAGCAGGAGCCAGAAACGATGCCTGCCCGCTCATCTGTGTCGAGCCGTTCCCCTCCGATTTCCTATCTAAAGGTTTCCCTGGTTTAAAGTCATTGGTCATAAAAGAGGTTCAGGAGATCGACCTGGATTTCTTTTCGCAACTCCAATCAGGGGACGTCCTTTTCATCGACAGCTCCCATACGGTGAAGATTGGCGGCGATGTCAATTATTTGTTCCTGGAAGTGCTGCCGCGTCTAAAACCAGGAGTGATAGTGCATGTCCACGATATCTTCCTTCCTTTTGACTACCCGCGCGACTGGGTGGTGGATGACTTTCGCTTTTGGGCTGAGCAATATCTGCTCCAGGCGTTTCTGACGTTCAATTCTGAGTTCCAAGTCCTAATGGCGAATAACTATCTCAACCATTACTATCGCGAGGATCTCAAGAGTGCTTTTCCAAGTTTGCCATCTTGGGGCGGTGGCAGCTTCTGGATGCGCCGACGCGTGTCCAAGCAGACGGAATCGAAGTGATCCAAACTTTTTGCCGCCATGGCACACCTGGATATGTGTTAGTGTGGCATAAGAGAATTCTGCTCCTATCGAGACGCGGCAATGCTGGAACGGCACCGTGTCGATATTGACAGGGAGACAGAAATGCCTATCCATCGCTCCTTATGAAGGCTCTTAGTCAGCTCATTGCTTTTGCATGCGCAGCTCTTTTCATAAGTGCGTGCAATCCGTCCAAAACCACTGCGCCCCAAGCTGCGCCCCAAGCCGGCGAGCCATTGAATCGGAATCCGACAGCGGCGATCTCGGCCGGACCGAATCCCGTTCCAGCTGGAAGCGGAGCTGGAACCACTACAATTAAATGGACAACGGGTGATGGAACGACCGGGAAGGTTTTTGTCTCGGCCGACGGAGCTCAGGAGACAGAGTTTGCCGAAGGACCGAACGGTTCTCACGATGCGCCTATTGAGGCCGGTGTAACTTATGAATTTCGTCTCTACAATTCAGATCACACCAAACAGCTCGAGAAAATTACTGTCACCAGACCAGCTCAGTGATTATCTCGGCCGGGCACTATCGCGTGGCTGGCAAAACTGGCTGCAGCTTTCAACCTAGCTGATTGACAACCTAAAAACGGGAGCAAAGGACAATGCAACCTTTACCAGCCAGGCCTGTCTTCGTTGTCGGTTCCCCAAGATCGGGGACGAGCATTCTCACGTGGTGTCTGGGTCATCATCCCAATCTGTTCCCGGTACCGGAGTCAAATTGGATGGGGGACTTTGCTGTCAACGTAGCGATTGCCCACCGAATTGCGGCAGCACGCAATTACTACTCGATCTTGAGCGCGATGGATATTCCAGATGATGAATTGTTCGCCGCATTTGGTCGGAGCATCAACGACTTGATCCTGCGCCATCGCACGGACCTGGAGAAAAAACGTTATGCCAACCGTATCGAACTGAAACTTGAACCACGCTGGATCAAAGCTGCCAGCACCGCGGCGGGGCCTAAAACGCGATGGGTCGACGGGACGCCGGAATATTCTTTCCACATCCACGGCCTGCGGAAACTCTTTCCCCAGGCTCTATTCATCCATTTAGTCCGCGAT
>QHNQ01000107.1 GCA_003218135.1 Verrucomicrobiota bacterium
GCCCAGGAAAAGGAGCGCTTTGAAAAAGCCGTGCGCGAGCAGGTGCAGGATGCCTGCAGCAACACCGCCCACGCCCAGGGAGACCATCATCAAACCGAGTTGTGACACAGTTGAGTAAGCCAGAATTCGTTTGATGTCTGGTTGCGCGATCGCGATGAGCGCCGCCATCAGCGCTGTGGTTACTCCGATCCACACGACAACGGTGAGCGACGATGTTACGCCGTTGATCGCTCCTAACGAAAATAACGGATAGACGCGCGCGACGAGAAAGACCCCAGCGGCAACCATCGTGGCCGCATGGATCAACGCGCTCACCGGTGTGGGACCCTCCATGGCATCCGGCAACCAGACATGCAGTGGGAACTGGCCCGATTTTCCAGCCGCTCCGCAGAAGATCAGCAGCGCAATGAATGTGGCGCTTGCGCCGAGGATGGCGAGACTGGCACTTTCCAGACAACCGTTTCCGCCATCATAAAAGAGAAGCGTGCCGCTCCGGCCATAAAGCCACAGCATTCCGAGGAAGAGTCCCATGTCGCCGATGCGCGTGGTGATGAACGCCTTTTTTGCAGCCGCCGCCGCGCTCGGCTTTTGGATCCAAAATCCAATGAGCAAATACGACGCGAGCCCCACAAGCTCCCAAAAAATGAAAAGCAGAAGCAGACTGTTGGCGATAACCAGCCCGAGCATCGCACCGGAGAAGAACGAAAGGTACGCAAAGAACCTGGTGAAATTCTTGTCCTCGGCCATGTAACCGATGCTGAAAACAAAAATGCAAAGCCCGACTAGAGCGATCATCACCAGCATGGCCGCAGCCAGCGGATCAAGAACAAAACCGAGACGCAACGCTTGTTCGCCGAATGTAAACCACGTGAAATTCTGTACCGCACGGAAGCCCGGGGCTTGCATGCTTACAGCGAACGCGACCATTGACATCGCGAGCGCAAGCGCCTGACCAGCCACGGCGAGCGCGGCTGCGCTTTTCCGTCGCGCGTTCGATAAACTCAAAATGACCAGCGACGCCGCAAACGGTGCTGCTGGGATCCACCAGAGATAAGCTACGACCCAGGAATTCATCCGTGCAGGCGATCAAACTGGTCGACATTAGTTGTGCGGTAGTGACGATAAACGGCGATCACCATCGCGAGCCCGACAGCAGCTTCGGCAGCGGCGATGGCAATTGAAAATAGTGCAATGATCACGCCGATCGGCGGTTGATGCTCCCCGCCAAAACGCCAGAACGCGATGAAATTCAGGTTTGCGGCCGCCAGCATCATTTCAATTCCAATGAGAATGAAAATAGCGTGCCGGCGACTCAGCGCCGCCAGCAGCCCAATGGAAAACAATGCGGCAGAAACCAGGAGGAAAACCTGGAGAGTCGGTGTCATTGCTTCTCCTCCAGTACGAGAATGAGCGCTCCGATCAGCGCGGCAGTGAGCAGGAGGCCAACACATTGCAATGGCCACACGTAAGTGGTCATCAATGCCACGCCAATCCGTTTGACCGTAAGCGCCGGCGTGTGGGGAGCGACGATAACAAGCGATTGCGTCTTTAGAATCGCCCACATTAACCCGCCAAATACGGCAACGGCGATGATAGCGCCGGCCCAGTTAAATCCGTGATCTTTGCCAGTGTCGCGCCGCGTTAAAAGAATAGTGAAAACAATCAACACCGCGACTGCGCCGATGTAAATGAATACCAGTGCCAGGCCGACAAATTCAGCCCCGAGCAAAAAGAAGAACGCCGCGACACCGACCAATGCGACGGCGAAACTTAGCGCGGCATGCATCAGTTTTCGCAAGGTCGCAGCGGCAAGCGCCGCCGCGAGCGTGGATATGGCGATGACGATAAACGCGGCGCCGTTCATTCAGCGAAGCGATAAACGCGCGGCGCGAATTTTCTTTTCGTATCGAGCAATATCGACAAGCCATTGTAAACAATTGCGATCACCAGCAGTGACCAGAGCCATCCGCGCAACCCGCGGCCTGCATAATGCCATACAGCAGCTGCAACAATGCACGTGAACGCCATCGGCAACATGAATTTCCAGGCGAAGTTCATCATTTGATCAATGCGGGTCCGCGGGAGTGTTCCGCGGACCCACACATAGACGAATAGCAGCGCGCTCAGCTTCGCGAAAAACCAGACGTAGGATGGAATGAACTCGAGAGCGTGCGCAGGCGCATGCCATCCACCGAGGAACAAAGTCACGGCCAAGCCACTAATGGCAAACATTCCAAGATATTCGGCCATGAAAAATGTGGCGTATTTGAACCCGGAATATTCGGTCATGTGACCCGCGACAATTTCCGATTCGCCTTCCGGAACGTCGAACGGAGTCCGGTTCGACTCTACGAGACCAGAAATGAAAAACAGAATGAAGGCAGCCATGCCCCATGGTGTAAAGGCAAACCAGCGCGGTATGAGGCCATACGTGTAATTACCCTGCGCAGCGACAATCCGGTCAGCTGTAAGCGAGCCGACGACCATCACGACCGGCAAAACCGTGATGATAAGCGGCAGTTCGTAGCTGATCATTTGAGCGATCGCGCGCATGGCGCCGAGCATCGAAAATTTGTTGTTGCTACCCCAGCCGGCCATGAACACGGCGAGTTCCGTCGCCGATCCCACGGCGAAGAAAAAAAGAATGCCGCAATCGATCGTGAACGGCGCCATGTTCCGGCCATAGGGAATCACACCTAAGGTGAGGATCGCCACGGCAGCGATGAGAACGGGCGCGAGGAAATGTACGATCTTGTCTGCCCGCACCGGGACGATGTCTTCCTTGATCAACATTTTAATGCCGTCGGCGATTGGCTGAAAAAGGCCGAACGGCCCAACGCGATTCGGGCCGTAGCGGTTTTGTATCCGTGCGAGAATTTTTCGCTCCAGCACCGAGAGCAGCGCGAAAAGCGTCAGGAATACAGCGAGCAGCGCCAAGATATTAATCAAGCTCGACACCACTTGAGTTGCCCAGTTCGGCCACCCTGCCAGCCACGAAAGCAGCCAATGCTTTGCGTTCACGAAGACCTGGTCGATGGACTTAATCATCCCGGGTGAAGAAAACCGTTGATCGCCGCGTTAATCAAGGCAGAACACAGACGACTTTCGACTCGCAGACGGACCATAATAGGCCCGGACAGCACATTTTGGCTCTTTTGTACCCGTTTTTTGGCTTTCCATGGAGCTTTGGGTGCAGTACGTTTGCCGTCCGTCATGCGACTGCTGGTTTTGTTGCTCGCTGCTGTTGTTGCGAGTGCCGGTTTCATTCGGGGAGAGATCTCAACTCCGCAGAATGTACCGATGGAAATCACTTCCACCGGGGAAACGACTTATGAAAACGGGTTGGCAACAGCGCGCGATAACGTCGCGATTCACATCGGCAACACAGACATTTACGCCGATTATGCCCAGTACAATCCCAGCACGCACGACGTGGTATTGAGAGGCCACGTGCGAATCTATCGCGAAGCAAGCCTGTACATTGCGGAAAGTGGCGTTTACAACACCGAAACAAAAAAGATCCGGGCGCAAACTGCGCGGACCGAGTCAGTGCCTTACTTTTTAAAAGGCGGGAACGTCACTTCAATCTCCGATAACGGTTATCTCGTGCAGGGAGGCAATTTTACAACGAATGATACGGCAAGACCGGATTTCCACCTTCACGCGCAGAAGATCCGATACTATGAGGACGATCGCGTCATTTTCCAATACGTGACCGCGTACATAGGGAACGTCCCGATTTTCTGGTGGCCCTACCTGTATCAGTCGCTCAGTGACACGTTCAGTTTTAGCGTTACGCCCGCGTACACGAGCACCTGGGGCCCGTCGCTCCTCACGCAGGTCATGTTCCCCATCACGGACTATATCAAGGCGCGTCTCCGACTTGATTACTTTGGCCGTCGCGGGCCTGCGATCGGCTTTGATCCCGTTATTGATTATGGAAAAGACCAAAGCAGTCAGGCGAGACTCAAGACTTTTTATATCGATGATCAAAACCCGGATATAAATCAAACTAATGTGCCGCGGAAGGATGTTCCTACCAATCGCTACCGACTGAGCCTGGAAGATCGGACGAACTTTACCGATAGTATATACGCTACCGCGAACATCACCAAACTTAGCGACGCGTACGTCATGCAGGACTACTATCCGGGCGAGTTCCGCATTGATCCAGTCCCAGATAACGTCGTCGCACTTACAAAGACAAATCCGGTTTTCACTCTCACCGGCATCGAGCGTTTTCAGGCGAACGACTTCTTCACTACCACGGAGCGTCAACCGGAAGTCGTGCTGGACATCAAACGCCATGGACTCTTTGGCGGGCCGATATTTTACGAAGGCGAAACTGGGTTTGCGAATCTGCGGCTACAATTCCCCGAGGACTCAGGCATAAAGAATTATGGCACCGACCGTTTCGACACTTTTCATCAACTGACTTTTCCAAACACGTATTTTGGATGGCTCTCGTTCGTGCCGCGGGTTGGGTATCGTGGCACGTACTACGGCAAGACTTGGGACCTCGGATCGACAGTATTTGTGCCGCCGACAAATCCGCTGGTGCCCGACTTTATTCTGCCGCCGCCAACAACGACCAACCCCATCAAGTTCGATGGTGACACTTTTCGCAGCGTCTTCGATACGGGCGCAGAAGCCTCTTTCAAGATCTCGCAAAAATGGGAGAACGTACAAAGCCGCGCGTTTGGGTTAGACGGACTCATGCACGTAATCCAACCATTCACAGACTTTTCGTACGTCAAAGAGGACGGCCCGAACCCGCTATCCATTTTGCAGTTCGATCGATTTGAACCGTCCACACAACTGCGCGCGATCGACTTCCCACAGTTCACCCCGATCGATTCCATCGCCAGCTGGACCGTCTGGCGACTGGGTGTTCGCAACCGTTTGGAAACGCGGCGCGACGATCAAACGATCACTTGGTTGGAACTCGACAGCTTCGTCGATGTGAACTTCACCAATCCGTACGACCGCACGGATTACTCAAACTTATTTAACAATCTCCGCTTTAATCCTCTGCCGTGGATGTCGCTCTCGATCAACTCTCAACTGCCCGCTTTTTCCAAAGGATTTACCGAAGTCGATACAGTTGCCAGCGTGCAACCGCTGGCCAATCTTCAGGTGAATGTTGCGCATCGCTATTTGAACGGCAATCCCTTCTTCCAAGATAGCAGCTTGTTTGTCTTCGGAGGCTACTGTCGTCTTAACGATAACTGGAGCGTTGGAGTTCAGGAACAATATGAAGCCGAGACGGGGCTCCTCGAGGAGCAGCGCTATTCTATTTACCGGGATCTGTCGAGCTGGGTGGCCTCGTTCGGGGGAATAATACGCGACAATAACGGAGTGAAAGAATACGGCCTCCTCTTCACAGTAACGCTCAAGGCATTCCCGAAATTGGGTGTCGACTTAAACTTCGATCCTACCTCTCAGGGCCAATGACAAACAGCCCACGAACAACGTGACGCATCTGGCGGCCATCCGTCACTTGTGCTGCCGTTGATTCGCCCGCACCATTCTTCCATCATGGATCTTTCAATCATCGGTTCCGGTTACGTTGGCCTCGTGACTGGCGCCTGTTTCGCCGACGTCGGACACAATGTCATTTGCGTCGATAACGACGCACAAAAGATCAAGCAACTGCAAGGCGGCGAGGTTCCGATTTACGAGCCAGGCCTGGAAGAAATTATTCACCGCAACGTGTCGGCGCGCCGGCTGCGTTTCACCGGCAGCATTGAGGACGGCGTGAACAATTCAGAAGTCGTTTTCATTGCCGTTCCGACTCCGCAACAGCCGGATGGCGATGTCGATCTTAGTTTCCTGGAAAAAGTTGCGCGTGAGATTGCCGGAGTTCTCACTGATTACCGCGTGATTGTTGACAAAAGCACCGTTCCCGTGAAAACGGGCGAGAAAGTGGCCGAATCAATCAAAAGATACAACCGTCACGGTGCGAGCTTCGACGTGGTCAGCAATCCCGAATTTTTGCGCGAAGGCTGCGCAGTAGCGGATCTGATGCGTCCTGATCGCATCGTGATCGGAGCCCAAAGCGAGCACGCCATCGATCTGATGAAGAAGGTCTATGAGCCATTCATGGCACCGATCCTGGTGACAGACATCAACAGCGCCGAGCTGATCAAACATTGCGCGAATTCATTCCTGGCCCTGAAAATTTCGTACGTCAACGCGGTCTCGGCCATTTGTGAGGCCAGCGGCGCCGATGTCGAAAAAGTCGCCGATGGAATTGGAATGGACCACCGGATTGGGCGTGATTTCCTGAATGCTGGAATTGGATATGGAGGTTCCTGTTTTCCCAAAGACATCGCTGCGTTCATTACCATCAGCGAACGGCTTGGTAGGCCGTTCAATCTGCTCAAAGAAGTGCAACGCATAAACAATGCTCAGAAAGAGCGTTTTCTGAAGACAATCCGGGAAACCTTGTGGGTATTGTGCGAAAAGCGGATTGCAGTCTGGGGGCTCACATTCAAGCCTGATACAGACGATGTTCGTTCCTCCGTCGCAATAGAGCTTGTGACACACTTGCTGCGTGAGGGCGCACGTGTCGTTACGTATGACCCAAAAGGAATGCAAAAGGCGCGCGCCATAAAAGCAATCGCCGACGCGGAATTTGCCTCGTCAGCTCTTGAGGCAGTGACCGATGCTGAAGCGCTGGTCGTCGCTACCGAATGGCGTGAATTTGCCAATGTGGACCTGGCAGTCGTAAAAGAAAAAATGCGGACACCCATGGTGTTCGACGGCCGAAACCTTTTGGATCCTGAAACCATGAGGCGCCTCGGATTTCATTATTATTCGATCGGGCGCGCCAGCGTGAAGCCGCAATAGCCGCAGAGGATATGGCGGAGCTCTCTGCTCGCCAAATCGCGCTGACCGCTTTGCGGTTGTGGCGAAAAGAAAAGCACTTCGCCGACTTCATCATTTCTGGGCTTCTTACGAAGACGGAACTGAATGTCTCTGATCGTGCCTTCGCCTTGGAACTATTTTACGGCGTTCTACGCAACTTAACGTTGCTCGATTTTTGGATTGGTTGCGTGCGTGCTTCGGGCATCGACAGAGATCTTCGGGACATTCTGCGATTCGGATTGTATCAGCTTTTGTGTCTTAGAACGCCTGAACATGCAGCAGTACACGAAACCGTTGAGCTCGCTGCTAAAAAACAACGAAACGTCGTGAATGCCATTCTGCGGACCGCGACACGACAGCGCAGCGAGCTGCTCGCACGCGCCGCTACGCAGCCATTGTTCGTTCGAACGTCGCATCCGCAATTTCTTGTGGAGCGCTGGCAGCAGCACTTTGGCGACGAACACGCAGAAGAGCTGTGCAAATGGAACAATCTTCCCGCGCCGGTGTATGCGCGCATTAATTTATTGAAAATCGATCGAACAAAATTCCTCCACACGTACCCCGAATCGCGTCCTCTGCGTGATCGTTCAATGTTTGTGCAATTCAATTCGTTACCTTCGTCCGCCTTGGAACGCGGTCATTGTTACATTCAGGACCCCAGCACCGCGGTTGCGTGCGAGTTGCTGGATCCAAAGCCCGCAGAAAGGATTCTCGATGCAACTGCCGCGCCCGGCGGAAAGACCGGCTACATCGCGCAACTAATGGAAAATCTCGGAATAATCGTAGTATGCGACCGCGACCCGCAGCGTACAGACACACTAAAGGAGAACATGGCGCGCCTCGGTGTCGGAATTGCGCAGATTCTCCAACACGATTGGACAGGCAAGCGTGTCCCGCCGGAGATCACATCAGTGGCGCCATTTGATCGGATCCTGATTGATGCGCCGTGCAGCAACACTGGGGTAATGCGCAGGCGCGTAGACGTGAAGTGGCGATTACGAGCAACCGATTTCCTACGCATGCACCAGCGGCAGATCGAAATTATTCGCGCGCTCGTCCGGCTTCTCAAACCGAACGGTCTGCTCGTTTACAGCACGTGCAGCCTCGAGCCGGAAGAAAACGAAGAAGTCGTTCGTCGAATTCTCGAGAGCTCACCGGACCTGCGCTTGGCAGAAGAGGAGCGTTCGCTTCCGTTTCAAGATCGTTTTGATGGCGCGTTTGCAGCGAAGCTTATCCGAAGCGCATAACGCCTGCTGCGGAGTTGCATCCGGTCGGGCCGGTGGAATGATAAGCGCCTATGCATGACGATCGGTTCGACAAACTCGCAAAACTTCTGGTGGAATACTCCGTTCGACTCAAGCGCACTGAAACGGTCTTGATCGAAGCATTCGATATTCCTGACGAAATGACCGTCGCGCTGATTCGCGCGGTGCGAAAAGCGGGCGGCGTGCCTTTTGCGCAGACGTATCAAACCCGCGTGAACCGCGCGCTCGCGCTCGAAGCCTCGGATCGACAGCTAAATCTGATGGCAAGTCACGAGCTGGCCCGGATGAAAAAGATGAATGGATACATCGCGGTGCGCGGGAGCAACAACATCACGGAATTATCGGACGTGCCGCCGGACAAGATGAAATTGATCGGCCGAAAAATGCGTCCGGTGCAAGACCAGCGGGTCAAGAAGACAAAGTGGGTAGTGTTACGCTGGCCGACTCCATCGATGGCCCAGCTTGCCGGAATGAGCACGGAAGCCTTTGAGGATTTCTTTTTCGATGTCTGCACGCTGGATTACCGCAAACTGCAGCCCGGGATGAGAGCGCTGAAGCACTTCATGGAAAGGACTGATCGTGTCCAAATTAAAGGGCCCGATACTGATCTGCGTTTCAGCATCAAGGGAATTCCAGCCGTCATCTGCGGTGGCGACCGCAATATTCCCGATGGCGAAGTGTTCAGCTGTCCAGTGAAAGATTCGGTCGACGGCCACGTCACCTTTAACGCGCCAAGCATTTATCAGGGCACCGCCTTCGACGGCATCCGACTAGAATTCGAGGGCGGCAAGATTGTCGCTGCGACGAGCAACGAGACCAAAAAGCTAAACAAGATTCTCGATTCCGATCCCGGCGCGCGTTACATCGGCGAATTTTCGCTCGGCTTTAATCCGCGGGTGCTACAACCGATGCGCGACATCTTGTTTGATGAAAAAATCGCCGGCTCGTTTCATTTCACCCCGGGACAAGCGTACGAAGAAGCCGACAACGGAAACCGCAGCCAGGTCCATTGGGACCTGGTCAGCATCCAGCGTCCCGATTACGGCGGCGGCGAAATCTATTTCGACGGCAAATTGCTTCGAAAAGAGGGCAAGTTTGTCCCGAAACAACTGCAGTCGTTAAACTGGCGCTGAGGGCGCACACCACCGTCACTCATCACTTCTCACTAATCGCTCGGCCGAATTAAGCCTACGGGCGCGGTGGCGGAGTAGACCGTGGCGAACCGCTGGGCGTCGGCGGCGGTGTGAGGCGAGGCGGCGGAGTGGGTCGCGGTGCCGGGGTCACATTCGGCGAAGCGGTAGGCGGCGGTGTTAAGCGAGGGGGCGGAGTAGGTCGCCCCGCCGACGTTGGACGAGACCTCGGTGTGGGAGTAACTCTCGGTCTTGCGCTCGGCGTGGCTGTAGCTGTCGCCACAGGAGTAGGCGTAGGTGTAGATGTCGCCGTTCGTGTTGCAGTCGGCGTCGGACTCGGCGTCGCTGTTGGTGTTGGGGACGGTGTACGTGTCCCTGTCGCAGTAGCGGTAGCTGTGGCTGTAGCCGTGGCTGTCGGAGTAGGTGTCGGTGTGCGTGTTGCGCTGGGCGTGGCACTCGGCGAAGCGGTTGCCGTCGGGGTAGGTGTGGGCGTGCGCGTTGCTGTTGGACTGGCAGTCGCGGTAGCGGTTGCCGTCGGGGTAGCCGTGGGCGTGCGTGTAGCTGTTGGAGTCGGAGTAAACGCAGCAGTAGCTGTAGCCGTGGCTGTGGTTGTTGGTGTTGAAGTCGGTGTACGCGTCGCCGTCGCTGTGGCGGTAGCTGTGGCTGTTGGCGTCGGAGTGCGAGTAACGGTAGGAGTTGCGGTTGGGGTGGGTGTCGGGCTGCGAGTAGCTGTTGGAGTAGGCGTCTGTAAACCAGACTGCGCGCAGTATCTGCCGCCGGTGTTCACCCACAGGGAAGGACCAAGTCCGCCCCAGACAATCATTTCATTGCCGGTCCAGACGGACGTGTGGTATTGTCGGCCATCGGGCACATTAAAGGTGCTTGTAGCTGTCCAACTATCCATCCCCGGGTTGTATCGCCCGCCTGTGTTTAAAGAACCGGATATGCCGTTGCCGCCCCAGACAATCATTTTGGTGTCAGTCCAGACTGCAGAGTGCCGCCATCGCGCGACGGGAGCACCGCTAATGCTCGTGGCGGTCCAGGTGTCTGTGCTGGGATTGTATCGGCCACCGGTGTTCAAGTAATCGGTCTGACCTCCACCACCCCACACGATCATTTCACTGCCGGTCCAGACTGCCGTGTGGTAGTATCGTGCAGAAGGCGGATTGGTGGTACTGGTCGCCGTCCAACTGTCTGTCCCGGGATTGTATCGCCCGCCCGTGTTTTGAAGAGCGGTGTTAATGCCGCCCCAGACGACCATTTCACTGCCAGTCCAGACCGCGGTGGCGAGGTAGCGTCCAGAAGGAGCATTAGCGATGCTGGTACCTGTCCATGTGTTCGTAGTAGGATTGAATCTTTCGCCTGTGTTTAAGTAGTGAACAGGATCAGTTCCGCCCCAGGCGATCATTTCACTGCCAGTCCAGACCGCCGTATGATTGCCGCGCACCAGGGCACTGAGGGCAGTCGAGATCCAACTATTTGTGGCGGGATTGTATCTCCCGCCTGTGTTCAG
>QHNQ01000108.1 GCA_003218135.1 Verrucomicrobiota bacterium
CATACCACTGCCCGGGCGCATTCTCGGGCTGCTTGTTTAGTTTGTCCGCCATGACTTAAACAAACGGAAGAAAGGTGATCGGTTTTCAACTCCCTCCACGAGCAATGCTCGATCGCCGTCTCGCGCGGCTCTGTTTCCTCGGCGCTTCCGAAGTCAACGCAATCGCAAAATCCACCTGCCGTTTAAAGATGTCGACGCGAGCGACGAAGACGGATAATTGGTCGCCGACGCTGAACCGTTTGCGCGAGCGTCTTCCAATGAGCTGCCGTCTGGCGGGTTCAAACGAATAAAAATCGTCGGTCAGTGAGGAGACATGAACAAGGCCGGTAATCAGGGCATCCGGCAATTCCACCATCAACCCGTAGTTGCGGACATCGACAATTGCGGCGCGAAAAATCTGCGGATTGCGTTCGTCGAGTTGTCGTTGAAAAAATTCGAGCTTCTTCATTTGCGCAGCATCGATCTCCGCATCGGCTGCGGTTCGTTCAGTAGTTGAAAGGTGCTCCGCGATGGAAGCGATTTCGCCCATGTCGGGATGGTAGGGACGGCGCGCTGCGTTGCCCGACGGACCCGACGAATGGTAGGGCGTGTCACTCCGTGAACGCCGTTCGGTAATTCGGGAGGAGGCGGGCGGCAACGGAGTGCCGTCCCTACCAAGAGAACGATGCACTACCAGATCGGCATAACGCCGAATTGGACTCGTGAAATGCAGATAATTTGTTTTTGCCAAGCCATAATGGCCAAGCGGTTGGGCAGAATAGCGCGCGCGTTTCAAACTCTTCAGCAGCGCGATCTTTAGAGCTTGTTCTTCGGGTTTTCCGCCGATCAACTCGAGTAATCGCTGCAACTCACCGCGATGGGTCAGATCGCCCACCCTGTAGTTAAAGCTAAGCACAAACTCGCGATACTCTGCGAGCTTTTCCGGGTCTGGATTTTCGTGAACGCGGTAGACGGTGGGAACCGCACGTTTCTTAAGCTCCCGCGCGACAGCCTCGTTGGCTGCGAGCATGAACTCTTCGATTAACTGGTGCGATTCATCGTTCTCAACGCGTTCTAATTTTACCGGATGACCCTGTTTATCGACCCAGACTTTCACTTCCGGAAAATCGAGGTCGAGCGCGCCGTGCTGGAATCGTTTCTTGCGCAGTAACACAGCAAGTTCCCAGGCAAGATGCAGACGTTCGCCTAATTGGTCACGGAGTGGGGACGTTAAGATCGCGTAGGCTTGTTTGTATGTAAGCCGGTGCACGCTGCGAATCACACTGTGTGCAAAGCGCGCACTCCTCACCACGCCATTTTTATCGAAATGGATAAACACTGAATGTGTAAGCCGGTCGACTCCGGGGTTGAGACTGCAAACAACATTGCTCAACCGTTCCGGCAACATTGGAATCACGCGATCGGGCAAATATACGCTATTCCCGCGCCGGCGCGCTTCGCGATCCAGGGGGCTGCCAGGTTCCACGTAGGCGGCGACATCGGCAATGTGCACGCCGAGGCGCCAACCATTCTTGATCTTCTCGACCTGAATCGCGTCATCGAAATCCCGCGCGTCATCGGGATCGATTGTGACGACAAATTCTTTGCGCAAATCTTCGCGTCCCTCGAGTTGTCGCGCCACGATTTGTTCGGAAATCCGCTCCGCCTGATTCAAAACATCTTTTGGAAATTCTGCGCGCAGATGAAATTTGCGGATAATCGAGAGCACGTCGACGCCCGGTGCGGACGCTGCCCCGAGCACTTCGATGATTTCGCCTTCGGGATTGACGTGGCGCGACTCCCACGCATCCAGACGAACCACGACTTTGTCGCCCACATTCGCTGATGGCTGTTGTCGCTGATCTCGGTCCGGGTGGACGTAGATGTCATGCACGAAGCGCGGATCATCCGGCACGACGTAGTAAAAATTCTGCGACCGCTGGAGCGTGCCGACGATCGTATCGTGTGCGCGTTCAAGGATTCGAATCACACGTCCTTCGCGCCGTCCTTTGATTCGCCCATAAGGCGTATCAGGCGATATTCGAGCAACGACGCGGTCGCCGTGCATCGCTGTTCCGATATTTTCCGCTGCAATGAACAACCGAAGTTCGCGCGCCATGTCGACCTTGTTGAGCGGCCGATAATCTTTCCGGGCCAGGAGCGCCAGAACTTGTTCTCGAATCTTACGTCCGTTGACAGGCATTTGGGCGAAACAATATGGTCAGGTTTGTCGATTTAGCGCGATTTCAACAGAAGGTCTATCTATGCAAAAGGCGATTCTTGCCGGTCCATCGGCCATTTTGCTAGCGGCGATCGCTACGTTTGCTGCAGGAGGAGCTAAAATGAAGATCACAAGTTCTGCCTTCCAGCAAGGTGGCAACATTCCATCAAAGTTTACGTGCGACGGCCCGAACACCAGTCCGGCTTTGCAGATTTCGGGCATTCCTGCCGAAGCAAAAACTCTCGTGTTGATCGTCGATGATCCAGACGCGCCGAGCGGACTGTTCACGCATTGGGTGGTTTGGAACATCTCGCCGCAGACGAGCACTGTTGCAGAAGGAAGCACGCCGAAAGGAGTGCAGGGAACAAACGACTTCGGTAAATCGGGCTACGGCGGACCGTGTCCACCTTCGGGCATGCACCGCTACTATTTCAAGATTTTCGCCCTGGATCGAGAGTTGGATTTGCCGGCCGGTGCAAGACGAGGGCAGCTGGATGCTGCGATGAAAGGCCATGTGATTGCTCAGGATGAATTGATGGGGCGCTATTCCAGGAAGAAATGACGAACCACGAATGACGAAGGGAGCTCGAATGATTACATGACGAAAGAGCGCTCAGCTGTGGCTGCCCCGTCACTCATATATCGGCATTCCTTCGACGTTCGGCATCCGTCATTGTTGATTCTCCCATTCTGATTTCGGCATTTTTCGAATAATCCGCGTCCCGTGTTAGTCTCATCGCATGATGCGTGGGAGACTTTGGAAAATCGGCGACCGCATCTTCGATCTTTCGCGCCAGGGACTGATCATGGGCGTGTTGAATGTCACTCCGGATTCGTTTTCCGAGGGCGGGAAATTTTTTGCAGCGGAGAAAGCCATCGAGCACGGCCTGAAAATGGCCGCAGATGGAGCGGACATCGTTGATGTCGGTGGCGAATCGACGCGACCTGGCGCCGAACCGATTGCCGCCGACGAGGAATTACGTCGAGTCATTCCAGTGGTCGAAAAGTTACGAACGAAGATAGACGTTCCGATTTCAATAGACACGTCGAAAACAGAAGTCGCGCTGGCGGCGATTCAGGCAGGCGCTTCGATTGTGAATGACGTCACCGGGGGACGAGGCGACGAAGGCATGCTGCCGCTGATTGCAGAAACGAAATCCGCTTTGATTATCATGCATATGCAAGGAACTCCGCGGACGATGCAGAAGCAGCCCCGATATAACGAAGTTGTTTCAGAAGTGGCGGATTTTTTTCGACAACAATATGCGTGCGCCATAGGTTGTAATATTGATCCCATGGCAATTGCGTTTGATCCGGGCATTGGTTTCGGGAAAACGCTCGATCACAATCTGGAATTGCTCGCGCAGCTGGAGCGGCTTCGCGCGCATGACCGACCACTCGTGATTGGCGTTTCCCGCAAATCGTTTTTGGGGAAACTAATCGAGTCGCAAGACATGGACGACCGCGGAGCGCCTGCGGTCGCGTTGACTGCGCTCCTGCGCGCGCGCGGCGCAGACGTGTTCCGGGTTCATGCTGTTAAAGAAAATGTGAGTGCGTTGCGTGTAACGGAGGCAATCCTTGGGAGGACAGGATGATTCATCAACTCATCGATCTCTGGTTCAGGGGCTGGCGCAGCCTGTTCGAAATCATTCTGCTGAGCGTGGCGATCTATTACGGCTACCTCTACTTTCGGGGAACTCGCGGGGCAAAAGTACTCACAGGCTTGGCGATCGTTTTTCTGACGCTGACGCTAATTTCGACGCTGCTGAATTTGGTTGTGATTGGCTGGCTCATCCGAAGCTTCTCGGTTTTTCTTGCAGTCGCCTTAGTCGTCATTTTCCAGCCGGAGCTGCGGCGTGGCCTGGCTGCGCTTGGCGGACATCCAATTTTCTCGCTGACGAGCGAGAAGCGAGAGACCGTCCATGATCTGGCCGAGGCAGTGACGCAGTTGGCCAATAAACAGTTCGGCGCGCTCATCGCGATCGAGCGCGACACATCGATTCGTGTTTACGAGGAAACGGGCGTGATAATCGATGGAGAGTTCTCGGTCGAGCTGATCCTCACTATCTTTCATCCAAAGGCTGCATTGCACGACGGCGGAGTGATCCTTCGCAACGGACGAATTGCAGCTGCAGCGTGCATTTTTCCTGTAAGCCAGCGAGAAACCTTGGACCGCAGCCTGGGCTTACGTCATCGCGCCGGGCTCGGGATTACCGAGGAATCGGACGCGGTGGCGGTGGTCGTCTCCGAAGAGACCGGCGGTATTTCCATTTGCCACCGGCGCCGAATCGAGCGCAATTTCACACCGGAGACCTTCCGGCAACGGATCGCGGAAATTTTGTTGCACAGCAAATATGAAGAGACTGATTCTGAACAACTGGCGCGCGAAGTTGATCTCTCTCCTGCTCGCGACGACGCTTTGGTATCTCATCAAAAAGAACGTAGCGACGACGCCCTCGTTGTCTGAGAGGCCCTCTCCGGCACCAGTTACGCAAAGCCGCTGACGCTGTTTAACGCAAAAACCGTGAGAGATTTTCTTCTTCCCAGCGCCGCGCGCGTCGGTACTGAGGAAATTCGCGCTCCCGGCGGTTGAATTCATCAGTGTGAACTCGCCGGCGGTTGCCCGATAGGGTTTGATCGGGCACCACCGAGTGCAGCATTTCGTGATAAAGCACGTAACGCAAAAACCAGGTCGGCACGAACGGCTGGTCCAGCGCAGGATTGATTCGAATGACGCGGTCTTGCTCCTGGATCGTGCCAAAAACGAAATTCTCTCTTGGGCGATGTCTCCTTCGCCGGCCCCACAGGACCTCGTACCCGCGAAGACGCCCTCGAAAGTACCGGTGGTTTAAGTCATCAAAGATGGCGTGCAGATCGAAATGCGTTCCCTCGTGCCGCAAATTCAGTTGGCGCTGCATCGGCAACTTTGGATGAGCGAGCTTTCGTTTCGTGTTTTTCTTTTTCTTGGCCACGGGGAACCTCCAAAACGTGCAACGGGGAGAGTACTTTAGTGGACTCTAAATCTGGAGACAAGCGAACCGGCAATCTTGTGCGAAAATTATTGTAAAACGCTTACCTTCAGCTATTTGGAGATGCGAAAATGCCGGGTTGCAACGTGAAACCAGAAGGCAAACCCGTAAGTCACAAATCAGACGCTCCCTTGAATTTGCGAACTGACCATCCTCGCCAGTTCTGCGAAGTTCGGGTTTTTTGCCTGAAGGTCTTGCTACTGTCGCAACTTGCGCGTAATCATTCCCAAATTTCCTGTTGAAGGCATCGGGAGTTTAGCGGATCACGTAGCATGACGCCGTTTCTGCGAAAGTTGCTCGGCCAAAACTGGCTTTTGCTGGTAACGATGCTCGCGCTCGCGATTTTTGGCGTCATAGCAATCTACAGCGCGACGTCCTCGCGGACCGATCCATATGCAGCAGACTTCTGGCGAAAGCAGGCGAATTGGGTCGCTGTCGGTGTGTTTGCGTTCATGCTGACCAGTTTGATTCACTACCGCTGGATCCGTTGGGGCGCGTTGCCGATGTATTTAGGCGGCATCGTCTTTCTGATTTTGACAAAGTTTATCGGCACGAAGGTCTACGGTGCGCGGAGTTGGCTGCATATAGGTCCAATCAACTTTCAACCGGCGCAACTTGCTGTTGTCGCCGGGATCATGGTGTTGGCGCTATTCCTTACTCAGTTTCGCGAGATGCACCCCATGCTGCGGTTGTTACTGTCTGGTGCGATTGCCGGGGCGCCGTGCCTGCTCATTCTGCTGCAACCCGATTTGGGCGAGGTTATCATTTGGATTCCGGTGCTCCTGGCGCTCTGGTTTGTCGGAGGACTGCCGTTACGTTATTTGATTTGCATCATTCTCATCGGAATCGCCTTTATCCCGATCGCGATTAATTTCGGGCTCAAGCCGTATCAGCAACAACGGATCACGGCCTTCACGCATCCCGATATCGACAAGCAGGGTTCTGCATGGGCAATTAATCAATCTCTCATTGCCATTGGTTCAGGTGGCTGGTCCGGCAAAGGATTTAAGGCGCCAAATACGCAGATCGAGCTTGGGTTTCTTCCCGCGACGGCTGTGCACAACGACTACATTTTCTCCGCCATTGGAGAGCAATGGGGATTTGTTGGGGGAGTACTTCTCATCGGCGGGTTCGCGTTGCTTCTGATGATATGTCTTTTTGTTGCGTTTTTTGCCGGTGATCAACTGGGACTGCTTCTGGTGGTGGGGATCACAGCCCTCATCTTCACGCATATTTTTCAAAACATGGGGATGACCATCGCCATGCTGCCAATCACCGGCGTGCCGCTTCCATTGATCAGTTACAGCGGCTCTTTTGTGCTGATGATCATGTTTGGTCTCGGGCTGGTGAACAGCGTTTGGATTCACCGCAAAGTTCCCGCTTAACTAGCCGTTCTCGCACGATACCGGGCGGCGTGCCGCACAATGGCTGCGCGTCTCGTCCGCACAATTTACTTTAAGGTGCAGTCGTCTAGAATCGAGCGCGACACATGGAAGCCGATTACAAGGTCAAGCTCGAGGTTTTCGAAGGTCCGCTCGATCTCCTTCTTTATCTCATCAAACAGGATGAGATCGACATTTACGATATCTCGCTCGAACGCATCACCAGTCAGTACCTGGAGTATCTCCAAGCGTTCAAAGAGCTGAACATCGAGTTGACCGGCGAATTTATCGTGATGGCGGCCAACCTCATTTACCTGAAAAGCCGCAGCCTCTTGCCAATTGACCAACAGCCGCCAGAAGAAGACGCGGGCGAAGACGATCCGCGCTGGGAGTTAATCCGGCAACTGATCGAGTATAAGAAGTTTAAGGAAGCGGCAGCCGAACTGCATCTGCGCGAGTTGGAACAAGAGAAGATTTTTGCCCGAGAAGGCGCCTCCTCTCTGGCATTACAGGAGCCGCTGCGGTTGGGCGAAGTCGGAATTTTTCAACTCATTAATGCGTTCCAAACGGTGATCAAAAGGATCGAAGCGCGACAGGACGTACAGGAAATCCTTGGCGAGCGTTTTAGCGTTTCGGAAAAGATCGACACCATTCTGCAACACGTGGCGACTGGCACTCCGCTCCGGTTTTCTGATCTATTTGGCGCCGCTGTATCGCGCGTGGAATTAGTCGTAACGTTTCTCGCGCTTCTGGAGCTGATTCGTCTGAAACAAGTTCGCGCCACTCAGAGAAATATTTTTGACGAAATCGAAATCGCAGGTGCAACAGCGTGAGACATGGGAATGTCGATACCTGCACTCGTACGATGACGTGCCACACAGCGACTGCTGTACCGTGCGCTGTCCTCAGCGCATCGGCCATGGACGGAATCGAGCATTGGATTCCCCGTTGAGGATCGCGGACTCTACAGGGTCATGCCGCGAATTTTAATCGCCGGATGTGGTTATGTTGGGGAAGCGGCGGCCGATTTATTTCATGCTGCCGGCTGGGCGGTAGAAGCCTGGACCCGTTCTACCGAATCCGCAGCGAGTTTAGCAGCGAAGCCGTATCCCGTTCGCGGAGTCGATATATCAAAATGCGCTGAGGTCGCTCAATCGGCTCTGGCAGCGGCCGAAGTCGATGCAGTGATCCATTGTGCGAGTTCGCGCGGCGGCGACGCCGGTATCTATCGGCAGCTTTATCTGAACGGTGCACGCAATCTTTTGGACATATTTCCAAAATCGAAAACGCTTTTCACGAGCAGTACCAGCGTTTACGCGCAACGCGATGGAGCTTGGGTGACGGAAGAAAGCGAGACAAAACCAACGCGGGACACGAGCCGCATCCTGCTTGAAGCTGAAGCATTGGTTCTCGATCACGGCGGCATCGTCGCGCGGCTCGCTGGAATCTATGGATCGGGACGGTCTGCTTTACTGACGAAATTCTTGGAGGGCAAGGCGATCATCGATCCGGAGAATGATCGCTTTGTAAATCAGGTCCAT
>QHNQ01000030.1 GCA_003218135.1 Verrucomicrobiota bacterium
CTAAATGACGTATCATCGCGCGTGCGCCAGCGCATCTGCCAGGGTCTGATGGCGATCCTTTTTGCGGGCTGTCCCGGCCTCTTCGCTGCCGAGAACTCCGGCAGTACCGACACCAGCTGGAAACTGACTGTTCGCGACAAAGATCTTGAGATCTACAGCCGCGCACGCGCGGGCTCGCCGCACAAGGAATTCAAAGCAGTCGCCACGATTGACGCGCCTACTCGTGCGCTCGGCGCTGTGATCGACGATTTTGAGAATTATCCAAAGTTCATGCCTTTCACGACCGAGTGCCGACTGATTAAACAGGATGGCGATACCATGATTGGATATCAGCGGCTCTCGCCAAAAGTCTGTGCCGATCGCGATTATACGCTGCGCGTTTCGAAAAAGGCATGGCCTGTTCCCGATGGCCTTGTCTATACGAGCCGGTGGTCGCCAGCGAATGAACTGGGGCCTCCAGAACAGAAGGGAGTTGTGCGAGTAAAAATTTGCGAGGGCTCGTGGCGGCTCGAGCCTGAGGGACCCACGAAGACGCTCGCCACGTATTCCATCTACACCGACAGCGGTGGCGCTATCCCATCATTCGTCGGCAATCACATAAATGTGTCGGGAATACGGAGACTGTTCGTGGCTCTTCGCAAACAGGTCAAAGATCCGAAGTACGCCGCGGCCTCAACGGCATCGTCGATGCCCGCGCGGCCATAACGTAATCGGTTCTTGCAACGAGCGGGAATCGCTCTCTTTTGATGGTCATGCGGGTAAATCGTTTCCTGTTTTTACTTGGCGCACTCGCTGGACTTGCGCCCATTGAATTCGCCGCCGTCACACCAGACCCACAGACTCCAAAGAAACCCGTTTCCACCAAATATCAGGACGTAACTGTCGAAGATCCCTATCAATGGCTGGAACAAGACAATGACCCGCAGGTGAAGGCATGGTCGGACGCACAAAATCAGCGGACTCGACAGTATCTCGACCGTTTGCCTGATCGTGCCGCGATTGAGAAGCAATTAACAGAGTGGTACGCGAAAACGTCGCCGAGTTATTCTTCGCTCGTCTCGCGACCGGGAATTTTGTTTGCGATGAAATTCCAGCCGCCAAAACAACAGCAGTTACTGGTGAGGCTCACTTCGGCTGACGACCTTAAGTCAGAGAAGGTGGTGCTGGATCCAAACGTTCTGGATGCGAAAGGAACGACGGCGATCGATTGGTTTGTTCCGTCATTGGATGGCAAATATGTCGCGGTGTCGCTTTCCAAAGGCGGCAGCGAGGACGGGACGCTTCATTTTTACGAGACTGCGACTGGCAAGGCCCTCCCGGACACGATTGCGCATGTTCAATATCCCACGGCAGGAGGGAGCGCGGCTTGGAATGCTGATGGAACGGGCGTTTATTACACGCGCTTTCCGCGGAAAGGCGAGAGGCCCGATGCTGATCTGAATTTTTATCAGCATGTTTACTTTCACAAAATTGGAACGCCCGACTCGGAGGACACCTATTCGATCGGCAAAGACTTTCCACGAATTGCAGAGATCGCTCTCGAAGCCGCGCGCGACGGCAAATACGTTCTGGCGACCGTCGCGAACGGCGATGGCGGGGACTTTGCGCATTACCTCCTCGCCCCAGACGGAACCTGGAAACAGATCACGCAATTCAGCGACGAGATAAAAATCGCGCGCCTCGGTCGAGACAACGCGCTCTACCTCGTTTCACGCGCGGGCGCGCCGCGCGGCAAAATTCTACGACTGCCACTCGACGTACCGGAATTGAAGAACGCAGCCGAGATCGTCGCGGCAGGCGACGCTGTGATCGAGCACATCGTACCCACCAGCGACGCGCTTTTCGTGGGCGATTTGCTCGGCGGCCCCTCTCAAATCCGGCGCTTCGACCTGAATGGCAAAAGCGAAACGATCATCCCACTTCCACAAATCTCGGCTGTGCAGGAGATGCTCGCGTTGGAGGACGGCTCACTTCTTTTCCGCGACATCAGTTACACCGAGCCGGCGGCATGGTTCAATTGTCCGAACCAAAAAACAGAGCCGGTAAAGACGGCGCTGCGCAGCACGTCCCCAGTCTCCTTCGCGGACATCGAAGTTCGCCGCGAATTCGCCACCTCAAAAGACGGCACAAAAGTTCCGCTCAACATTCTTTTCCGAAAAGAAACCAAGCGCAACGGGCAGAACCCGACACTGCTGTACGGCTACGGCGGCTACGGAATCAGTATGTCGCCTAACTTTGAGTTTACACGGCGACTCTGGTTCGATGGCGGCGGCATTTATGTCGTGGCGAATATTCGCGGCGGCGGCGAGTTCGGCGACGAATGGCACAAGGCAGGTAACCTCACAAAAAAGCAAAACGTGTTCGACGATTTTGCGGCGGCTGCAGAGTATCTGATCAAAGAGAATTATACGCGTCCGGAAAAGTTGGCGATCCAAGGTGGAAGCAACGGCGGACTTTTGATGGGCGCGATGATTACGCAACATCCTGATTTGTTCCGAGCGGCGGTCTCTTCAGTGGGGATTTACGATATGCTTCGCGTCGAGCTGGCGCCGAATGGCGCGTTCAACGTAACCGAGTTCGGGACGGTTAAAGATCCGGAGCAATTCAAGGCGCTTAACGCCTACTCGCCCTATCACCATGTCGTCGATGGGACGAAGTATCCTTCTGTTTTGATGATGACTGGCGCAAACGATGGACGCGTTGCGCCGTATCACTCGCGTAAAATGACAGCGCGCCTGCTTGCCGCGAACAAATCGGAAAATCGGATTTTTTTGCGCACCAGCTCCAGCGCGGGACACGGCATCGGCACCGCACTAAGCGAGCGGATCAAACAATTGGCTGATACTTACGCATTTCTCTTTGCACAACTGGGAATAACAGAAGAACTGACGAAGCACTAATGACGAAGGAATGACGGAGACAGAATGAGGGAAAGATGTTCTTCGGGCTTCGTCATTCGTTATTGATTCGGATTTCGTCATTCGATATTCGTCATTCATCTTCGCTCAATGCCGCTATGCGCCCATCCGACGCACCAGCGCATTCACCGCGCAAAGCGACAGTTTTAAAGCGCGTACTGGAGAAACGCGTTGCGCGGGCTCAATGCGGTCTGCTTTCGCCGGCTTCGAGCATGCGAACGCGCTTGTCAATGTATGGCAAGCGAATCGTGACTGTCAGACCTTTGCCGTGCGGGCTTTCGATGGAAAGTTCGCCGCCATGTTCGCGCACGATGCGGCGCACAATCAACAACCCGAGACCGGTGCCAGCGGGCTTGGTCGTAAAATAAGGTTCGAACACACGGCTTAAGCTTTCCGCCGAAATGCCGCCGCCGGTATCGACGAATTGGATGATCACATGCGTATCGTCCATGTCAGTGCGAATGCGCAACGTGCCGTGGCGATGCATGGCTTCGAGGCTGTTCTTGATCACGTTGTAAAACGCCTGCTTCATCTGATCGCGATCCACCTGAAGCACCGGCAGGTCCGAGCGCAGTTCTTGTTCAACCACGATTTCCCGGTCCTGCAGCTCGGGCGTAAAAAACCGCACTGCCTCCTCGACGATTGTGTTCAGATTTTCCGGACGTAGTTGCGGCCGCGATGGCCGGATTGCCCGCAAAAACTGGGTGACGATAGAATCAAGCCGGTTCACTTCGGAACGGGCGATATCGATCGAGTGCTGAAGCTCCGCCTTTGCCCCGTCATCCAGGTTTTGCAGGCTGCGCTCCATCAATTGCAAATGAATGTGGAGCGAGTTGAGTGGATTGCCGATCTCGTGCGCTACGCCTGCTGCCAGCAACGTCAGCGCGTTGAAACGTTCCGATTCGATGGTTTGCTGGGCCGTGCGCCGGCTCTGAGTGATGTCACGCAAAATCATGACATGCCCAACTTCCTCCGCAGCCGTAGCCCGGGTCGGCGACCCCGGCGTGCTTTGTCGCCCTCTCGTCGGCTCGTTCGGGCCGGACTCATCCCGAGGGATCGTGACTACAGCCTCACGATGCTCTACCACGAGCGGCACTATGTAAAAATTGATGAAGCGATTTTGCGGGTAAAAAACTTCCATGTCATGGCTGACTGGCCCGCCGCTTTTTGTTAGCGATTCCCAATCGAGGCCTCGGATGCGTTCCGCAAGCCTGTTGCCGATCGCATCGGCGGATTCGAGCCCGAACAGTGCACAAGCCGCATCGTTCAGATAAGTGATGCGTCCGTTGGAATCGGTCACAATAACGCCTTCCTGAATGGCGTTGAAAACCGTTTCCAGAAAGCCTTTCTCCTGCGCCAGGCGCAGAAAATAATTCTGCACCTCTTCCGGTCCGATCCGCCCAAGCCGCTCGATGAGTTTTTCAATGAAGCCGGCTTTCATGTTTTAGAAGCTCCAAACTCGAACGTCCAACATTCAGTGAATCATCAAGCTCCAACGTTTGAAGGCTCGAGCTTATTGGGAGCTTGGATGTTGGAATTTGGCGCTTCCGCCTTGGGGACCTCCACCGTCAGCATCTCCACCCTCAAATAGTTTAATACCACCGGCGCAAGGATCAGGCCGGGGATACCCATGAGTCGTTCGCCGAGGATCAGCGCGATCAGCGTCAGCCACACGGGATTGCGAATCCGGTCGCCGATGATCTTGCTGTTTAAAAGATATTCCAGCTTGTGGATCACGACGAGAAACACCAGGGCCGAAATCGCCAGCTTCAGCGAGACAGTTAACCCGACGAAAACAATTATCGTGTTACTTACCAAGTTACCGACAATGGGCACAAGACCACACAGAAAGGTGACTGCAATGAGCAGTGTCGCGTGCGGCATGTGCACTGCGAGAAGGAAAATAGCAGTCAGTGTCGTATTAATCAGCGAGATCGTGAGTTGCGCTCCCATCACCGTGGCAAAGCTGCGATAGAAATCACGAAACCGCGTCGAAACTTCATCGCAGCAAACAGAGTAAAGGTTGTTCTTTACCCGATGAGTCGCACGGTGTGGATCAAGGCCAGTTTTAAAAAAGAGACTTCCGGCTGCGACGATTCCGAGAATACTGAAAACCAGCGCCGCCGTAACGCTCTTGGCAAAATTAGCGACGTTTCGCAGGTAATGCCCTTCCTGTCCAAGGGTGTCAGTCACGACTTGTCTGAGGCTTTCAAAGTCGGTGAATGGTAATTCGATCGCGCGCTTCTGAGCCCAGGCGCTTGCCGGGGGAATGGACGTATCAGCCACGTCCGGCAGCGCAAGAATCGCAGCGCGAGCAAAGTACGCGGCTGCCGCCGCAACCCCCGCCACGCCGACGGCAAACAAAATCAAGGCAAGCCACTTTGTTTTGGTGAGGTAATAGAGCTGCCCTAATGCAAAATAGGAGAACAAGACGACCAGCAGCGGTACTCCGAGATTTAGAATTCCCGCGAGGACAATCGTGAGTGCGAGTACCGCATAGGAAAGTCGAGTGGGAGTAATCATGGATCGCTCTCCGCTTTTACCTCAGCCCGTGGCCAAGATTGTCAACTCATTACCCCGTCGGAGAGACAAATCGTGCTTTGCGAAGTGTTGGCTAGAGCATTCGAGAGAGTTGTGATTTGTTAGTCGGATGAAACTGGTGATCGCCGCTACGGGGGCCAGCGGCACTATCTATTTGGAAAGATTGCTCGCGCAGATCGATTGCTCCGCGCACGAGATCCACCTCGTCATGAGCGCGTCTGCAATTGATGTTGCAAAGCAGGAACTCGATAAGTTTGAAATTCCCAAAGGCGTTTCACAGCATTCTGAAAATGACATGTCCGTGCCATTCGTCAGTGGCTCCGCGCGTTTTGACGCCATGGTGATTGTTCCTTGTTCAATGGCCACGCTCGGACGAATCGCCTCCGGTTCCAGCGACAATGCCCTGTTACGTGCGGCGGATGTTTTCTTGAAGGAAAGGCGCAAGTTGATTCTCGTCCCGCGCGAGACACCGTGGAATTTGATTCACGCGCGCAATGTCATCACTGTGCTCGAAGCGGGAGCGATTGTTCTTCCAGCCATTCCATCCTTCTACAGCCGTCCCAGTTCCGTAGCCGCAGTCGTGGATACAGTGGTGTGGCGCATCCTTGACCAGATTGGGTTGCCTAGTGCACACGCATATCGTTGGGGACGCGAAAGCGCATCGGTCAAAAGCTCGGGAAAGAAACGTTGAAGATCGAAGGCCGGCTTGCGCGATGGTTAATCGCGTTTGGAGTTCGCTTGCTGCAGTTGTGGGCGCGCACGCTGCGTTACGAAATCGACGACCGCGCGGGCATCGTTGGGAGACCGGTCACGGAAAATTGTATCGGCGCGCTCTGGCACAATCGATTGCTAATTTTCCCGGCAGTTCTACGTCGTTTCTTTCCGCAACGGCATGGTGCCGCCTTAATCAGTGCCAGCCGCGATGGCGATTTGCTGACGGACGCCGTTCAGCGTTTCGGGTACGATGTGATTCGCGGCTCCAGCTCACGCCTGGGAGCGAGCGCCATTCTTCAACTCACACAGGTACTCGCGTCCGGTCGCGATGTGGTGATCACACCGGACGGTCCCCTTGGTCCGGCGTACGAACTCGGACCGGGAATAATTTTTCTTGCGCAGAAGTCAGGTGCAGCAGTGTTGCCGATAAATCTGGAATATTCGCGCTGCTGGCGCTTGAAAAGTTGGGACCGGTTCATCATACCGCAGCCTTTTGCTAAAGTCCGTGTGCTGGTCAATCGGCCACATCATGTCAAAGCGACTACGACATCGGAGGAATTTGAATCTGAACGTCTGGCCTTGCAGGACGCCATGATGGAGCTGGTTGAAATGCGCTGAGTCTTTGTCATCCTGAGCGCAGCGAAGCGGAGAAGGATCTCGCGAACTTACCCTTGGGTTTGGCAACGGTTCCTCGACTACGCTCGGAATGACGAACACAATGGCTAAATTGATCGATGGGCGTGCAATCGCTGAGAAAGTATATGTCGATCTTCGGCGCGAAATTGCGGAGCTAAAAGCAAAAGGCGTCACGCCCGGCCTCGCGGTAATTCTTGTCGGCGACAATCCAGCTTCGCGCGCGTATGTGCGTTCGAAAGACAAGATGTGCCGTGAGTTGGGATTGCACTCAGTGAAGCTGGAGCTGCAGGCGTCAACAACCCAGGCAGAGCTGCTCGGTCGTGTCGAAGAACTGAATCGTGATCCCGGCATTCACGGCATTCTGGTTCAGTCACCGCCGCCCGAGCACATCGACGAAGCAGCGATCGTGCGCGCGCTCGATCCCCGCAAAGATGTGGATGGGTTTCACCCGGCAAATGTCGCAAAGCTCGTGCTTGAGGATTCCAGCGGTTTTGTGCCGTGCACGCCGCTTGGCGTGCAGCGGTTGCTCCTCGAAAGCGACATCGATATCAACGGCGCGCACGTCGTCGTTCTTGGCCGCAGCATGATCGTGGGAAAACCGCTGGCCCTGCTGCTCATGCAGAAAAACAAGAACGGGAACGCCACCGTGACAGTGGTGCACTCGCACAGCCGCGAACTGGCAAACATTACCCGGTCGGCCGACATCATCATCGCAGCGATTGGTCGCGCGGAATTTTTAAAAGCCGATCATGTACGCGAAGGCGTGGTCGTAATCGACGTCGGCATTAATCGCGTCGAAGACCAAGCAAGCGAGCGCGGTTATCGCCTTGTGGGGGATGTCGCATTCGATGAAGTATCAAAAAAAGCGAGCGCGATCACGCCGGTTCCTGGTGGCGTCGGGCCGATGACCATCGCGATGCTGATGGCGAATACGGTAAAAGCGGCAAGACAATCGCTGTAGTCACGTGTCTGTGGCACGTCCATATCCAGACGGCCCACAGGGCCGTGGCTACAACTCGCGTGAGACAACTTTTGCGGTGAGAAGCTTTAAGATCGTCGGCTGAATTTGTGCCGCTCGCACAAACATGGATCCGACACGCGGCCATAATACTGCTGCACGCGCGAGGCGGTTGATCCAGAGTCTTCCGCGATACATTTCCGCGCACGCGTCAGTGAATGCGCGCAAAACTGAGTGCCGATCTTCACCGCGAACAATTTTGCTTATCGCGGCTGCGGCTAGTTCTCCCGAGCGAAGCGCGTAATAAATTCCTTCGCCGGTAAACGGTTCTACTACGCGGGCGGCGTCGCCGACGAAAAGAACATTTTCGTGTCCGCACGGAACGGGCGAACGAGTAAGCGGCGTTATGGTGCGCCAGGATTGATCAGGCGCGATTTGAAAATGGCGTTGCGCCCATTGCCGCAATTCGGAAATGGTGGGCGGCGTGCCGACGAGGCAGAGATTTAACTCGGCGTCATTCACCGGTGCCTGACCCGAGTAACCTTGCGGAAGAAATTGCAGAACGATGCGTCTGCCAAAATTTTGCGGCAGCGGGACGTGCGCTTGCAGCGCTACCCGCTCACGTGTGGGATGCGGCAATAAATTGCACAGGCGAGCAACTGTAGAATTGCGGCCGTCTGCGCCGACTAATACCTGCGCGGAAAAACTTTCGCCCGTGGCAGTCTCAATTTTCCAGTTACCATTATTCGCTAACGACGTAACTGTTGTCTCTTCCCGAATCTGCGCGCCGACATCGCATGCGCGCTTGAGCAAAACATCGTCAAACAAACAGCGCTTAACAGAAATTTCACACTGCTCGCCATTTGGAAGGTCGACAATTACCTGGTGACCGTCGATTCCTATAAACTCTACGGACTCGAGCTTCGAGTGGGGCAAAGCGCGCACCTGCTGCGCGACACCGAGATGCTCCAGCACCGACCAACACGACGGATTCAAACAATCGCCGCACACTTTTTCGCGGGGAAATTTTTCCCGCTCAAGAACAAGCGCCCGCAGTCCAGCGAGCGCACAAAACGCCGCGCAGCTCGACCCAGCCGGTCCGCCGCCGACGATTGCCACGTCGAAGATTTCCATGTTGGATCACATTAACACTCCAATGTCCATGCCGCCTGAATCTGCTCGCGCGCGATGTGATATCGGGACACATTCCATTGCATGAGCTGGTCGCTTCCAATCGTCCGCATCGCCGGCATTCAACTGCGGATTCACATTACATTCCTGCTTCTGATAGTCTGGCTTGCGTTTGGTTATTATTCGCAAGGCGGTTCCGCAGTAGCGGCCAGCCGCGTGATATTTATTCTGCTCCTTTTTCTTTGCGTGGTGCTGCACGAATTCGGCCACGCCTTCGCTGCCAAGGCGTTCGGAATTAATACGCCAGACATCACGTTGCTGCCGATCGGCGGCGTGGCGCGATTGGAGCGGATGCCGGAAGAACCGGTGCAGGAATTGATCATCGCGGTCGCAGGGCCGTTGGTAAATGTCGTGATCGCGCTCGGTCTGTTTATCGCTGGCGGAGCGCAAGCTCTCCTTAATCCCGCAGCAGTCGAAGCCGGTGGCCTTATTGCGCAATTACTGACGATTAACATCATACTGGTGCTTTTTAATTTGCTGCCGGCATTCCCAATGGATGGCGGACGAGTGTTACGTGCGTTGCTGGCCACGCGGATGAGCTATGCTCGCGCTACGCAGGTCGCCGCCACTGTCGGCCAGGGATTTGCGTTCGTCTTTGGCTTCCTCGGATTGCTCTGGAATCCATTCCTGATCTTCATTGCGCTATTCGTTTACATCGGCGCGTCGCAGGAAGCGGCCCTGGCGCAGATGAAAGATGTCGCGCGCCGCTTTCCAGTCTCCAGCGCGATGGTGCGCGAGTTTCGCACGCTTGCTGAAGACGCCACGTTGCAGGAAGCGGTGGACGCATTGCTTGCGACTTCGCAGCACGATTTTCCAGTCGTGGACGAAACTGGTAACGTCGCCGGTCTGTTGACGCGTCACGATCTCATCGCTGCGTTGCGCAAGAACGATCCCGACCTCCGCGTGGGCGATGTGATGCGGCGGGACATTCCTACGGTGACAACGGGCACACGTTTTGAAGATGCATTTCGAATTATGCAGGAGTGCAACTGCCCGGCAGTGCCGGTGCTTGATCGCATGAAGCGCCTGGTCGGTTTGCTTACGCCGGAGAACGTGACCGAATTAATGATGGTGCAGTCGGCGATGCCGCAGCGGCGGGTTTCGTGAGCTCGCTTACGAGCTGATGCGCATCGGCATCAGGACGTACAGAAACGGCGTCTGAATTTTTAAAACGCCCGGGCTCATCTCGTCGATGAGATCGAGAAACACTTCGTCCTCGGTCAGCGCGCGCAAAGGCGCCATGAGAAACTCCGGGTTAAACGCGATGGAAAAATCGCGCCCTTTGTACGCGACGGCGAGCGATTCCTTCGCTTCGCCTACCTCTGGTGTGTTGGCAGTGATGTCGATGTTGTTCTTGCTGAAATTGAGTTTGATCGAGTGCGATTTGTCGCTGGCCAACAGCGAAACGCGCCGGAGCGAGTTGAGAAACATTTCGCGCTCGAGTTTGATTCGCTCTTTCGCCTCGCCGGGAATGACCTGCTTGTAGTTCGGATAATTGCCCTCGATCAATTTTGAGACGAGCAGCGTTTTGTTGAGATCGAAAGCGATCTGGCCGTCGCCCATGCTCACCTTGACTTCACCGTCATCCGTAAGCAGGCGTTGCAATTCCGTCACCGCTTTGGTCGGAATGATCAGGTCTGTTTCGTGGCTGCGCGGGAATTCCAGTTCAATCTCCGCCATGGCCAGACGCCGTCCGTCCGTTGCGACCAGTGTCAACTTGTTGTCCTTGAAACTGAACAGAACGCCGTTGAGCACGTAACGGGTCTCGTCGGTCGATATGGCATAGGAAGTTTTGCGCAGGCCATCGCGTAAATCTTTCTGCCGAATGGTAACCACCTTCGCGTCCTCGAATTTCGGCAACGGCGGAAATTCGTCCTCGGGCAACCCAAGAATTTTGAAGAAGCTTTGGCCGCTCCGGATGGAGGCAGCATTCTTTCCATCGACATCGACCTGAATTTCGCTCGAAGGGAGTTCGCGAACGATGTTGAAAAGGCGGCGCGCAGGGAGAGTGGTCGCGCCGGTTTTGTCCACGTGCGCTTCGCAACTGCCGCGCACGCCGACGTCAAGATCAGTAGTTGTGAGATGGATTTCATCCTTGTCCGCCTGCAGCAAAACGTTGGAAAGAATCGGAAGCGTGGTGCGAGTGCTGACGACGTTTTGGACCTGTTGCAGACCTTCGAGCAGTTTTTCTTTTGTAACGCTAAATTTCATGATAACGGAAGCGCTTAAGATGTAACGCGTTGGATTTTATTCGGCAACCGCAATCTCTCTGACGCAGGGCAGTCTGTAGCTTAGGGTGCCCTAATCGCAAGTTGGAAACTGCGACGTGCGAGCTCAACGCTGCAGCGAACTGTCGATGAATGATATCGTCTGGCGAATGTTATCTTGCTCGACCATCCGTCTCTTTACCAATTTGCACGCGTGCAACACTGTGCCGTGGTCGCGTCCGCCGAATGCGTCTCCAATTTCATTCAAAGACGCCTTGGTCAACTCGCGCGCCAGATACATCGCCACCTGTCGCGGGAAGGCGATGCTGGCCGGGCGGCGCTTACTAGTCATATCGGCGATGCGCACATCAAAATGTTCCGCCACACGCCGCTGAATTTGTTCGATCGTGACAGAATGCCGTCCTTCTTCCTGCAAAATATCCTTTAACAAATGCTCCACCACTTCCTGCGTCAGTTCCTTGCCGCTGAGTGACGCAAACGAGGCTACCCGCATGAGCGCGCCTTCCAGACGGCGGACATTTGTGCGAATGCGGCTGGCGAGAAATTGAAAAACGTCATCGTGCAATTGGATCTGCATCGTGCGCGCTTTTTTCCGCAAGATTGCCAGGCGCGTCTCGATGTCCGGCGGCTGAAGCTCAGCTGTAAGTCCCCATTCAAACCGCGAAACCAGGCGGTGTTCCAGATTTGCGATTTCCGAAGCGGGGCGGTCGCTCGATAGGACGATCTGTTTGTGCCCGTCAAAAAGTGTATTGAATGTGTGAAAGAATTCCTCCTGGGACCGCTCCTTGCCACCCAGAAATTGGATGTCATCAATCAAAAGAAGATCGGCCTGGCGATAACGCTTCCGGAACTTGACCAGATTGCTGTGCTGGATCGCGTCGATGAACTCGTTAATGAAGAGTTCGCTCGAGACATAGATGACCTTCACGTTTTTTTTCTTCGCCCAAACGTATTGACCGATGGCCTGCATCAAATGGGTCTTGCCAAGACCCACCCCTCCGTAAACGAACAGCGGGTTGTACGTGCGCGCCGGAGCCTGCGCCACGGCAAGACTCGCCGCGTGCGCAATCTCATTGTTCGGACCGACCACAAACGATTCAAATGTGTTCCGTGGATTGAGTCCAGGGACTGTTGCACCTGGTTTTGTGGCGCCCGGCAATTCTTCCAAAACTTCTTTCAATGGCGTGGACTCCAGAGATGTCTGCGCGCCGACTCCTGACGGCGAGCAAAAGTTCACTGAGCGTGGGCCGCCAAAAGTGGTGACGATCGCAGTCTGCAATGCCGGCATGTAGTTACTCTCGATCCAAAACTGATAAATGTTGTTTGGAACACCAAACGTGAGGGATTTCTCTTTGGCCTCAACTAATTCGACAGCAGAGAACCAGCGTTTAAAACTATCGGCGCTAATCTGCGGCTTGAGTGCGGCCGACAACCGCTGCCAAAGCTGCGCACATTTCTTGTCCATAGCAGACTTGTTAACAGTGTTACACAAATGCCACACTGGCTGGCGCCACGGGAAATCGCCCACGAAAACGGACACAAGATGGGGCTATTCCCCAGCGTAAGCCGGCTTGGAAAAGTCGAAAAAAAATGTCAAAAACGCGCAAATACGAGGGAAGACGCACAAATCGACACTTCAACATCGCTTTGGCTGCTACCTGCCGCCGGTGCACAGTAGATTGTAGCTGTGGGGAACTTTCAGTGTTGTTCATTCTTGCCGGTGGAAGTTTCTCAGAAGTGTTCACAACTTATTCACATGCGCTTTGTTCCGTCCTCGCCAGCAGGCTTGAGAGTAGAAATCCGCTTTAAAATCGACAAGAAAAAAATTGCATTTTATTTTTTGCGATTGAAAAAAATTCCTTGACTAAAAAACGGAACGCGCGTGTGCGAGGGAAAACAGAAAACATTCACTGCAGTTGAATTCACAGCGACGGGTTGGCGACCGAATAGAGTTCCTGCCGCACTGACGTGATCTGACTTGCTCAAATCGCAATGGTCACTCCAGATTTGACCTGACCGACTGAGGTACGCAATTTGCGGCCCTGCAGAATCCAGGCGGGAACGCGCGGTAAATCGACAAAGTAGATGACAAACAAAAAGGCGAGCTGGCTGCTAACCTTTGCAAAGCAATGCGTCGTCGGACCAATGTGCGGGTTCTCGACGTCTCACTACTGCTCGACCTTCTTGAGTGTTAAATCGCGCCGACCACCGGGCCGCATCCTCGCAAGCAGTTTAATCATCTTCCTCGTCTGTGCGTCACGTGCACATGCAGTGGATGAGCTGGTGCCGCCGTTCGGCTTTCGGTGGAACGATTCGATGGCACGTGTGGAGGCAGTGCTTCACGGGGCGAAGGCGAAAATTACCTCGCGCGAAAAGAAACAAAACCGGGACGTCTGGACCGTGGAGGGCCTTCTTCATCCCGGATTAAAGCGCACCCTGTTTACATTTAAGCAGAGGTCGCTTGTCGCGGTGGAGCTGCAATACGAATACCCAGAGTGGTCGATCGAACGTTACAACCAGAGGATGGGAGAAATTCGCAAATATTTCGACGAGAAATATGGAACTGGAAAACTGGTTTCACGTGCGCGCGACAACGACACGGATGTGATTCAAACGCTGGTCGGCTACCAATGGATGGTCGGCGCGACATTGCTTGAGCTTTTTTATTTCTCAGCACAACACGATAGCCTCCTGTACCGCACGATCACTGTTGATTATAAAGCGCTGTAAGCGGTCGAGTATCCTTGCCGCGCGCGCGCATTTCACCATCGCGTTCTCAGCTCTTTTTTCGATTCTCTGGGGACGTGCTACGATTACGCCTGGATTTCAGCCAGGGTGGCGAAATTGGCAGACGCGCCAGACTTAGGATCTGGTGGAGAAATCCTTAGGGGTTCGAGTCCCCTCCCTGGCAGTTCAACAAACAACCAACCTGGTCGACATAAAGAGGTAAAAAATGTGCCGATGTGTGAGATGCTGCGACAATCCAGCGGTGTTGACGAGAATGGGGCTGCTCTCCTCCGCCGACTGGAACGTCAAACAATTTTCTGACCCGTTTTTCGGACGAGCCACTTAAGGCTCGAAAGATTTCCGAATTCAATCCAGAATCAAAACAACCCATGAAAACAAAAATAACCAAATCAAACATCATCCTCGTCTTGGCTGCAGCTGCTGCCGCTCTCTTTGTGGCCGGTTGCGCCGGGATGGAATCAGGTAATACAACATCTCTGCTCACCGCGGCGGGCTTTCGGGCACGCACGCCGCAAACCGCGAAACAAAAGCAAGTCTATGCCTCGCTGCCGGCGTACAAGGTTCACCGTGCGACCGTGAACGGGAAGGTCTTCTATGTCTATAAGGACGAGAAGGCAGGCCTGGCCTACATCGGTCGCGAACCAGAATACCAACGCTACCAGCAGCTAGCCATCCAGCAGCAGATAGCTCAAGACCAATACATGGCAGCGGAAATGGATCGTCAAGCCGCCCTCGACTGGTACGGCGGGTTTGGCTTCAGGCGCTTTTGGTGGTGAAACTAACCGTAACGGGCAATAACTCGAGCAAGTGAAGTAGCTCAACTACCCGGCGGGCTGAAAAGGGGGAACATGGAAGGCAGTGTGATTCTGATGAAGAAACTACCCGTCCTCGCTGTTTTCGCGACTCTCTTACTCACGCACCTAACGCGAGCGGACGATCCGCTGTTATCCTGGAACGACACCGCGCCGAAGAAAGCGATCATCGCCTTCGTTGAAAAAGTAACAAAGGAAGGCTCGCCTGATTTCGCTAGGCCTGAGGAGCGCATCGCGGCCTTCGATAACGACGGCACGCTCTGGGCGGAGAAGCCAATCTATTTTCAGTTCCAGTTCGCGATTGACCGAGTGAAAGCGCTCGCGTCGCGACATCCCGAATGGAAGCAACAACCACCATTCAATTACATCCTTGCAGGCGACATGAAAGCGCTCCTCGCTGACGAGAAATCAATGATGGCTTTGATGGCTTTGTCGCACGCTGGTATGACCACCGATGATTTCAACAAAATTGTGAAGGACTGGCTGCACACTGCGAAGCATCCCAAGACCGAGCGACTCTACACGCAGATGGTTTACCAGCCGATGCTTGAGTTGCTCGCGTATCTGCGCGCAAACGGCTTTAAGACGTTCATTGTGTCCGGCGGCGGTGTTGAGTTCATGCGTTGCTTTGCCGAACAGACGTACGACATTCCGCCTCAGCAGGTGGTTGGTAGCAGCAGCAAAATGAAGTACGAAATCCGCCATGCGAAGCCGGTGCTTTTGAGATTGCCAGAAGTGCAATTCGTCGATGACAAACAGGGCAAGCCTATCGGTATTGAAACTTTCATTGGCCGCCGACCTATTGCGGCATTTGGGAATTCCGATGGCGATCAACAAATGCTCGAGTGGACAATGGCTGGATCTGGCGCGCGCTTCGTCTTCATCGTCCACCACGACGACGCTGAACGCGAATGGGCTTACGACCGCAAGTCGGATGTCGGAAGACTCGACACAGCATGGGACGAAGCATTGGCCAAAGGCTGGATCGTAGTCAGCATGAAAGATGATTGGAAAACGATCTTTCCACAACTCAGTGAGTAACTCGACCTAACCACAAATAACAAACCAACTCAAACTTATGAAAATCAAAGTAGCTATTATGGGGCTTGTCATCGTTGCTTTTGCTGTTTCGGGAACAAGCTCTTTCGCGTAGGCGAAGAAACCGAACATCGTCTTCATCATGGGCGATGTTACGAGCCCCGCCACCACCCAGTACGCAAAATTGCAGGCCATGTTGACTGACCATTCGCCACTGCATGTTTCGCTGTTCACGTAACGCGCCGCCGCCGCGAAGTGGCTTGGCGTTCCAGTCGAAGCACTGACAGTGTAGAATATTTCTGCGCTTCCCCAGCCTAGTCGAAGCCCTCGGTCATTTCGTTATCATTACAGTCTCGCCGGTCCATGTTTCGGGAACCCCGTCTTTCAGACATTGTGCCGCCTGCACCAGGAAATGCCAGGCAACTTTGTCGGTCGGGTTCCGTCCTAGAACTTTAAAGAGCTCGACCTGTGCATCGACAAACCTTTTGTCGTAATACAACTCCTGGGCTCTGGCCAGGTCCGCTTGCGTTTCCATCTTCAGCATTTGCAGTTCTGGAGGATCCCCATCAAAGACTTCATAAAGCTGGATCACTTCTTCTTTACCTTTGACGCACACCTTATCCAGATATCGAATTTTGTAATTGCTCGGATCTAGCAACCTTTGCTGCGTTGCAGAGCTGATGACAATAGAAGCATCATAGAACTTCGTCAGGCCTTCCAACCGAGAGGCAAGATTAACATGATCGGAAATTGCATCTCCTTGCATCCGATCAACCTCACCCACTACTCCCACCATCATGTGTCCCGTATGCAAGCCAACACCAATTTGAATAGGAGGATCTCCTTTCTTAACCCGGTGCTCATTGTATTCTGCGACGCATCGCTGTTTGGTAATCGCGGCTTGAAGCGCATCATCCGCGCGGTTCGGGAAGACTGCCATAATTCCGTCGCCCATGTATTTAACAATAAATCCCTTGAAGGTTCGGATGATCGGGCTGACCTGCTCATAATAGCTGTTTACAAAATCGAACACTTGCTGGTACGTCATCTTTTCAGAAATCGATGCAAAAGAGCGAATGTCGGTAAACATGATAGTCATCTCTTTGCTCAAGTGATCCCCAAGCGCGATATCGACAATGCTTCCCTTTTGAAAGAACTCGAGAAACTCCTCAGGAACAAAACGTTTGGAGGCCTGGTAGAACCTGAGGTTCTTCATGATCGTGGTGGCTTGATTCGCGAGGTTTGCCAAACTGATAATCGCTTCGCTTTCCGCCTCGACACGTTCTTGGTTCCCGGCCATTTCGGCGCTATTCCCAGCGATCAACAGTCCGATCGGCTCTTCACCCTTTCCGCCCAAGGACAGAATGGCATATTCAGCCATGTGAAATCGGCGGCCAAGCTCGCGCAGAGCTTCCTGATCGGAATTTGACGGGCAGATAATCCGTTCTGCTCTTGTTATTAGCGGTAACAGGGCAGGCTCCGTCGCAGACAGTTGAAATTTCGATAAGGCTTCCTGTTCCCCATCGGTGTAATAACCATCCAGTGCCTGAACTTGAAAAGCCTTTCCCTCCAAAGTTGGTAAGAGCAGCAGACAGCGCTCGAAGTTGAGCTCGTAAAGCACGAATTGAATGACGATTTGGAGGACTTCATCGAGATCGAACGTAGCGTTAAACTGCTTGCTGACTTCGTACAATTGCCGGTAGAGCCGCAGCTTTAGATCGAGCTTCGATTGAATTCGATAGAGCTCGTTTTCAGCAGCAACCAGTCGCCTGACTTGCTCAGTCAGCTGCTGATTTTCTCTTTGGAGTTCTGCTATCCCCTTTTCAGAGTCGGCTGTTGTGTCCAATGGATTCCGATCCCCAATGATTCAGTAAATGGCAGCCATGACACAGGTATAGTTGTGCACCTGGTTAATTCCTGCCAGGGGTCCAATTTCACCATACGTAAAGAACCCCAACCAGGGAACATCGGACCCGACCGTTTCATGAAGCGATTTGAGCAAGGCTGATTGTTGTTCTTCACGGATGAATACCTTGCCTCTCCCGCAACACTCAAACTGAAAAACCAGTTTCGGCTGTTTATCACCAATCTGCTGTTTGATTTGATGCCCAAGCCGATCGATGCCGTTGACCATTAGCCCGTAGTCCCTTCGGGTCATGTAAAAAGTCTCGTCTTGTGAGACCTCCGTTGGCAACGTAACGGCGCCGGTTTGATCATCCTTTGACATCATAGCGCGAAGGAAAAATTGGCCGTAATCCTCCGTAACGGAATCAGGGAGCTTAAAACCGAGCGGGAATTGCATATTGGAAGTTCCCCAACCCGTTGTTAGCTCTGCTTCACTCAAATATTTTCGGAGTGTTTCTACGCTCGGTTTGCCATCGATCTCGTAAATAACATTTCCGTCACTTCGAGTAATCCTGTGAGAAACCCCTAACGAGACACAACCATGGTTGACGGCACCGGCGATTTGGAGGTTGCCGGATAACAGGGCCCAGGCCGCGCTATCGGAAGTGACTTGATCATTGCAGTACTGGTAGGTTTGTTTCCATTGCCAGTTGTCTGATGCCAGACCGCCGAAGAGCGGCAAAAGATGGTCGAGATTTAATTCAGTCTCCATTGCCGTCTTAAATCGTTCAAAATTGATCGTAAGAGCGTCAGGGAACAGGAACAGTCCTGCCGTATCTGCATTTAGTCTGTCACGGATCGATTCCGCCACCGCGCGGCCGGCTTCCGCCGAGTTCAACTTCAAGCCTCCTACAATGCCATTTGTGAACCGAAGCTGATCCGAACGAACGGCCATGACGACAACAGAAAAATTCGATTCATCTGTTTCCCAGCCGGCAATCGTCCCTTCAGCGGAACAGCCGCACAACGGGGCACCGCCGAAAAAATCATAAACGTATTTCACTATCGTTTTCTGATCGTATCCAACGGAAGAAAACATGAATACAAAATCGGCCTTCTCGATCGCGCCAGTTTTGAGCGCCATCTCAACTGCCTGGCTGGCAGCAATTTTAGGGTTGCGATGGATGCTCTTTCCAATACCGACTTGTGTACTCATCGTGTGGATCTGTGAAAAGTTGTTCAAATTATACGGCGCTTGCCAAATTACGAGTGAATTCAAGAAATATAGCCGTAAAGTCTTATAGGGGCTTGTTAGGAAGCACTGCGAAATTGCAACTGAATAAGCGAACGTCACACAATTGTAACTTGATCGTGCTCGGGCGATTACCCCAAGCTTGTACGACCAAAGTCCAATATCATATCAGGGCCGAACTGCGCATTTTACGGTTCAGCTCAATGAAACCATAGCCAAACTGAAAGTCCAAGTAGCGTAGGAGATCACACAATGAAAAGAACACTATCCATACAATGCGTCGTCGCGTTGTGCGCAGCGTTTGTCGCTGTCGCCGCGTTGGCGCAAGACAAAAAAACCAACATCGTCTTCATCATGGGTGACGACGTGGGAATGTGGAACATCGGCGCCTACCATCGCGGTATGATGGCCGGGCGGACGCCCAACCTCGACAAGCTCGCCAAGGAAGGAATGTTGTTTACCGACTATTACGCTGAGGCGAGTTGCACGGCGGGTCGGGCAAACTTCATCACCGGTGAACTTCCGATTCGCACCGGCATGACCACGGTCGGCCAGGCGGGTGCCAAAACCGGCCTGCCGGCAGAAGCCTGCACGATCGCCACCGCGCTCAAAGCGCAGGGCTACGCCACCGGCCAGTTCGGCAAGAACCACCTCGGCGATCTCAATGAGTTTCTGCCCACCGTCCACGGTTTCGACGAATTCTTCGGTTACTTGTATCACTTGGACGCGATGGAGGACCCAGCGCATCCCAACTACCCACAGGACTTGCTGGATAAAGTTGGCCCGCGCAACATGGTTCACTCCTGGGCGACGACCACTGATGACCCAACCGAGATGCCGCGCTGGGGCAAGATCGGCAAACAGAAGATCGAAGACGCCGGCACGCTTTATCCCGAACGGATGAAGACGGTGGATAACGAGATCCGCGATTTCGCATTGAAGTTCATCGAAAAAGCGAAGGCGGACGGCAAGCCATTCTTCTGCTGGCTCAACCCGACGCGCATGCACATTGTCACGCATCTTTCCGACAAGTACGAGAAAATGCGTAACTCGGAGAACGGCTGGTCCGAAGAGGAAGCGGGCATGGCCCAGCTCGATGACGACATCGGTCTGGTCATGCAAAAACTCAAGGATCTCGGCGTTGATAATAACACCATCGTCGTCTTTACCACCGACAACGGCACCGAAGTGTTCACCTGGCCCGATGGTGGAACGACACCGTTCGCGCAGTCCAAGGGCACTGTTATGGAAGGCGGTTTCCGTGTGCCGTGCATTCTGCGTTGGCCTGGCCACGTTCCGGCAGATTCCGTTCAGAACGGCATCTTCTCCGGCTTGGACTGGTTCCCAACCTTCCTCGCCGCCGCCGGCAACCCAAACATAACCGATCAGTTGCTTAAGGGTGTGAAACTCGGCGACCGAACTTACAAGAACCACCTCGATGGCTACAACCAGATGGCCGCCATCACCGGCAAAGGGCCGTCTGCGCGTCACGAAATCTTCTACCTTGGCGAAAGCACAGTAGGCGCGGTGCGTATCGACGACTACAAGTATCGTTTCATCGACCAACCCCAAGGCTGGCTCGGTGCCAAGCCACACCTTGACGTGCCAGTCTTGGTCAACCTGCGCCTTGATCCTTTCGAGCGCCAGGGCTGGCCGCAAGACGGAACCAAAGAGGGAGGGCAGCAATACTTCGATTGGTTCAAGTTCCAATTCTGGCGTTTTGTCTTTGTCCAGCAGGTGATGGCGAAGGAACTTCAGACCTTCCTCGATTTCCCGCCGATGCAACGGGGCGCGAGTTTCAACCTTGACGCAGTGAAAGCGGAGATGGCCAAAAAGATGGCCGAGGCGGAAGCTGCGAGCAAAGGCCCCGTCCAGTAACAGAAATGACCTTGATAGTGGGCGGCTCGCAAGAGCCGCTCGCCATTGCACGATGAAAAATTGGGCAGCTGACAAATCTGTTTGTCTCCTTCTGGTGGCGATCCTCTGGAGCAGTTCCAGAGTTCTTTTTGCGGGGCCGGGACCGCTTGCTACGGACGGAAAAGATTATTCAAAAGAACCGCCGCCGGT
>QHNQ01000031.1 GCA_003218135.1 Verrucomicrobiota bacterium
TAACGAAGCACCGCGATATTCCGGGCGTGCTCGCGCAGCCGCTCGATATATCGCTCTGCTTTTTCTCCGAAACCCTCGAGAAATAGCCGGCAATAATGCTCCGGCGTCAGAATCTGCGGGCGTTCGGCGTGAATTTTTCCGTTCCGAATCCGGACCTGATCGACCCGGTCCATCATTTCCGAAATTAAATAAAAATTGAAACTAGTGCTGCCGAACGTCGCGATTTGTCGCTCCGGCGCGACGATCACATGCGTGTTTTCAATTGCGTAGTCGAAGTCGTCTCTGGTCATGACTTACGTTAAGTTATGGTGGCCCCTCGCGCTTTTCAAAGGACACTAAGAGACAACAAGGACGAATAAAGGACGATCACGCGTGCCAGGCGTACTAACCTCGCAACTACTTTTTGGCCTGCGATTGCTCACCGCCTGCTTGCTGCTGTGATTGAAAGAGCGAGAGATATTCGCCGTATCCTTCTTCCTTAAGTTTCTCCATCGGTATGAACTTCAACGCGGCGGAATTGACGCAGAAACGCTGACCGGTCGGAGCCGGGCCATCGTCGAAAACGTGGCCGAGATGCGAATCGCTTGTTTTCCCGCGAACTTCAGTGCGCTCCATTCCGTAAGAACTATCGCGCTTTTCCGTTACGTTCTCTGACTTGATCGGCTTCGTAAAACTTGGCCAACCCGTGCCACTGTCGAATTTGTCCAGCGAACTGAACAACGGCACGCCTGTGATAATATCGACGTAAATTCCGGGCTTATGATTGTCCCAGTAGGCGTTGTGAAACGGCGTTTCTGTGCCGCATTCGCGCGTCACCTTGTACTGGTCCTTCGTCAATTGTTTTCGCAATTCGGCGTCGCTTGGAACTTCTTTCGTTGGATTCATTTTCTCCGCTTCTTTTTTCTGCGTTTGAGCATGACTAAACAAAATCGAGCCGACAATTACGACCAGTGCGCCGGCCACGCCGAACCACAGAGTTTTGTACGAATGTTTGTAAGTGAGTTGTGTTCGGTTCATCGCTATCCCCTGATTTCTCGCGTGAGATTGCCCGTTTTGGCAGCGATCTAATATACGCGCAACCGCGTTCTCCAGCAAATTTTGGCAGAGCTTTCCCTTTTAATTAGATTCGTAAGCCCGCCAAAGATTGGTCGGCGACACTTTGCTCCAGGATTGAAATCTGATCCCGACCGTCTCGCCGAATTTCGCTAGTCGATGTCCTGCCGCCCAGCTTCGGGAACACGAACGTAACGTCGAAAGACAATTAGTCCCACTGGCGCGATTCAGTTTTTGGCTTGCTGCGAATCGAGCGTACTGCTTTAAGTGCAATGGTGACGCGATTTCAGCCCGTGAACTAGCTTCAAATGGCGTTAAGCAGATTTTGGGTCGCTCTCTTTCTCTGTTCGATTGCCTATCTCCTCATCCAGCTCTTCAGCGGCCGATTCTATAGCATCGAATTCGCCGTGAGTGGCAAGAAGGACGATCCACTCCTACAGCGTGAGTATTACATCGATAAGCTGCCGCCTGAATTGCAGAGCAGCTTGCAAAGCGCGCCCGATCACAAAGTCACGGTCGGCAAAGAGCAGTACGCAATCGACAACGGCGTCGTGAAGGTCTACGCCGGCAAACAGGCTGCTGACGGCGTCGTGCCGCAATGCAAAAATACGCTCTTTGATACCCTATTGCCGCTGATTGCGTACCTGGCGTTCTTCAGCGGTCTCATGCAATTGCTGATCGACAGCGGCGCTGCCGAACGCGTCGCAAAACTACTCAGTCCGATTTTCGTCCACGTTTTTCCAGAGGTACCGCGCGGTCATCCGTCGATCTCCTACATGACCTTGAATTTTGCAGCGAATTTCCTCGGACTCGACAGCGCGGCGACACCGTTCGGGTTAAAGGCGATGAAGAGCCTCCAGGAGCTGAACGAGCAAAAGGACCGGGCGAGCAACCCGCAGATCATGTTCATGTGTTTGCACGCGGCCGGGCTGACGCTCCTCCCGACTTCGATTATCGGTTATCGCGCGGCGGCGCATGCCAGGAACCCGGCAGATGTGATGCTGCCGTGCATTATCACGTCATTCATCGGCACGGTTGCGGCCCTCGTAATCGTCGGCATTCGCCAGCGGATCAATTTGTTTAAGGCCGGACTTGTGATCGCAATTGGCGGAATCGCTGCCGTTATTGCCGTGTTGCTTGTTTATATCACGCGGCTGGATCTGATCGGCAAAAGCTATTTCACGGGCAACCTCTCGAGCGCGGTGCTGCTCGGCCTTATCTTTGCGATTTTCGGTTACAGCTTGTTGCGCGAGAAGCAATTCGCCGCAAAGGACACCACGATCTTCAAGTCGTTCGTCGAAGGCGCATACAACGGGCTGGAAGTCGGGCGCATTATTTTCCCGTATATCCTCGGCATGCTTGTCGCGATCTCGCTTTTCCGAAATAGTGGACTGTTTGAGATGTTCTCCGCCGCGCTGGCGAGGACGTTTCGGGCCGTCCACGTGAGTGATCAGATCGTGAATGCGCTGCCAATCGCAATTCTTCGGCCATTCAACTCGGCCGGCAGCCGCGGATTCCTGCTCGACGCGATGTCTACGTACGGCGCGGACTCCTTCGCCGGTCGCCTCGGCTGCGTCTTTCAATGCGCAGCGGAGACGACGTTCTACGTCCTCGCCATGTACTTCGGGAGTGTGCAGATCAAGAATACCCGCTACGCGCTGAGCACCATGTTACTCGTCGACCTGATCTGTGTGTTTGCGGCGGTCTTTGTCAGCCTGGCGTTTTTCCCATTGGCGGCATCTGTTCCTGCCGCGCATTAGCTACGCTGCAGCGGCCCGGTGAAGTCTGGATAGCCGATCTCGGGATCGCGGCGAAGACTCGGCCAGTCATGATCCTTTCGACTCCGCTTCACTCGCTCAAGACGTCGTTCAGTCGGCTGCATCTAGACCAAATTCTCGATATATTTTTGCCGGTCGAACGGCGCAAAGTCGTCGATGTTTTCGCCAGTGCCGACAAAACGCGTTGGAATTCCAAGTTCATCCTGGATCGCGACGACGATTCCGCCTTTGCCGCTGCCATCGAGTTTCGTGACAATCAGGCCGGTGAGTCCAAGCGCGTTGTGGAATTCGCGGGCCTGACTGAGTGCGTTACCGCCGGTGGTCGCATCGACGACAAGCAACGTTTCTTGCGGGGCGTTCGGATCGAGTTTGCCGAGCGCGCGTTTCACTTTTTGCAACTCGGCCATGAGGTTCGTTTTGGTATGTTGGCGACCAGCAGTGTCACAAAGCAACCAGTCGATTTCGTGCTTCACTGCCGTCTGGTACGCTTCGTAACAAAGTGCGGCTGGATCGGCGCCGTACTGCCCGCGAATCATCTCAACGCCAAGCCTTTCGGCCCAAACGCCTAACTGCTCGATCGCTGCGGCGCGAAAAGTATCGGCCGCGGCGAGCATGACACGGGGAGCGCACGCATCCTTCGTGCAGCGTTCGGCATCCTGCCGAGCGCTCCGTGTTCGCGGCAGGATGCCGCGAACCGCAGGCTGGAAGCGTGCGCTCCCCAAATAACGCGCGAGTTTTGCTGTGGATGTCGTTTTGCCGGTTCCGTTCACACCGACGATGAGAATTACGGTTGGCTTGCCCTTCGCTTGGCGAATGAGCGTGGGCTCGATCGGCAAAATTTGTGCGATCTCGTCGCGAACGGCTTTAATTGCGTCGCCGATTCCAAGCACAGACCAAGCCTCGCGCTCCTGTAGCGTTTTGATAATGCGCGTTGTGATCGGCACACCGAGATCGGCTCGGATAAGCCCTTCTTCGAGCTCGTCCCAATCAATCGGTTTGCCGGCAAATTGCTGAGCGAGCGATTCTAGAAATTTCATGTCGATCTTTTGTTGTAGGGCAGGCGCATCGCCTGCCCTTTTCGGCAACCGGAGCGGTTGCCCTACAATTCCTTCTTCACAGCTTCCCGCGCCGGCCGGTCCAAGTCCTTTCGCACTCGATCGAGAATCCCATTTACAAAACGACCTGACTCTGTGCCGCCGTAAGTTTTCGCCAGCTCAATCGCTTCATTGATCGAAACAACTGGCGGAATGTCGTCGCGATAAAGCATCTCGTAGATCGCCAACCGCAAAATATTGCGATCTACCGCTGAGATACGGCGAAATTCGTAATTCTCGCAATAGCGGCAAATGCGTTCGTCGATCTCCGGGAGATGCGCCACCATTCCTTCAATGAGTGGCTGCGCAAATTCGCGTACCCGCGGCTTGGCCGGGCAAAATTCCCAGAACTCATCGATCTTCTCAGGCCCTTCGCCCCGCTGGAGGTCACGCCAGAAATGATATTGGATTGCCGCTTCTCGCGCTCGCCGTCGTTTACCCATCGTGCCTCGGCGGTTTTGAAACCGCCGCTTCCTGGTTGCTGCAAAGCTCCGATAGAACATTTGCGATTTCCACCGCCGCCCGAGCGGCTTCGGTGCCGCGATTAATTTTATTTTCGAGACAACGCGCACGGGCTTGATCTTCGGTATCGAAACTGAGCACCACGTTGATCACAGGCACTGCTTCTTGCACTGCGATGCGTTGAAGCGCATCGGTGACGGAGCGGCTCAGATTTTGTGCGTGATTGGTTTCGCCTTGCAAAATCACCCCGCAAGCGATGATTGCGTCAGCGCTTTCCCGTGAGGCCAGTTCGCCCACGACCACGGGAATTTCGAATGCGCCCGGCACACGATGTAGAGAAACCGTCGCGTCCGGCGCAAGCGCATGCAGCTCTTTCGTCGCGTGATCGACAAGCGCGTCCACGTATTGCGCATTAAACCGGCTCGCAACGATGTGGAAGATGCGTTTCGCCTTCGCGGTTCGTAGACGAGATGGCGCGGCCTTCGGCATCTAAAAATGACGAATGGCGAATGACGAATGACGAATTAATGACGAAGCACGAATAACGAATGACTGATCGCGCGTAGTTTTGGACTTCGTCATTCCTTCGAGCTTCGGCATTCGAGCTTCTTCATTCTACAGCAGATGGCCCAGCTTCGTCCTTTTCGTTTCAAGATATTTGGCGTTATGCGGGTTCGCCTCAGTACGAATCGGCACCTGCTCGATCATTTCGAGCCCATAGCCCTCAAGACCGACAACTTTCTTCGGATTATTTGTGAGGAACCGGAACTGCCGCACGCCGAGATCGAAAAGGATTTGCGCCCCCAATCCGTAATCGCGCAGGTCGCTCGGATAACCAAGTTTAACGTTGGCCTCCACGGTATCGAGGCCCTCCTCCTGCAACTTGTACGCGTGGATTTTGGCTGCCAATCCGATTCCGCGTCCTTCCTGACGCATGTAAACCAACACGCCGTTGCCTTCCTCTGCGATTTGTCGGAGCGCGGCGTGCAACTGATTTCCGCAATCGCATCGGCGCGAAGCAAAAACGTCGCCGGTAAGACACTGACTGTGCACGCGCACGAGCGTCGGCTTCTTCTTGTCAATTTTGCCTTTGACTAGTGCAAGGTGATGCTGCCCATCCAGTTTTGAGCGATACAAATGCAGATCGAAATCGCCGTAGTCGGTCGGCATTTTCACGATTTGCTCCAGCTCGACGAGTTTTTCGCGAACACGACGATAAGCGATCAGGCTTTGGATGGTGCAAATGCGCAAGCCGTGCTTTTTCCGGAACTCCATCAGTTCGGGCAAACGCGCCATGGTGCCGTCATCGTGCAAAATTTCGCAAAGCACTCCCGCCGGCTGCAGGCCAGCCATTCTTGCCAGATCGACCGCCGCCTCAGTGTGCCCCGCGCGCCGCAGCACCCCGCCGTCCTTCGCGCGCAACGGGAATACGTGGCCTGGTTGGTTTAAGTCTTCCGGCGATGATTTCGGGTTGCCAATGGCAAGAATGGTTGTAGCTCGATCGTAGGCACTGATGCCAGTTGTGACGCCCCGCGCCGCATCCACCGAAACGGTGAAATCGGTGCGATGTTTTTCGCGGTTTTGCGGAACCATTCGCTGCAAGCCAAGTTGGTCCGCGCGCTCATTCGAAATAGGCACACAGATTAAGCCACGCCCATGGGTGGCCATGAAATTGACTGCCTCAGGCGTGACCTTCTCCGCCGCCATCACCAGATCGCCTTCATTCTCACGATCGGCATCGTCGGTCACAATGACCATGCGTCCTTTCGCGATGTCACTCAGCACATCGTCAATCGCGTCAAATTGAAATGCTTCTGCCGGCTTCGCGATCATCGAAACAATACCATTACGTCCGGCGCGCGTTGGGGCAACTCATACTCCTGCTCGTGCTCGTAATCGAATCATTTCGCGATGGGCGAGGAACCTCACGCACACGCTCCTAGACTTCTCTGTGCATCACAACAGCGTTCGGCTGTGCCTTCACCACTTTGAAGCCGAACCGCTCGTATAGCCGCAAGACCGGTTTACCGGCGACGAAGCTTAGCAAGATCGTTGACTCCTCAGGGTTCGCGCGAACCAATTGCGTCAGGAGCGCCGTGCCGATCCCGTGCCTGCGGTGCTCCGGTGTTACCACCAAGGCAAGCTCAGGCGGTGAATCAGTTTTGCCGATCATCTTGCGCAACCAAACGGCGCCAAGCAATGTTCCATCCTTCTTGTTGTGCGCGACGAAACCCGTGTCGCCAGCGCGGCCCCAGTCTTCCACGTAATGCGCAAACTCCGGGCGATGCACGATGTCGCGTGCAGGCAGCTCTTTTTTCCCAGGTGACGCCAGTCCCTGATATAACATCTCCCAGAGAATGGGTTCATCCTTGGCTGTGAGCTGGCGTATCGCGTAGTCCATGACGATGACTCATGATAGCCGAACGAGAGTGATTTCAAATGGCTGGCCGTGATTTCACTGCACGATCATCAATGTGAACTCATGATCTAATTCGTCGATCACATTAACACTGCGGCTTCAGCCCGGTGTTTCTGCGCGGCAATAACCGGAACCGTTTAAACCGTTTCAGAGATGGCACCATTGACACCGCGCTGAAGCGCGGTGTTAATGTGATTTTCACCAGATCTTCACGCGCTTATCAGCGTGGCGAACCATCGGCGAGCTATCGGGAATGTTGAACGCTTTCTGAAACTCCGGCATGTTGGACAACGGCCCATTCACGCGAAACTGCGCGGGCGAATGCGGATCGGTGTTGAGTCGTAGTTTTTGCTCTTCATCGCGAATCTTTGACCGCCAGATGGCTGCAAAGGAGAGGAAGAAACGTTGCTCCGGCGTGAGACCGTCGATCTTCTTCGTGCGTTCCTCCGGATGTTTGTCGAGCGCCTTTTGCAACGCGGCGAAGGCGAGTTTGACTCCGCCGATGTCTGCGATGTTTTCGCCCTGCGTGAGCTCGCCGTTCACATGCAGGCCCGGGAGCGGCTGATACTCGGAATACTGATCGACAACGGCTTTGCGGCGCTTGTCGTATTCGGCTGCTGATTGTTTTGACCACCAGTCGCGCAGGTTTCCTACGGCATCAAACTGCCGCCCCTGATCGTCAAACCCGTGCGTCATTTCATGGCCGATCACGGCGCCAATCGCGCCGTAGTTCACCGCGTCGTCGGCATTTTGGTAGAAAAACGGCGGCTGCAAAATGCCGGCTGGAAACACGATCTCATTCATGTTTGGGTTGTAATACGCGTTCACGGTCGGTGGGGTCATGCCCCAGTCGGTGCGATCGACCGGCTTGCCGATCTTCTGGAGATCGCGGTCGGCTTCAAACTTTCCGGCGCGCACTGCGTTCAACACGTACGGGCCGCGGTCGATCTGTAGCAGCGAATAATCGAGCCATTTGTCGGGATAGCCGATCTTGACGTTCATCGCGGCAAGTTTCTTGAGCGCTTCTTTTTTTGTCGGCTCGTCCATCCAATCGAGCGTTTTGATTCTATCGGCCAGCGCTTCCTTCAAATTGTTTACCAGCTCGAGCGCGCGCGCCTTGGCTTCCGGTGGGAAATAAAAACCGACGTACAATTTGCCGAGCGCTTCGCCGATCTCGTCATCCTCGGACGTGATCACCCGTTTCCAACGCGGTTTGATTTGCTGCGTGCCGCGCAGGGTCCGGTCATTGAAATCGAATTCTTCGTCGACGAAATCCTTGGAAAGATATGGCCCGGTCGCATTAATCAGGTGCCAGCGCAGGTACGCCTTCCAATCGTCAATCGGCGTCGATTTAAATAAGTTGTTGGCGCCTTTGAAAAACTCCGGCTGATGCACATTGATGTCGCCGGGCTCGAGCAGATTGATCTTGTTGAAGTAATCGCTCCATTTCCAATCTGGGGTCAGGTCCTGCAGCTGTCGCACCCCCATCTTGTTGTAATTTTTGATCGGGTCGCGCAGTTGCACGCGCGTGCGCGACGCTTCGGCCAACTTTGTCTCCAACGCCATGATCTTTTTCGCATCGTCGGCGGCCTTCTCGGCGGGCTCGCCCACGAGCGTCAGCATCTTTGTGACGTGCGCGACGTACTTCTCGCGCTTCTGCTTCATATCGGCGTCCTGTTTCGTGTAGTAATCACGATCGGGCATGCCGAGTCCGCCCTGTACGGCCTGGGCGATGTCGCGCGTGCTGTCCTTCGCGTCCTGACCGGCGCCAAAGTCAAAAAATGCATTAATGCCGATGCTGTGTAGGTGTGCGATCTCCGCGAGCACATCCTGTTGATCTTTGATCGCCTCGATGCGATCCAACTCGCCTTGCAACGGCTTGGTGCGCATTGCTTCGATTGACTGTTCGTCCATTCCGCTCACGTAATAATCGCCAACTTTCTGTGTCTCCGGCGCGAGCTTAGGGTCGAGTTGCGTTTGGGTCGCCTTTTCAGCAATCGCGTGTAGTGCGTCGTTGTTGCGCTCGATCAGCTCATTGAACGCGCCCCATCGGGAATATTCCGGCGGGATCTCAGTCCGCTTGATCCAGGCGCCGTTGGCATAACGGAAAAAATCACCACCGGGCTTGACTGATGTATCCATATTGTTGGGATCGAGCGGTGGCGCGCTTTGTTCACTCTGCGGCTGCTGAGCATGCAAGCCGAGCGGAGCAATAAGCGAAATAATAATGGGGATGAATAACTTCATAGTTTTGGAAGCTGGTGAATGGCGGGGGATTGTTTAATGCGAATTAGACCTTTTAAGCGCGGTTCCGTTGAAAGAGTGCTCGCTGCCAGCGCTGGCATTCGTTATAGCCGCGCTCCTATGAGCGCCGTCGCTATAAGGAAGTCCGTCTCGTCGGCGGTCACAGACCGCCGCTACAGCTTACAGCTGCTCGATGGTGTAGCCGCGTTTTTGCAACAACGCAATCACGCTGCGCGGACCGGAGAAATGAAGCGCACCTGCAACAATTGCTGTCGGTTTCCCGGTTTTCAGTTCGGCTTCGATCCGCGGAACCCATTTCACATTACGGTTTTCGACGAGGCGGGCCGCAATGCTCGGTGCTTCTTTGCGCAGTCGCGCGTCGCCTGCCCAAAGCGCGTCGGTGTCACCGCGGCGCCATGCTTTGTACATCCTGCTGGATTCCTTTGCTCCGTCCCCAGGCTGACTGAGCGCATCGCGCAGCATGAATTCGCCGTCGCGATCCGACATTCCGCCCATCACCGCCACGTGCTCATCAACCGACTCAAGTCCTGCTATTTCTTTTCGTGCTATTCTCGCGTGGTCCACAAAGTAATTGTCCAGACCATGTGATGCGGAACTTTTGCTGTAGCTAGCCGGAGCAGCAAGATGCTGCGCAATCCACCAAGGCTTATAGCGGAGTTCGCTGTCGAAACCTGCAACTCGCGGATGCTTTTCGCGGGGAGAATCCGGCTGTACGGTTAAAATATTTTGACGAAGCCAACTCAGGAGCGTTGGATCGATCTTTGAGCCGATGTCCTGTCCCCGCGGATACTTGGCGGCTGCTTCAAATTTCTTTTCGAATTCGTCGGCCCGCGTCGGATCAAATTCAAAAACAAATCGCGTGCTGTCCTTTACCGCCAGGTCGTATGGCCCTGGCAATGGATAATCCTTGTTGCTGAGCGCATGAATCGAGCCCACAAGATAGAAGGGCGCTTCAGAATTCACGACGCGCCAGACGCAGCACTTTGGAAATTTGTGAGCAGGGGAAACTGCGATTGCGGATAACGGCATCAAACCCAGCAAGACTAATGCAATCCAGATGCCGCAGCTACGTCGAGTAGGCAAAAACATTTGCGGTTTCTACCAGAAAAACCTACCGAGTCAAATTATCTCTGAGCGCGTTCGTAAATTCATCATGCCTCGAGTCGCGCGCACATGCGGGCAGGTCCCCACCTTAGGAGCTGCGCCAGAGCGCGATTCTCTGGAAGCGGTTTCGGGATTCACAGAAACGCCCTACAAGTTTTTCAAGGCATCCAAAATCGACCGTGGATAAATGCCCAGCCAAATCGTCGCAATGATCAGCACGCTGAGTGCGAGGCGTGACAACCCGCTTACGGGAATCGTGTCGATCCTATCTCCAGACTGCCCGCCTGCAACGCTATACGAAGCAGTGGGGGCAGGCCAATACATCGCACGAACGACTTTAAGATAGTAGTAGAAGCCGCAGCCAACGGCGATCACGCCAACAGCGATTAGCGCGATCTGACGCTGCAAAACCGCTGCGTAGAAGATGAAAAATTTCCCAAAAAATCCTGCCGTGAACGGTAAACCGGCGAGCGACAGCATTCCGATCAACATCGCGAATGCGAGAAATGGTGAGCGCTTGCCCAAGCCGTCAAAATCGGAAATCTCTTCACCGGTTTGCTGAGCAACGATTATTAACACGGCAAAGCTTAACAGCGTCATCAGCAGGTATGCGACGAGGTAAAAACTCACGGCCTGCCCGTCGAAACACACTACACCGATCAAGAGATAGCCAGCATGCGCGATGCTGGAGTAAGCGAGCAATCGTTTTAGATTTGTCTGCGGCAACGCCGCGAGATTGCCGTAGATCAATGTGAGCACGGCGATTAACACAATTAGCCGTTGCGCCTGTGGAAGCGTCGCAAAGGCTTGCAACACGCGCAGCAGCACGACGAACCCCGCTGCCTTTGAACCAACCGAAAGATACGCCGTCACGGGCGTGGGCGCGCCTTGGTAAACATCTGGCACCCAGATTTGAAACGGAACGGCCGCGATTTTGAAACCAAGCGCGACCAGGACGAACACCATGCCCAGCAGCGCCGCGCCGCGATCAGTGCTCGGATTCTCCAATGCCTCTGCGATTCGTTGCAGATTTGTCTGGCCGGTGACGCCGAAGATCCAGGCGATTCCATACACAATAAACGCCGTCGAGAGCGCGCTAAGTACGAGATATTTCGCGCCTGCTTCCAGAGTCACCGGATTGCGCCGCGTAAAGCTGACCAGCACATAAAAGGATATCGTAACTAGCTCGAGCGAAACGAAGATGAATACGAAATCGATCGCCGACACCAGATACATGAGTCCGGCACATGTAAAGATAGGCAGCGCGAAAAATTCGCCCAGTCCGTCTTGCGAAGTGGGAAAGGAACTCCGCACGACCGGCGCGTAGTCGATCATCATGATCACAACGAAAATTGTCGTTACCAACGCGAATTGCTTGAAGAAGATCGACAGGCGATCTGCGCTATAAAAACTCCAGAAACCAGTCGCTTGATTTTGCGGGGGAAATGGAGCGACGAAGAAGCTGGCGAGAAAAACTATCGCCAGACCGGCGATTGCAGCGAAGGCCAGAGTTCGCTTGTCGATTTTTGTTACAAACGCTTCGACCATCAGGATCGCCATCCCCAGCACCAGCACCGCAATCTCAAGTTCTGGCGCTGTGATCCTCATCATCTGTTCACGGTGAGATAAGTGCGGAAAGTGGGCACCACCATTCGCACAAAGGATTGCGGAAAAAATCCGTAGCAAAGAAGCGCGCCCACCAGCAGCGTCACCGGCACACGCAACGCCGGGCGAAGATCGGCAAGATCTTTCCACTGTTCGGGCATCGTGCCCATGAACGTCTTGCGATAGGCTCGCAGCATATAAACCGTCGAGATCACTACTCCCCAAAGGGCCAGCACCGTCGCAATTTGAAAACTGTGAAAGCCTTCCATTTTCCATCCATGTTTGAATGCGCCAAAGAAGATCATGATTTCGCCCGCAAAGTTTGCGAACCCGGGAAGACCGATCGCTGCGAATACGCCAAATCCAAACGCAAGGCCAGCGAACGGCATGAGCCTGGAAAGACCGCCAAGTTCATCAAAAACCAACGTGCCTGTCCTTCGGCGTAATTCACCTGCTAGGGCAAATAGCAATGCAATTGACAGACCGTGAGCGAACATCAGCACCGCCGCGCCGGTCACACCAAGAATGCCAGCGCTGGCGATACCAAGAAAGATGTAGCCCATGTGCATGACACTCGAATAACCCAGCATCCAATCGAGACGCTTCTGGGCAATCGTAACCAGTCCGATGTAAATGATGTTCCCCAGCAGAAGAATCATGAGCAGGTTGCTCCAGTGTCGAGCGCCTTCCGGCAGCAGAGGAATAGCGAGGCGCAAAAACCCGTATACCCCGAATTTTTTCAGCACGCCGGCATGCAACATTGCGGCCGGCGCCGGAGCGGATGCATAAGCTTCCGGCGCCCACGTGTGAAACGGAAAAAGCGAAACGAGAATTCCAAACCCGATAAGCAACAACAGGTAAATGTGACGCTGCGCCTCCGCTCCGATTTGTCCCATACTGGCGGCAGCCTGCAAGGCGCGTATGTCAAAGCTGCGTGAACTGGGTTCAACGCTTTGGTAAAGCAGGATCAGGCCAAGCAGCAGAATGAAGCTGCCTATCGCCAGATAGATTGTGATTTTCCATGCTGCCGCGACCCGATTTCCGGTGCCCCAAATCCCAATCAGGAAAAAGGTGGGAATAAGTGCAAGCTCATGAAATGCGTAGAAGAAAAACAAATCAATCGAAACAAATGCTCCGATTGCGCCGCCGGAAATGAACAAGAGACACGCATAGAATGCATTTTCATATTTCTCGATCGCGCCTGCGAACCAAACCGCCGCGAGTGTAATGATTGTAGCAAGCAGCACCATTATCAGGCTCAAGCCATCGACACCCGTCGTGAAGCTCAGTCGCCAGTCGGGCGATATCGTGAACGAGGTGACGTGTTGGAAATCGCGTTGGCCATATCCAAAAGAACCAAACAGAAACAGGGCCGCCGCAAACATCAGTGCGGACGCGGCTAATGCCGTCTTGCGCGCAGGCGCCCCGACCAGGATTAAAACGGCCGCGGCGATCGGGCAGAAAATGACGAATAAAACCATCAAGGAAAATGACGAAATCCTAATGACAAATGACGAAGGAATGACGAAGCACTAACGACGAAGCGCCACGGCAACGCATTGCCGTTTCGAGTTTCATTATTCGAGCTTAATTCGATATTCGTCATTCGGATTTCGTCATTGCCGTTTACCTTTCTCAGGAGCGGAAAAGCGCGAAATAAATCAGCGCGACAACACCAAGGCCGAACAAAAATGCGTAACCTTGAAGATTGCCGACTTGAAGCAATCGCAAGAGCGCACCGACGCCCCACATTCCGCGGCTGCCTCCGCCCACCGCGCCTGCATCAATGATCCATCGATCAACGAAAGCTGCGACGCGCGCGAGGAGCTCCTGAGTCCAGTGAATCAGCCAGCTGTAAAACTCGTCGAAATAAAACTTGTGACGTAACAGCTTGACGTCGACGGGATCGGTTTCCTGCTGGCGGTAAATCGCAACCGCCAGTCCGCTTCCCGCAATCAACGCGATGACTGCAAGCGCGGGAACGACGCTTGCGATGTGGTTCTCAACCGGGAGTGCGAGAAAGTTTCGCGCGAAAAACCCAAATCCGCCGAGCATCGCCAGGAGCGCGAGCAAAATTAGCGGCATGATCATCACCGGAAGCGATTCGCGGCTTTCACGCGCGATGTCGCTCCGCGGATTTCCGAAGAAGGCGATGACCAGCATGCGGATGACGTAGAACGCGGTGAGAAATGCTGTGAACAGCGCGATCGCGAAAATGGGCGTGTTGTGCTCATACGCGAGCGCGAGAATTGCGTCCTTGCTAAAAAAGCCACTGAACGGAGGGCAGCCGATCAACGCGAGCGCGCCAACACCGAAAGTCACGAATGTGATCGGTAGTTTTTTGGAAAGCCCTCCCATTTTCCAGATGTTCTGCTCATGATGCAGCATAACGATCACCGAGCCGGCGGCGAGAAAGAGGAGCGCTTTGAAGAACGCATGCGTAAACAAGTGGAACATGGCTGCTTCACTCGATGCGAGCCCCACGGCCATGATCATGTAACCAAGTTGCGAGAGCGTGGAGTAAGCGAGGATCCGTTTGATGTCGTCTTGCTGCGTTGCGATTAGCGCGGCCATGACCGCCGTGAGGGTGCCGATCCAGGCAACGATCACAAGAGCCGTCTGTGAAGCCTGAATGATAAACGCAACGCGCACCAGCATATAAACACCAGCCGCGACCATCGTGGCAGCGTGAATCAATGCGGAAATTGGCGTTGGACCTTCCATCGCGTCAGGCAACCACACGTGAAGGGGAAACTGCGCCGACTTGCCGACTGCTCCACAGAAGATTAAAAGCGCGACGATCATCAGAAACGTGGGATAACTCGTCAGGCCCGACATCCGGGGCGCGATCTCGGCGAAGACGATTGAGCCGGTCGACGTCCAAATCATTAAAATTCCGATCATGAAGCCGAAGTCGCCAATTCGTGTCGTGATGAATGCTTTGTTGGCCGCGTCTGCCGCGGCGTCGCGATAGAACCAATGACCAATCAACACATAGGAAGTAAAACCGACCAGTTCCCAGAAGATGAAAAGCATCACGAAATTGCTCGCGAGCACGATACCGAGCATCGCAAACATGAAGAGCGACAGTGCCGCGAAATAGCGCGATTTCCCCTGGTCATCTCGCATGTAGCCCAGCGAATAGATGTGAATGAGTGCGCCGACCCCGGAAACCAGAAGAACCATCGTCCTGCTCAGCGCGTCCAGCGTCAGGGCCATAGGCACTTTGAGTGCGCCGGCGACGTCGATCCACGTGATCTGGGCCGCATAGCTGGCCGAGTGCGCGAAAACCAAACAACTACAGATAAAACTCACGAGCACTGCGACGACTGAAATCGTACTGCTCAACGCCTTCCATCGAAGGGTAAACAGCGTGATGACTATGGCGCTCACCAGCGGCGCGATCAGGATTAGCCAGGGAACAAGCGAGCTCATCGTATTTGAAATGACGAAGGAATGACGAAGCCCGAATAACGAATACGCTCCCAGCGGGAACGCACTTTTTCGTCATTCGTCATTTGAAATTGCTTTGCCATTGCGTCATTAGACGTGGTGTAGCGTGCGCTGTCCTCAGCGCATAACTCCCACGCATTTTAAAAGTCCGCTGAGGACAGCGGACACTATAGCAACACCGTGATTTGCGTTTCGTTCGTCATTCGACATTCGTCGTTCTCTCCGCGTTTCGTGGGTTAAAATCTCAAACTGCTAATATCATTCACGTCCGTCGTCTGCCTTGCGCGAAACAGAGCGACGAGGATCGCAAGGCCCACCGCGACCTCGGCTGCTGCGACCGTGATGATGAAAAACACGAATACCTGCGCGTTGTAATTCGGCAGGCCGTTTGGATCGAGACGGAATCGAGAGAAAGCAACGAGCGATAAGTTTGCCGCATTGAACATCAACTCCAATGACATGAGAATGATGATCAGGTTGCGTCGCAACATCACCCCGGCAAAGCCGATGGAAAAAAGAATGCCGCTTACGAGCAGATAATCGCCCAGGGTGATCATGCGACTCTGAAATGACGAATGACGAATGACGGAATGATGAACGAAACCGAAATGCCAAATGCCGAAAAAGCGATGCGCGTGCTGGATCGATTTGTCATTCGGGCTTCATCATTCATTCGACATTCGTGATTAACTCCGTGGTTCCCGTTTGCTTAAAAGCACGACGCCAATAGTTGCCACAAGCACGAGAACACCGACCAGTTGAAACGGCAGATTGTAATTCGTGAAAAGCGCCGCGCCGACATTTCGAACGTCGTCGATGGGCGATGAAGGCAGCGGTGGGAAGGTTTTCGCAGCAAGGTGAAACCGGGTGATCACCAGAAAAGTCTGGATCAAAAACGCGAGTGCGACGGCAATGCCGGCCGCCGAAGTGACCCAGTTGATCCGCCGCCTCTCTTCTGCCCGTATATTGAGCAGCATGATGATGAAGAGAAAAAGAACCATCACGGCGCCCGCATAAACGAGCACCTGAATGATTCCGAGAAAGTAAGCGTCGAGCGACATGAATAGCGCAGCCAATCCAAGAAACGAAACAACAAGGCTCAGCGCGCTTGCCACGGGATTACGATTAATTACGACGGCGGCGCCGAACACCAGCATGAGCGATGCGAAAGTCCAAAATAGGAACGGAGACATCATCGATTGTGGATTTCGGATTGCGGATTGCGGAAAGAACGACGATCGGAACAATTAGCGATTGGGAATCGGCAATTGACAATGCTGCTCACTTTCTTTCGTTCCATTTCAAGACGACGCCATGCATGATTCCGCCGATTTCGAGCAGTTTCTCCTTGTCATGCACCATGTCCGCGCGCGTGAAGCCGGTGATGGCATAATCCTTGCGCAGAAAGATCGCCTGCTCCGGGCAAACCTCCTCGCACATACCGCAGAAAATGCAGCGGATCATGTCGATATCGAATTGCTCCGGATATTTCTCGACTTTGGCGAAGCGATCTGCGGTGGGGATTTCGCCGGGAATGATTTTGATCGCACGTGGAGGACAGATGAATTCGCAGAGCTGACACGCCACGCAACGGACGCGGCCGTCTTCATCCCGCACTAGAGCGGGCGCGCCGCGGTAATGATCGGGCAGACTGCTGTCCCATTTTTGCTCGGGATATTGCATGGTGACCTTGGTGCGGCCGAGCAGCATGTTCTTGAAGTGCTTAAAGGTAATGGCCAAGCCAGCAACGATAGCGGGCAGATACAATCGCTCGCGCCAGTTCAGTCTCGGTCGTGGAACGGTAATGGCCATGGTTAGAATGACGAGTGACAAATGACGAATGACGAAACATTGACCAAACGTGAATGACGAAAGTTGCCCCACCATTGATCGCTCTTTCGGGTTTCGGTATTCGGATTTCCTTCGGCCTTCTTCATTCGGGTTTCGTGCTTACTTTGGCAGAAGCGCCATTAGACCCGCCACAATAAAGATATTCACAAGCGCAATCTCGAAAAAAAAGAGCCAGCCCAGTCGCATAAGCTGGTCCCAGCGAAAACGCGGCAGCGTCCAACGCACCCACATGAAAACAAAAATCATGACAGCAACTTTTGCGAAAAAGACTGCGACGTTGATGAGGCCGAAAATCCACCCCCGGGACCCGTCCGGAATTCCCGGGAAATGCCAGCCTCCGAAGAACAATGTGACAATGACTGCCGATCCGGTAATCATCGCGGCGTATTCGCCGAGAAAATACAAGGCGAATTTCATCGAGCTGTATTCGATGTTGTAACCGCCGGCAAGTTCCTGCTCCGCTTCCGGCAGATCGAAGGGTAGGGATTACCGCGAGCCCGAGCGAAAGCTCGTACGAAAGCATCTGCGCGCTGGAACGGATGCCGCCAAGGAATGGATATTTGGAGTTTGATGCCCAGCCGCCAATGACGATTCCGTAAACGCCAAGCGAGGCAATGGCGAATACAAAGAGAATTCCTACGTTCACATCAGCGATTACCATCGGAACACCGAAGAGCGTACTGCCGAACGGTACCACCGCGATCGTGATAATGGCCGGCATCACAGCCAAACACGGCGCGAGCCAGTAATAAAATGTGTTCACACTGCGCGGCGTGTAATCCTCTTTCAGCAGCAACTTGAACATGTCGGCAATCGGCTGAAGAAGACCGGCAGGTCCAACACGATTCGGGCCGAGCCTGTCTTGAATAAACGCGCTTACTCGGCGCTCGGCGTACACGGCATAGGAAACCATCGTCAAAATCACAGCCAAAATGCCGACGATTTTCAGCAGCGAGGTGATGATGAAAAAAGAACCCATCTGGACCTCTCAGCCCTAATGCGATTCGAGAGCTGCAGCTTTTCGCGCCTCAACAACTTGTTGCCGGACGGCCTGGCGTCTTGCTTGAATGGCAACCGCTAGTTCGATCTTTTCTTCGTCGCTGGGATGCGTCGGCGGTAGCTCTTCAATGTCCAGAATGTGCACACCCAAGTCTCCGATTTTGCTCAAACTCAACCCGGCAAAGTGCGCAACTGTTTCGCTGATCTGGCGAAACACATCATCTATCGAGAGTAGTGAGTCACCTCCGGCGACCGCCTGAAGCAGATCACGCAAAATCTCCCAATCATCGCGCGCGCTGCCGGGGGGCCGCACAGCGCGGTTCAACCGCTGCAATCGGCCTCTACCATTAATCATCGAACCGCGTTTTTCGGAGAAACCGCACGCTGGAAGAACGACGGTCGCTATCTCGGTCGCCTCGTTAGGCAAAACATTCATCGTGATGAATACTGGGAGTTGAGTGAGTCGTTGGACGGGTATCCCCAAATGCATCGTGTTTTCTTTGAAGACCGCCAGCGCCTTGATTTGTCCGGATTTCACCGCGTCAGCAATCGCCAGCAGGTTTGCGCCTGGTTCGGATGTCGATGCAAGAATGACCCGTGCGCCATTGGTATTTGGGTTGCGGTCTTTGCTTAGCAAAATGTGGTCACCGGGGCCACGCCGCGGAACGATATCGATCATTTGCGTGCCTAACGATTTCGCCAACTGCGACGTCAGCCAAAGCTCCTCGTTCGTCATTCTGCCGGAAGCAATGATGGCAATTTCAGCACCGGAGAATTGTTTCAGCTGGAGCGCCGCTTGCGCGATCGCTGTCGGCCAATTTACGGCGACGAGTTTTCCTTCGAAACGAACTTGCGGCTCCAGCAAACGGTCTTCGGCTTCAAGATATTTGAAGTTGAGTCTGCCGTAATCGCACATCCATGCGGAATTGACGTGATCGTTCTCGCGCGGTGTTTGCCGATAGATCACGTCCTCGCGGGTCCCGATGATCGTGTTACACCCGGTGGCACAGCTCGTGCAGATACTTTTTGTTTCTTTCAAAAACCAGACGCGCATTTTGAATCGAAAGTCCGACGAGGTCAGCGCGCCAACTGGACAAATATCGACAGTGTTGAGGGAGTAATTGTTTTCGAGCCGCTTGCCAGGATGCGCCGTGAGCACGGTGTGACTGCCGCGATCGACAAATCCGAGGACGTCGTCGTCCGCAATTTCTTGGCAAAAACGGATGCAACGTGAGCAGAGGATGCAGCGTTCGTCATCAAGTGTAACTCGCGGACCGATCTGCACATTTTTCGGTTTCTTGACTTTGTTCTCGAGAAACCGCGACTTGGAATCGCCGAAATCGACACTGAACTCCTGCAAACGGCATTCCCCGGCCTGATCACAGATTGGGCAATCGAGTGGATGATTGATTAAGAGAAATTCCATGACGCCACGCTGACATTCCTTCACCAGCGGCGAGTTGGTGCGAACGGCCATGCCTTCGGAAATATCCTGTGCGCAGGAAATTTGCGGACGCGGGATCCAATTGATGATCGGTTTCCCATCGGCGCCCAGCTCAGGCTTGCGATCCGGGCCGGGCCTCGGGAACCCCATCTCGATCAAACACATTCTGCAATTTCCCGGCGAGCTGAGCTTTTTGTGATAGCAATAACGCGGCACATAAATGCCAACCTGCTCGCACGCCTCGATCACACGCGTGCCCTTCGGAACCTGATGCCATACGCCATCAATCTGGACGTTGAACAGTGGAACTGATGAGTCGTTAGGCACGGTTGAATCTGGAATCCAGGAAGCCAGGAATTTTAGAGAATAACATCTTCGCTTTTGTTCATTGGATGGTATTCGCGACCGACGCGCTTCACAGTCAGCCGGGTGCTTGCGAAGTTTAGCAACAGCGCATCATCCAAGTTTGCTGCTTTGAGATACGAGCGAACAATCGCAAAGTAGATGTCTTCGAGCGCGCTAATCGCTTTAAGTTCTAAGATGACCTTCTGCTCGACGAGAAAATCGAGTCGGTGTTCGCCAATCAGGTGTTCACGATAGAACACCGGCAGCAGCTTTTGTCTTTCAAAACTAATACCAGCCGCAGCCAATTCGATAGCCAAAGCCTCTTCGTACATCGACTCGCGGGATCGTGCGCCATTGGAACTGTAGGGATCGATTCTTCCTGGATTAATTCTTCCGGCGTATATTCAGGCGGCAAGGGTGGGGGGAGTGGTTTCCGGGCACGCGCCGCAAATTCCTCTCGAAATTTCTCGACAAAACTTTGCGTCGGCCACGCGCATGCTTCGCCAAAAGCGCAAATCGTGCGTCCGGCAATGTTGTCGCCAATGGTCTTGAGTGTTTTTGGGTCCTCAACAACTCCACCGCCGCGCAACATGCGGTCGGTAATTTTCTTCATCCAAAGCGAACCTTCCCGGCAAGGAGTGCATTGGCCGCAGCTCTCGTGCGCATAGAACTCGTTGATGTTGTTCAGTACCCAGACCATGTCGCGGGAATCATCCAGCACGATCACGCCGCCGGACCCGGCCATGGAACCTGTCCCCGCCAGTGAATCGAAATCCATCGGGATCTCATCAATCGACATTTCTCGTTCAATCATTGATCCGTCGGATTGTCTCTGCCTGAGCTTAAATCGTTCGTCGGCGCGCAGGACTTTTGCGGAACTTCCACCCGGAATGACTGCCTTTAACTTCCGGCCTGGCCGTAATCCGCCAGCCATCTCGTAGATCAACTGCCCCATCGTCACTGCGCCGACCTCAATTTCGAAGTAGCCCGGTCGCTGGACGTCACCGCTGACGCAGACAATGCGTGTTCCGGTGTTGTTAGGCCGGCCGAGGCGCGCGTATTCCGCGCCGCCCATCGCAATGATGTGTTTCACGGCACAGAGCGTTTCGACGTTATTGACGATCGTCGGGCACATATAAAGACCGAGCACTGCTGGGAAGTAAGGTGGTTTGATGCGCGGATACCCGCGCTTGCCTTCGAGAGATTCGATAAGCCCGGTTTCTTCTCCGCAGATGTAAGCGCCCGCGCCGCGATGAACATAAAGCTCCACGTCGAGTCCCGAACCGAGAACATTTTTGCCGAGAAAGTTGTGTTGCCGCGCTTCTTCGATGGCGCGCTCGAGGATTTTCGCGCCTTCGGGAAATTCTCCGCGTATGTAGATGTACGCCGTCCTGGCGTTGAGCGCGTAACACGAAATCAGCATGCCTTCGAGCAGTTGGTGCGGATCTTCATGAATGATGTAGCGATCCTTGAACGTGCCCGGCTCGGATTCATCGGCGTTACAAATCAGATAGACCGGCCGTTTTTCGTCCGGCTTGATAAAGCTCCATTTCAAGCCGCAGGAAAACCCGGCCCCACCGCGACCGCGCAGCCCGGAGTTTTTCACTTTGTTGACAATGTCCTCGCGCGACAGAGTTAGCGCCTGCTTCAACTGTTCGTAACCACCATCACGCAAATAACAATCGATATCAGTCGTCCAATCCGGGCGCCCGATGTTTTTGTAAATTAGACGGTGTTCGAGAGGGTGGGGGGATGATTTCCAAGGAGCGGCGGTCTCCAGTCCCCAGTTGCTGCGTGGGCGGTCTGGAGATCGTCCCTCCTTGAGAAGGTCTGCAATCGAGTTTGCATCGACATTTTCACGCAGCTCCTCTCCAACCATGCACACCGGGGCGGTGTGGCAACTCGCCAGGCACTCGACAAACTCGACGCTGTAATTTCCGTCGGGACTCACCGAAATAGGATTGTGCGTCCCAGCGTCTTCGAGCGGGCGTTGAATACCAAAACTCGTGCATAGATTTTCCATCAGTTCAAAGCTGCCGGCCATCGCGCAACTGAGGGTGCGGCAAAGGCGAATATGAGTTTTGCCGGCAGGCTGCTCGCGAAACATCGGGTAAAAAGTGACAAGCTCGAGAATATTGATGGGTTGTAAGCCGAGCTTTTCTGCGATCCAGAGCACGGCGTTGTCGCTGATGAACCCGAAATGTTCCTGCCACAAGTGCAACAGAGGCATGGCCGCGCTTCTCCGGTGCTCGTGCGGATAGCGCGCAATTGCCTCGTCCATTTTTCGCTCCAACTCGTTGGGGACGGAGGCGTTTGTCGAGTTTGCCATTTGCGAACGTAACCCCGCGCGGTGCTGCGCGGCAAATCGCGTTTGCTGCTGCAGTGTCCGCTGTCCTCAGCGGAGAATCACGGTGGGTTGTTGCGCGCGAACCAGTGCGCTGAAGACAGCGCACGCTACAGCAGTTAATCAGACAGGGTGCTGTCTTTCGACTGCACTTTATCGTCTTTGAAAACGATTGTGACGGTGTCTTTCCCCTGACGGTAAACGTATGTCGTTTTTTTTGTGATCACGAAATCCTCGTTCTTAAGCGACGTTGGCGGGCCCAGAATTGATTCCACCTGCTTTTTGGACATTCCCTCTGTTACCTGATCGACGTTTGCTTTGGCGATGCGTTTGCTGGAACAGGAAAGGGAGAGGGCGATCAGAAGCACGAGGGCGAACCGAGCGGCTGTAAAAATGACGAATGACGGACGAGGCCCGAATAGCGAAATGCCGCGGAAAAGCCCTCTGGACTTTTCGTCATTCGTCACTTGGATTTCCTTCGTCATTCGAAATTCGTCATTCGTCATTACCCGCTCATCTATCGCATTCGCCCATTACGAAGTCTAGACTGCCCAGCACGGCTGGCACGTCGCTTACGAGGCAGCCTGGCAGGAGCTCGGGCAGGATACTGAGGTTCACAAAGGATGGCGCGCGAATTTTTAGCCGATACGGCACGCCGCCTCCTTTGCTGTTGATGTAAAAGCCAAGTTCGCCTTTGGGATTTTCGGCTGCGAAATATACTTCTCCGCTAGGTGCATCGAGTCCTTCGGTCACCACGATGAAATGATGGATCAGCTCTTCCATCTTTGTCATCACGTGCGATTTCGGAGGATACATGTTTTTCCAGTCCGCGACATTGATCGGTCCGCCGGGAAGTTTGTCGATCACCTGCTGCAGGATTCGGACGCTTTGCCGCATCTCCTCGATCCGCACCAGGTAACGATCGTAACAATCGCCCGCGCTGCCGATCACTACGTCGAAATCGTAGTTGTCGTAATCCAGGTAGGGATGTTTACGCCGCAAGTCGTGCTCGATGCCGCTCCCACGCAGGTTAGGCCCCGAAAGGGCGTACGCAATCGCGCGATCCTTTGATATGACGCCGATGTCTTTAGTTCGATCGACAAAAATCTTGTTCCGGGTCAGTAATCGGTCGCACTCATTTAAGCTCGGCCCGAAATCGTCGAGGAATTTTTCGAGTTGTGGAATAAAGCGCTCAGGCAGATCGCGAATCTGGCCGCCGACGCGCGTGTATGATGTGGTAAAACGCGCGCCTGTCAGCAGCTCGAAAAGATCATACAGTTTTTCGCGCTCGGTGAACGTGTAGAGAAACACCGTCATCGCACCAAGGTCGAGCGCCATTGCGCCAATACCCATCAGGTGTGAGGAGATCCGAGACGTTTCACAGCAAATGGTGCGGATCGCTTTGCCACGCGGTGGAACTTCCCAGCCCATCAATTTTTCTACTGCAAGCGCGTAGGCGACGTTATTCGAAAGCGGCGCGAGGTAATCGAGCCGGTCAGTGTAAGGGACAAACTGATTGTACTGCATGTTCTCGGCGATTTTCTCGTCGCCGCGATGTAAGAACCCAATGTCTGGCGTTGCTTTGGTAATGATTTCGCCATCGAGCTCCAGCACCAGCCGCAAAACGCCGTGTGTGGCCGGATGCGATGGCCCCATGTTGAGCACCATTTTTTCGCCGATGTCATGGTCAATCGGCTGTCGCAATGCTGCATCCGCTGCGGCTACTCGCGTGACCGGGTCGGGCGATTCAATTTCGCGCACCGTAAATGGCATGGCTCAATAACGTTAATTCATGCTGGCGAGTGCGAGTTCGCGCGCAAGATAATTCTGGGGAGCGCAGGCTTGCAGCGTGCTGGCGATGGCATTGTGCCATCGCGAACTTGTAGTCAGCGCTCAAAATGAGTTGAGATGGTGGAAAGTTCGTTGCGGCAGAATGCCGCAACCAGCACGCCGCAGACGTGCGCTACCCGGAACTTCCGCTCGCAACAGAAAAGAATGCGCGTTAACTAAACCACGTGATGGAAAGAAAAATCGCACTGCTGTTCGCGGGGCAAGGCGCGCAATGTGTCGGGATGGGACGCGATCTGGCCGAACACTTTCCTGTCGCGGCCGATTTGTTTGGTCAGGCCGACGAAATTCTTGGTCGAAACTTGAGCAATATCGCGTGGAACGGTCCAATCGAGGAGCTAACGAAGACGAGCAATTGTCAGCCCGCGCTGTATGTTCACTCGCTGGTGGCTCTGGCAATCTTGCGGGAGATCGCAGGCGATTTTCCCGTCGTCGGTGCGGCTGGTCTGTCGCTTGGGGAAATAACCGCGCACGCAGCCGGTGGCACATTGGATTTTGGAACAGGCTTAGAGCTTGTGCAGCGGCGCGCCGAATTCATGGATCAAGCGTGCGCGGCCACGCTGGGCGGCATGGCGGCGATGATCGGTGGGCTGGAAAACGACGTGCGCCAGCTCGCTGCTGATGAAGATGTCGACATTGCCAATGTTAATGCACCCGACCAAATCGTAATCTCGGGTGAGCTGGCAAAAGTCGAGGCGGCCGTCGGCGTAGCGAAGGAGTATGGCATTCGCCGTGCGATGATGCTTAATGTTGCGGGCGCATATCACTCGCGGTTGATGGAGAGCGCGTACGAGAAACTTGGTGCCGTGCTTCAGGACGTTCCAATAGCATCGCCGCGTTTTCCTGTAATGAGCAACGTGACCGGAATGGAGGTGACAACGCCTGCTGAAATCCGTCGCGCATTGCAGGATCAAGTCACAGGGACTGTGCGGTGGTTCGATTGCGTGAAGCGGCTGATCGATCTTGGTTGCAATTATTTTATCGAACTTGGACCAGGGAGCGTGCTGGCGGCTTTGTTGCGGCGGGCTCGCAAAGAAGTGGATGTGATTTCTGTAGGCGCCGTCGAATCCGTTCGTGAGTGCGCGGCTCGAATGTAGCTGAGAACCTGTAGCCGCTTCGCTGGGCGAAGCGGGCGTCGCCCCCGGGGCGACGGCTACAGATCGACAATTACGTTTGGCTACGTAGTTTGGCGCATGAGCATTATCGAACGCGTCGATTCGGATCTTAAGGAAGCGATGCGCGCCAAAGACACCACTAAGCTGGGGGTTCTGCGCATGTTAAAATCGGCGCTGAAGTACGCCGCGATCGCAAAATCAGATGCGGATGCTGAGCTGAGCGACGCCGAAGCTGCACAGGTAATTCGCAAACAAGCAAAACAACGCCAGGATTCAATCGAGAGCTTTGAAAAAGGCGGCCGCGTTGAGCTTGCTGACAAGGAGAAACAGGAATTATCGATCCTTAATGCGTATTTACCGCAGGCGATGAGCGCCGATGAAATTTCGAAACTCGTCCGGGAAACAATTGCTGAGGTTGGCGCTAAGTCGAAAGCTCAGATGGGCGCGGTGATGAAAGCGTTGCAGGGGAAAGTCGGTGGTCGCGCCGACGGCAAAACACTGAGCGCGGAAGTGCAAAAGCAATTGTCGTGAAGCAAACGCCCAACGTCCAACATCGAATGCTCAACGTCGAATTTACAGAGCTACCGTTCGGGATTGGATGTCCGACGTTCGATGTTCGGCGTTTTTGATTCCAATGCTGACAGGCATCCTCGTCGCGGCCGGTGACAGCCGCCGCATGGGCTTCGACAAATTGTTTGCAGTAATAGCAGGGAAAACGGTCATCGCGCGCACGATAAGCGCATTTGAGGATGCCAAGTGCGTCGATGGAATCATCGTCGTTGCCCACGCAGATCGACATGACGAAATCAAAAAGATCGTTCGCGAAGAAAATTTTGAGAAGATTCGGTCGATCATCCCGGGTGGCGAACGCCGGCAGGATTCCGTGCGCACCGGCTTGGATCATCTCGACTCATTCACAAAATATGTCGCGGTGCACGATGCCGCGCGGCCGCTAGTTATTCCCGAACAGATCGAGCGCGTGTTTCAGCAATGCGTAAATCATGGTGCCGCCGCTTTGGCTGAACCAATTAACGACACATTAAAACGAGCAGACACCGACTTCCTGGTCAGCGGCTCAGTTGATCGACATCAGCTTTACGCAATGCAAACACCGCAGATTTTCGAGCGACAGCTGATCGAAGAGGCGTATCGCGCGGTTTACGCAGAAAATCTTTTCGTGACGGACGAAGTTTCAGCGGTCGAGCGACTCGGTCGCAAGGTGGTTCTCGTTCTGAACGACGAGTTCAATTTCAAAATTACTTATCCGCGGGATTTGCCACTTGCGGAGTTTGTGGTGAGACGACGGAGGGATCCTGCCGCCAATTGACGCTTTCGTGTGCAAACGGCGAAGCGTCAACGGCCAAGTGCGAGCCGCTCGGCGAGGAGCTGCGGCAGACCGGCTTTGGAAATCTTCTTTTGCGCGTTGGCCACGTCGTATTTTACGCGCACGAGTTCCACCAGTTTATTTTCGACATCGTAAATGCAATATGCTGCGTGCCAATTTCCGTCGCGCGGTTGTCCTACGCTGCCTGCATTGATGAAGTACTTCTTGCCCGGCTCGATGCGGACGTGTTCGATTCTCTCCTGCCGGACACCCTGGTCGCGAACGAACACCATCGGCACGTGGGTATGGCCGAAAAAACAGACGGCAGTGCGCTGGTAGGTGAAACTTGCGACAGCGTCGAGATTGCTGAAGACATAGCCCCATTGGCCGGGCGTATCGAGTGTCGCGTGCACGATCGTGAAATCATGTACTCGCTTTTGTAAAGGCAACTTGCGCAGCCATTCCTTATCCGGATCCGTTAAGGTGTCACGGGTCCATTGAATGGCGCGCTCGGCCAACTCGTTGAAATGTTCCGAGGAAGCGGAAAGTGTTACCTCCTCATCGTGATTGCCTTTTACCACGGGGCAATCCAGTTCCCGGACAAGGTCAAGGCATTCTCGCGGGTTGGCGTTATAACCGACCACGTCTCCTAAACAAATAAAGTGGGTACATCTGCGGCCGCGTGCATCCGCGAGCACTGCTTCGAGCGCTTCGAGATTAGCGTGGATATCACTCAAAATTGCGAACCGCATTGTCAAAAAATTAAACCCGCGAGCGGTCAAAACGTTACAGCGTTACAGCGTGACGACAATCGCTTGCTCGCCAAAATGTTAACGTCAACTCCGAACCAGTCTGCGATCAGGCGAGTTAACTATTTAGCCGTTTTGTTCGGCTTGTCTGGAATTCGTTGTTCCTGCGGGATTCCAAGTTTGTCTTCGAGGAATTTCAGCCGTGCGATCAACGTAGGCAGCCGCTCCTGCGGACCCTCGTCATACAAGTGGCGGAGGCGCTCATATGCCTCGCGTTCGCGCCCTTCGCAGTAAGAAAGCTCATAGGCCGAGAAGCGCTTGTCGAACGGCCGCGCCCCAGGCAAGGCCGCGGCGTTCGCGTAAAATTCGGAAGCGCGCTCGTGATCTTTATATTTCTCCTTATAAAGCCGGGCAAGCGCTTCGTAGAGATCGGGGCGATCCGGATTATTCTTTATTCCGCGTTCGAGGAAATCCTTGCCCAAGCCAAAATATTCACGCTGCGCTTTGACTCGCAGCGCAAGGCGCGGTTGGTTTTGATCGTTCATCGCGGCAACGCTGGCGTTCCATGCCATGTGCCAGGCTGCCGTATCCCAAAACAGCATCACCCGTGGTTGCAGCGTCGTGATGTGCCGGAACAATAACAGCATGCGCCCCCATTCTGTGTTTTCCCACGCTGTATATGCCTGAAGAAAAAGGCCATCCGCCACAATCGCTCGAAACCCGCTCAACGCCGCGACGAAACCGAGTTGCCCGAGTTTTTCACGAAGATCGAGGTTAAATTCGACGCCCCGAAAATGTTCCTGTCGATGCAGCTCCGCCAGGTTGCGTTCGATTGGTAACTTCAAGAAGCCGAGCCCGATCAACACTGCCAGCACGATGATTGTCCGCATCACAGTTCTTTCCCGTAAAATACAAACGTGGCCAGCAGCGTGTAGATGGTAGTGTAGAAAACTCCGAGCAAAGCAGTCTTGGCAAAGACGCTGAGAGAAATTGCGGTGCCGGCGATAATGTCATCAACTAAATTGAAGGCCTGCAGGTCCGGGAACAACAATGCCACTATCGCGAGAAAAATGCGGCTAACCAGTCCACTGCTGTGTTCGTGCAGCCAATATTCGCGGGCGGTCGCTTGCAGGTGCCCGATGAAATAAATGAAAGCCATCACAACGATGGTGAAGATATTTGACGTGGCGAATGTGGAAACGAACAGGGTGAGCGCTGCGAGGAGGCACGCCTTCAGGTAAATGATCACAATTCCTGGAAAAATGTCGATGTTGAACGCGGACGATTGGATGATGCGGATGGCATCAGCGACTTGATCCCGGGGCGCATTGGACATTTGTTGCAATGTCGCGTGCACAACAGCCTGTTCGCGGATGTACAATACGAGCAGAAACGCTGCCCCCATCACCAGCGTGCTAATCGCCAACAACAGAAGCACTCCAGCAATTTTTCCCAGAATGTATTCGAAGCGCGGTACTGGTTTCGCAAGAATCGTGTAAAGTATCCGGTCATCGAGGTCTTGTGGCAGGAGTCGCGCAGTGGCAACGATCGCCAGAAGGGATGTAAAAATCGAGATCGCCCCGAGCGAAACGTCTTTCAAGATTTGAAATTCCTGCTGAAAAGAGAACTGCGCCATGAAGATCGAGCTGCCGATCAAAAGAAGTCCAAAGATCAGGAGCACATAAAAGACCTTCAGGCGTGTCAGTTCGGTAACAGTGTTGATTGTGATCGCGTAAATGCGAGAGAAAGAGAAGGGTCGATACCGCTTCGCGGATGTTGAAGTGTTAAACTGCTGAAGCGTTGAAGCGGTTTCGCCGTTACTCATTTTTCGTTCCGCGCCTCTTCGTTGCTCTGCATTTTGGTTTCGTCGGCTCTGGTGGCCTCGAGGAATAATCTTTCCAGTGTGGTCGTAGATTTGCGCCGCTCGATCAGTTTCCCGTTTGAGCGGGCAACGGTCGATTCGATCTCACGGATCAGCTCTTCGGAGGCGTCCGTGATAACTAGCTCGGTTTGATTTTCGATCGCGATCAGTTCCTGCAAGTGCCCTTCGCGCACCAGCACACCATTGGCCAGAATGCCGATACGATCGCAGATTTCCTGTGCTTGCGCGAGCAAGTGCGAAGAGAGAAGCACAGTGATTCCGCGGCCTTTCAGCTCGAGGATTAGATCGCGAATGTCGCGCGACCCTGCCGGATCGACACCAGCAGTGGGTTCATCCAACACCAGCAGCCTGGGGTCATGAATCAGCGCTTGAGCAAGACCGATGCGCTGCAACATTCCCTTGGAATAAGTGCCAAGCCGGCGGTTGCGCGCTTTGGTTAAGCCGACAAGATCCAGCAATTCGTTGACTCGATTCTTTAATGCGGCGCCTCGCAGCCCGCAGAGACGCCCAAAGAAACGCAACGTTTCTTTTCCGGTAAGATACTTGTAGAAATACGGATTCTCCGGAAGGAAACCGACTGCTTCCCGGCTTTCGACAAGACGACTATCGCATCCAAAAATTTCCGTGCCACCGCGCGTAGGAGACACCAAACCGAGAATAATTTTCAAGGTCGTGCTTTTACCGGAACCATTCGGTCCGAGCAGGCCGTACACCTCGCCGGGTTCGATGCGCAGGTTGAGGTCCTTCACCGCGACAACCGATTGTCGATGAAACGGCACCGGGAAAATTTTGGTCAGTCCGTGAACTGCGACCGCCGAGTTAGTCATGGCGAATGTCAAAACCGCGGGCAGTGACAGGTTTGTCCAGCTTATTTTCGGTTTGCTTGTGAATCAGGGAATGCAGTTCGCCTTGCCTGATGCCATCGAGGAATGCGCGCACTTCATCGTCGTCACCTGTAACGTGAAGTTCGACGCGGCCATCCGCCAGGTTGCGCACCCAGCCGGTTACATCAAATCCTTTAGCTACATCGCGCACAGACCAGCGGAAGCCGACGCCTTGCACATGTCCCTCGTAGAAAACCTGGAGCGAAATCATGGTCGCTGGCGTTGACAACTTGCTACCTTTTAGACTGCGGACGTTGCACTACGAATCGACAAGCTCGTTTCGCTTCATCGTTTAACTTGTCACTTGTACGAATAGACGAGACAGAAGCTGCCTTCGCCGCCTTCGACTACATCGACCGAGACAACGTACTGACCGCTGTTAGCCGGGGAAAATCCAGCCGCGGCTTTGTCCCCGTTGTCGTAGTTTTCCGTCGTCACCTGTTTCCCGGTTTCATCATAAACGCTGACGGCAATTTGTTTCACCGGTTCCGTGGCGCCAACGGAGAACCAGTACTGATTTCCCGCGTAAAGATTCACAGCGACGAGCGCGTGTTCGTGTGGCTTGACAACCCCGCACCAATGTCCGTCGCGGATCTTGAAGCCATCGTTTGAAAATGCTCCGGCAACGTCCAGCGCGTCTTTGCGCGCGTTCACCTCGGCATCCGTTTCAGCGCGGACGGCAATGTTGGTACCCAACACCAAAAACCAAACAATAAACGGCAGACAGCGTTTCATTTCGGTAAGTCTTTGCTCTCTATTTCTGTTATTGCCTTGCCAACCGATTTGTTGACTTTCCGTACATCATCTACCGTTGGCGCTTTCCCCGATGGAAACGAAACTAGCTTCTCGATTTCCCCGAGCTGTTCGCTCACATTCTTGACCAGGGGTTCCCCGCGTAATTCGGGCGAGATTTCATTAATTTTTGACTGCATGAAGCGGACCAGCGCTGGTTGCCGCAGCACCTTTGCGCTGTCTTCATTGTAGTCCTGCATGATCGCTGCAGTGACGACCTGGGTGCCGCGAATCCAGCCACCGAGAGTCACCAGGATTACGAGGTCCTGGTCGGCATGCGTTTGCATTGAAGATTTCACCTCGTTTTCCGTCGCTTCTAGTTCTTCCTGTACCGTGTCCCATTCGCTGTGCTCGGCGAACTCATTGATGCTATTGCCGCGGGCAAGTAGCTTTTCACTCACTCCCAGCGCCTTTGCCAGCTTGATGATGTCCGATCCGATGTTTTTAACCTGCTGACCGTCCTTCGCTTCGACAGCAATAAAACCGTCGGCGATTAAACCGCCCAGGTTCAGCGCGATCTGCGCGCGGTTGCGGTACGTCGCCGGGATCGGGCCGCGGTACTGCCCTGCCCAGTTCGTCTTTCCCGACTTTCCAAGCGCGGCAAAAAGTTCGCCCGGTGTCGGGATGCTGATCGAATCGCTTTTTGCCGCTTTTGACAGTTGATCGGACGACAGACGTCCGGTCTCCGCGGCGCCCGCCGTTGCGAAAACGCTCGCCACTAACGCAAGCCTCCCCAGTTTGGCTAAGTGAATCATCGCGCTCAGATTATCCGCGCCTCCGACAAATTGCCAATGGGAATCTCACGGCCCTCAGACGAGCTCAACGGCAAGCTCCTTTCGGCGCTTTCGATCCCTGTGCCGGAGCCAGCGGAGGAACTTGGTGACAAAGCTGTGTATGGCGTTACACTGGGCAAAGTGGATCACCCCTACGGCGATTTCCGCGCGCGTCGCGAAGCTTCCGTTTGGCAGCGACTGAACCGGATTCTTCTCGTCTTGCTGATCATTGCGATCTGGCTCGTGATCGTGAGCTTGTTTGTGCCGCCGTACAAGAAGCTTATGCAGAGCCGCGCGGAGATCGACAACCTCCAACAAAAGGTCAATGAACAGCAAACCTTGCTCGCACGTCAGACGCGCGAGGTGAATTTGCTTAAGACGGACGTGACGTATCTCGAAACGATTGCGCGCGATCGCCTCGACCTGATGAAACAGGGCGAAACAATTTTCCGCCTCGAGACCGCGCGCGCCAAACCGAAGCCGAACGATTCCGCGCGCCGTTGAGTGTAGAGGCGCTTGTGCCAAGCGCCTTTCAACTCCGACTCCCCCGGCGTTTGATACAAATGCCGCTACAAGCTTTGCGCTTCGTTGCGATTTCAATTACCTTTTTCCATGCCAACGGAAATCTCCATTCCAGATGCTGAGGATCTGAAATCGCGCGTACGCGAGCTGCGGAGGTTTCTTTGACGTTGCGAGGCTGCGAAAAGATTTAGCTGCAATTGAAGGGCGCATGGCCGCGTCGGATTTCTGGTCGAACCGCGAGCGCGCTCAGGCAGATGTCGAGGAAGTTTCTCGATTGCGCTCGCTGATTAATCCGTTCGAGGAACTGGAGCGCGAGATTGAGGATTTTAGCGCATTGCAACAGCTGGCTGCGGAAGAACCCGACGCGGCGCACCGCGCGCACGCCGAGAAAGAAGTCGCGGCGGAACATGATCGGCTGCTTCACAAACTGCAAGAATTCGAACTGCGACAGTTTTTTTCCGGTGAGAACGACGGTGCGAATGCATTTGTCACGATTCATTCGGGAGCGGGCGGCACCGAGTCATGCGACTGGGCCGACATGCTGTTGCGGATGTACCAGCGCTGGATTGAGCGAAGCGGGTTCAAATCGCAGACGGTGGACATTCAACAGGGGGAAGAAGTGGGCATCAAATCGGTCACTTTGCTCGTGACCGGCGAATATGCCTACGGACATCTGCAAACAGAGCGTGGCGTACACCGGCTCGTGCGCATTTCGCCGTTCGATGCGAACAAACGGCGGCATACTTCGTTCGCGAGCGTCGATGTTGTTCCTGAAATTGGCGATGCCGCGCCGATTGAAATTAATCCAGCCGATCTGGAGATCGACACGTTTCGCAGCGGCGGCAAAGGCGGGCAAAACGTCAACAAAGTCGAGACTGCGGTGCGCATCCTGCATAAGCCGACAGGAATTGTGGTCGCGTGCCAGGCCGAACGCAGCCAGGGACGTAACCGTGAGCTGGCGATGAAAATGTTAAAAGCAAAACTTTACCAGCTTGAGGAAGACAAGAAGCGTGCCGAGATGGAGCGGCAATACGGCGAAAAGGGCGAGATCGCGTGGGGAAATCAGATTCGCTCGTACGTTTTTCAGCCGTATCAAATGGTGAAAGATCACCGCACAGGTGCAGAAACGAGCAACGTGCAAGCTGTGATGGATGGCGAGATCGACATGTTCATCCAGGCGAAATTGCGCGGAGAGAAAAATGTTAAGACGGAAGACAAAGCATTGTAGAGGCGCTTGTGCCAAGCGCCTGTAATTCGGCGTTTGACACAAACGCCACTACAATCTCACCAGCTTTAGTCGAAACCGCGCGTCGAATTCTCCGCCGTTATGCGCGCGGCAACAGGCAAGACATGCGACAGCGCGCATAATCCGACGGACCCGGGGAAAATCGCGCTGGCATTGCGGACATTTGTACACGTACCGCCGAGCGCTTTCGCTGACCTTGAAAGGAAGATTGTGGCAGCGCTTCTCGTCGGCGATTCCCAAATCGCAGCAAGCCTGCCGCCATTCGGCTCCGTGTGGCAGGACGCGGCGCCGGCCAGCGCGAAACTGAGCGAGAATATGAGCGAGTTCGTGTCGCAGAGTGCGATCGATTTCAGCGGGATGTTCAAATAGCTGCGGGTTTAGCGAAATGAGTTTCTGACAATAATCGGCGCGACCAGCGGTTGTTTTCTGACGGGAATTCCATTCGACACGGAGTTCGCGCGCGATTCGATCCGCGCCGTGAGCGCGTAAAAGTTCGCGCGCTGTTTGTAGTAGCACGGCCGTCCCGGCTGTGGGGCCGGTGGGCATCTTGCCTGGCACGGGATGGACTAGCTGGGGCGAGCCTTCCTGCTCGATTACCAACTCGCCAGGCGAGACGCCCGGTTGCCCCACAGGCAGGATGCCCGTGCTACGGAACGCGAATTCAAGTTGCCTAAGCAACGGCATACGCGCTCTTTCGCGTGTGCAAACGTTCGACAATTTTCTGCACAGCGTCTCCAGCCTCTTTGATTTCATCAGCAGTCGTCCATTTGCCGAGCGAAAAACGTACAGCGGAGCGCGCGCGCTCGACCGGTAAGCCCATCGCGAGCAAGACATGCGACGCCACGACAGAACCGACCATGCATGCAGAGCCGCTGGACGCGCAGACGCCTTCCAGATCGAGCGCAATTAAGAGCATCTCGGAATCGAGTCCGAGCAAGCTGACGTTCAAAGTGTTGGCCAGCCGTGGCGCGCCTTCGCCGTTCTGTTTCGCGGCGGGAATGTTCTGCGAGATTCGCATCCACAGTTCGTCGCGGAGGCGGGCTTCACGCTCCTGTTCGCGTGCGAGATCGCGCTGTGTCCATTCGGCTGCTGCCGCCGCCATTCCGGCGATTGCGGCAACGTTTTCCGTGCCGGGGCGTCGTTCGTTTTCGTGCGCGCCACCAAACATGATCGGTTGGATGGACAACCCGCTTCGCAGGAATAGAAATCCCGCGCCCTTCGGCCCATAAAACTTGTGTGCGGCGAAACTGGCGGCATCGACCAGCGAAAGATCGACATCGATTTTGCCGAACGCCTGGACCATATCGCTGTGCAGAAGGACGCCGCGCTCGCGGCAAATCTGCGAGATTTCGCGCAGCGGCTGAATCACGCCGGTCTCATTGTTTGCAGTCATAATCGACACGAGCCGCGTCTCAGGGCGGATTGACTTTGCGAGTTGATCAACATCGACGATTCCGTCACGCGAAACATCGAGCCATGTCACTTCGACCGCTTCATGCTTTTCCAAGTGCTCGATAGCATTGAGCACTGCGTGATGTTCGGTTTTGGCCGAGATGATATGACCCGCCTTCGCTAAGGCTGCGGCGGGCAGGCCGCCCGCTGGTCGAGAGCGCGCCAGGCCAAGCACAGCCAGATTGCACGACTCCGTTCCGCCGCCGGTGAAAATAATTTCATGCGGTTTGATACGTAGTAACGCCGCCAACTTATCGCGTGCATTATCGATCGCTGCGCGCGCTTCGCGACCGGCTGCATGTACGCTCGACGGGTTGCCGAAACACCGGTCAAGGTACGGCATCATCGCCTCGCGCGCTGCGTCACATAATGGCGTCGTCGCGTTGTAATCAAGGTAGATCATCCAGTCTTCCTCTTCCGCTTAATCCTAATCTTACTCTTGCTCATCCTCGTACCTCTGGTAGGGACGCTGCGCTGCGGCGTCCGGTCGGCGCAGCGCGCCAACACTACCTGCTATCTTCATTCGCGAAATTCATCATCCGTGGTTGAGGGCCGCTTCTCTCGCTTTCGCACAATTGCAACTTCTTTCTCCTCGTAATAGACGAGAGAGTTCGGTGGAACGCTCTTTGTCAGAAAAACATTCGCGCCGATGGTGGAATTGGCGCCGATCACAGTATCGCCACCCATGATCGTGGTTCCGGCATAAATGCAAACACCGTCTTCAATCGTTGGGTGGCGTTTTTTTCCCCGCAACGCCTTACCTGCTGAGAGCGAGCGGGCAATAAATGACACGCCCTGATAAAGTTTCACGTGCGATCCGATTTTGGTGGTCTCGCCAACGACCACGCCGGTTCCGTGATCAATGAAGAAGTGCGAGCCGATCTCCGCCCCGGGATGAATATCAATCCCCGTCCGGCTGTGCGCCCATTCGGTCATGATACGCGGGATCAGCGGCACTTTGTCGTAAAGCAAATGGGCCATTCGATAAATCGCGATTGCCTCCAGTGCCGGGTAAGCGAGAATGATTTCCTCGTAACTTTTCGCAGCCGGATCACCTTCGTAAGCGGCGTCGATGTCCGTCCAAAGCAGGCGACGCACGGCGGGCAATTCCTTCAGGAAGACACTCAAAACTTCTTCCGCCTTAGCTTCGGTTTCCTCGTCAGGCGGAATTTTTCCAAGGCTTCTGCAAATTTCCGTTTTCAATCGTGCGTGCAAATTCCTGATGCGAGTGCGCGTTGTATCGACCAGGTCTTCGGAGCTCACCAGCGCCTGACTGCGGAAACCGGGAAACATCAAGCTCATCAGCTCCGTGCACGCCGCTTCGATGGCGAGACGTGAAGGCAGCGTGGCGGCGGCGGCGAGATAGTTTATGCCGCCGGTTTCGCCATAGGTCTGAAGCAGTTCCTCCACCGCGTCGCGGTTCATTGCATCCATCACGGGAAATATGCGCCCGGTCGCGGGTGAACAAAAGTGAAACTCTGGAGGCAGCCGAGTAACCACCATTCGATGCCTCTTGCGACACGAGAGATCAACGCACCATCTGTTTAGCGCCAAAGGCGCTGTCTCATTCCTAGCCTGGGGCATCGCCCCAGGGCTCAGATTATCCAGTTATGTAGCGCTGAAAGCGCGATTCAGCTGACCATCACGTTGCTTAGCGATTGGGGCATACGCCAATGGTGGACGAAGTAGGGCTGAAAGTGAATCGCGCTTTCAGCGCTCGCGCCCTTTGGATTTCACATTTCCTGGGGCGATGCCCCAGGGGTTTGAAGCAGCGCCATTGGCGCTCAGCAGAAACCGGCTTAAAAGCCGGTGTTAATGAGATGATGAAAGCCGTTAGAAACGGCTTTGTCACGGCAGAATGCGCGATCCACCGGCTGAAGGCTGGTGTGAGTGAGACGGGGTCCGACCCATCACGTGTCGCGTGCGTCGAGCCATTGCAGGGCAAAGCGTGCGACTTCGCGCGAATTTTTCAGATCCAGTTTGTCTTTGATGTGGGCTCGGTGGGTTTCCACCGTCTTGGGGCTCAGATGCAGCAGCTTTGCAATCTGACGGACTTCGTGGCCTTTGCCGATCAGTTCCAGGACTTCCAGTTCGCGATCGCTCAGTCTCTCCACGGCATCGGTCTCGCCTTCGGCCTGACGATGGGCGAATTTTGTTATCACCTGCGCCGCCATGGCCGGGCTGAGATAAGGGTGTCCGTTAAAAACTTCGCGGATTGCGTTGATCACATTGCCCATTGCTTCGTGTTTCATAACGTAACCGTCCGCTCCGGCACGCAGCGCGCGCACTGCGTAGAGCGATTCATCATGCATCGAGAGCACGAGAATTGGCAGCCTCGGAAATTCTGCGCGGATGTTTTTGATAAGCTCAATCCCATTAGCGCCCGGCAAACTGAGATCGACAATCGCCATATCGGGAGCCAGTTTGCGAATGATCTGCATGGCTTCCGCGGCGTTCCCTGCTTCGCCGCAGACGGCGAAGGTCCCATCGGAATGAATCATTTCCTGGAGTCCCTTTCGAAATAGCGGGTGATCATCCACGATCACGATGCGTTTTGCCTCCGGTGGATCGCATCGGGGATTCTTCTTTGACGCGCGCGCAACGTTGGTTTGAGCTGTGGGCGGTTCGGCTGGCGTTGTCGCACTGCGAGTCATGAGTTTTCCTCTAGTTCTCTTTAGCGATTCGCCGCTCGGCGGCTCGCCCGATGTAGGAAATTTAGATCAAGGCCGCCAAAGCGTTTGCGATTTTCCCTGGGAGCCCTGACCTGGCGTTTTCTTTCTTGCGCGATTGTAATGCCTTATTCGGTAAATAACAGGACACGCGCGTGCCGCCTCGTTTTGGGGAGTCGATTTCCAAACGGCCGCCCATCAATTGAGCGCGGTAATTCATGATGTGAAAACCGAGGCCTCGTCTCAGTTCCGCCCCATTTGAAAATCCGACACCATCATCGGTTACCCGCAAAACCATTCCCCCTGGCGATCGCTCCAAGCTGACGACAATTTCCCGCGCTTGCGCATGCTTGCTGGCGTTAATCACTGCTTCGCGGGCGATGCGATAGAGCTGCGCCGCAACTGCGTCATCCTCAATTTGAAATGACGGTTTGACTTCCAGCCGGCAGGGCACTCTCCAGATTTCCCGGTCAACCAAATCTTGCAATGCACCAGTCAGTCTGGGCGCGTCGATGTCGCTCCGATGCAAAGCGCGGGAAAGATTGCGCATGTCGCTCGCACCTTGGTTTACTAGCTGCGCGATTTTCTCGATATCACTTACTTCGATGACACGATGGTTCTTCAGACGCAACGCGACCGAGCGCGCCATGAATGCGACCGCGGTGAGGTGTTGGCATACTCCGTCATGTAGTTCCTGACCCAGCCGCTGTTGCTCCCGGTCGGAAACAGCAAGAATCTCTCCTTCCAGCCCCTTGCGACGCGCGATCTCTTTTTTTAATTCTGTATTTGCCGCGTCTAACTCGTGGGTTCGCTCGCGGACGCGCGCTTCCAGCAGTCTTTTCGACTCTTGCAAAGCTGATTCCGCATGTTTGCGCTCACTAATGTTACTACTGTAGACGCGCAGGCGTCTGGTTTTTGGAATGCGGACCGCGGTCGCTGCGTAACACGATTTGCCGACGTTGATTTCAGCGTGAACGGCTTTTGTTCTGCCTTCGAGCAGCGGCTTGGCGGCTTGCATCACCCGGACAACAAAGGGATGTCGAAGTTGCAGGCGTTGCAGGTCGGGAAATGCTTCAAAGGTGGTGGGATTCGCGTAGTAAATCGCATTCGTTTCCAAATCGAATTCCAGAATCGGGTTTGGATTATCCCGTGGATAGGCAGCAAGCCACTTCACTTTTTCTTCAGCAGCTTTGTGCTCAGTGACGTCGCGCACTGCGCCGATCGTGTATAGCGGGGTCCCGTCGGCATGGCGCACGAGCGAGCGCAGTATTTGAACCCAGATAATCGCTCCGTCCTTTCGCACGAAACGTTTTTCAATTTCATAAAACGGAATCTCACCTGCCACGAGTTGACGATGCAGTTTGATCTCGCGCGAATAATCTTCTTTGTGTGTTACATCTTTGATGCCGCGTTGCATCAGCTCCTCTTTTCTGTATCCCAGAATGCGGCAGAACTCTTCGTTCGCGCCAACGTATTTCCCCTCCGGTGAACATTCGGTGATGCCAATCGGCGCGCGTTCGTAAGTTGCTTGCAGTCGCTGGCTACTCTCCTGCAACGCTTCCTCTGCGCGTTTGCGCTCACTCAAATCCATGATGGCGGTTTGATAGAGCAGCGCGCCGTTTCTCGTCGTCGAAGTAATCGGCCTGCTACAAAGGAGCGCCGGAATCCGCTCGCCTTTTCTCGGCTTCAACTCTAATTCCGTTTCCACCTGTTGCTGCGACGTGCGGCAATAAAGCAAGTGCCGCATGAACGAATCCAAATCGCCCACGTAGAACGCGAACGGCCGGCCGATTAACCGATCCCGCGGCTCACCAAGCAACTCGGTCGCCGCCAGATTGGCTTCCTCAATCCGTCCGGCGCGGTCGAAGCTGACGTACGCGATCGGCGCAAAATCGTAAAGATCGATAAATCGCTGAATGGCGGCTTCCAGTTCGATTTTTGGATTCCGGAACGCTGGCACGCCCCTGGAACGAACAGGCGCGCCATTCTTCCTGACCGTCCCGGGCGTTCCTTTCGTCATTTTCGTGGCTGCTCGAATGGATTTGCGATTGCGTCGGACGGCACCATCCCGGTTTTGGCCATCACGCTTTGCCCGGTGCTTCTTATTTACGCGACGAGACATCTTTCGTCTCGCTGCCTGTTTTAGTTTCATCGCTTTTTCTTCGTTCCATCGATATCCACGAGCGTGAGAACGGCCCCGTCGATTTTGTTGTCGGTCGTGCGATACGGCCGCACCCGAAGCGAATACTTGCGGCCGCCTTTATCGGTCACTTTGCGCTCGCGCGTGCCCAAGGTCTCGATCACTTCGCGCAAAACGTTTTCCAAATCGGGCACGTCAATGTTTGGCCGCAGCTCGCTTAGCGGACGGCCGATGTCGGTGGGCAAAATATTAAACGCCGCGCGCGCGGCAGGCGTTGCCCGCCGCACCGTCAACGCATTGTCCACCATCACGATCGGCATTTGAATGCTGGCCAGCAGATTGTTCAGCTCGTTGGTCAGCTCCATCATCTCGAGGTTTCGATTGCTCAGCTCTTCGTTCAGCGTGGTCAGCTCTTCGTTGGTCGATTGCAATTCTTCCTTCGACGTCTCGAGTTCTTCGTTGGTCGATTGCAGTTCTTCATTGCTCGACTCAATTTCTTCGTTGGCCGACTTCAGTTCTTCATTGGTCGCCTCCTGCTCTTCGATGATGGTTTGCAACGACTCTTTGGAAGCGGCCAATTCCCGGTGCAGCTCAGCCACGTCGCGTTGCGCAGCCGTTTTCCCCAGCGCCCGCGGCACTTTCGCCAGCTTGGTTCCTTTGGTGGTCTCGTCAAAAATGACCAGCAGCCACGATTTGTCGGAGCCTGGGATTTTGAATGGCACAGCCTGAATATTTATTTCGTAGCTTCTGCCCTTGAGCTTAATTCTCGCTCGCTCTTTCCGCGCGGGTTTGTCCGTCTTGATGGCGTGCTTAATCGTGGCGCGCAGGTCTGCTACCAGAGTCGGTCGCGCAAGCTGGAGGAGATTGAATGTCGCCGGACCGGGCGCGTGTTCGAGAAACAACTCCGTCCGGCCGCGGAATTGTTGCACGTGCATATCTTGATCGATCACGACCGCCGCCGGCGCGTAGGCACCGAGCATGATGCGGTCGGCCACTTTCAAAAGATCGCCCCCGAAATTTGCGCCAGCACCGGCTGTCGATCTTGTCCCGAAGCGCGCGAGTTCAAGGCCAAGCTGCGGGATGAGGTCCATCGTGTGCGGCGTGGTCACGGCTGCTTTCACGTAAATTTTATTTTTCTTGTCCGCCAATTTGAAAAGCTCGTCGTACAGGCCCACCGATTCGGCCGGCCCGAGAATCAAGTAGCCGCCGGAATTGAGAGCGTAATGAAACTGCGGGATGCAGCGCTTGTGCAGTTCCGGGCTCAAATAAATGAGGACGTTGCGGCAACTGATCAGGTCCAGCCGGGAAAAGGGCGGGTCGACACAGATGTTTTGCCGCGCGAACGTGCAGATGTCGCGCACGTTGCGATGAATTTGGTAACTGCCGTCCCGCTTCACGAAAAATCGTTTCAATCGCGCGGACGACACGTCCTTTTCGATCGCGCTGGAATAAATTCCCAGCCGCGCATGTTCGATCACCGACTCGCTCAGATCGGTGCCGAAAATCTGGATGCGCATTTTGGATAGACCGCTGCCGAGCGTTTCCAGAATGCAAATGGCGAGCGAATACACTTCTTCGCCAGTCGCGCAACCCGGTATCCACGCGCGCAACTCAGGTTGTCGATCTTTGCTTTTGTTTTTGAGCAGAGCCGGCAGGAAACGTTTCTTTAACGCACGGAACAGTGCTTGGTCCCGAAAAAAGCGCGTCACGTTAATGAGCAAATCGTCAAAGAGCGCTTCGATTTCCTTTTTGTTGTCGCGCAGGAACCGCGCGTATTGACTTATCTTTTCGATCCGGTGCAGCGCCATTCGCCGTTGGATCCGCCGGATCAGCGTGCTTTCCTTGTAGGCGCTGAAATCGACACCCATTTGCTTTTTCAGCGACAAAAAGATGCGGCCCAGATCGTCCGCCTGGCGATAGGCGGCTTTTTCGATTTCCTCCGGATCGCTCAGTCCCCGCCGGATATAGGGATGATTGGCGACGCGCTCGATTTCGCGCGCAATTTCGCGCGGCGTCAGAACAAGATCGACAAAGCCTGCGCGGATCGCGCTCCGCGGCATCGCGTCGAACTTCGCGCTCTCTTGATTTTGGGCGAACGTCAAACCGCCGGCCGCTTTGATCGCGCGCAGACCGGCTGTGCCGTCGCTGCCGGTTCCGGAGAGGACGATGCCGATGGCGCGCGATCCACATTCTTCGGCGAGCGATTCAAAAAAGTGGTCGATTGCAACGTTGAGCCGCTCCTCACGCTGAACCACTGTGAGCGTGCCATCCTTGGCGATGACACATTTGTTCGGCGGCTGCACGTAAACCGTGTTCGGTTTTGGCGTCGTCGTTTGTGTGACTTCGCTCACTGGCATCGCCGTCACTTTGCCGAGCAAATTAGGAAGCCGGCTGGCATGATGCGGATCGAGATGTTGCACGATCACAAACGCCATGCCGGTTCTCGACGGCAAATTGCGCAACAGTTCCATTGCCGCTTCAAACCCGCCGGCTGAGCCGCCGATACCGACTATTGGGCAGGCAGGGGATTTGTTTGCCGTTGTCCTGCTCTTGGACGCACGTGGCGCTTTGGCCGCCATCACAGCCCGCCGCTGCGCCCGGGGCTTTTTTGTTTTTGCTTTAGAGGGCACGCCTTTCTAACAATGCCTCACGTCGAGAGATTTTTACAGATAAATCTGGAGCGAAGTAGTGTCTGGCGCGCGAAACGCCAGGAGGCCGCGAAATTTATTTGTAACCGAGAGGCGAACTCGAACTCGGGCATTCGCACGATGGCCTGCGAAACAAGGAGACACAGAGGATCAAGCCGCGGAAGTAGCTTAGCTTTTCAGAAAAACGCTGGCCTGTGCGAGGACGGTTGCCGGAATCGATCGTATCTAACTTCGTGGCAACAATGTCGAATTCAACCTGGTGGACAGTCGGACGCCATTTGCTCATAAAGGAACGGCTACCAACCTCTTGCTTCCCTACGCTCGTCAATTAGATCACGCTTAACCTCCCAGTACCTCAGGGCTGAGAGGAGGAGCTTATCGATGCCTTCAGCCTCGGAATATCCATTGTCACGCGGCATTTCCGGTCGCCATTGCGCCGAGGGTTTGCTCGACCTTTGCCGTGTGCGTTTCGATCTAGAGATTCTCCAGCGTCTGCGCCGTCGTGCTGCTCCCATCAATATTCCCCCCTCATGAATCCTTTCTGTTGGTGTGTTCGCATCACGGTGTTGGAACGGTTGTGCCAAATCATTCGGTCGCTCGTGCTCGCATTCTTACCCGGATTAAACTCCCGAATTGCTCAAGCGATTCGAAGAATCGTCACGACGGTCCCGCGAAACTTGGAACCTGGCCGCGGGATTTTAGATCGAAGTTAGGGCTGCGCTGGGCACGCCGGGCTTCGGCGTTCGATCGACGCCGCGCACCGACTTTGCTCCCCGTCTCAACTGCCGGACGCAGGCCAGCCAGGTATTGCACATCGAACGCGCGCAGAGCCGCCACGACAGTAGCCCCGATCCCGACGATGCCTTCTTCCACGCTTGGCCCAAGCACCGCGATCCAAAGTTCGCCGCGAAAGCACAACTGGGGCCGCCGCACCGCCGACGGGCTTCCCGGACGAGCCGTGCAATAGAGCTCCATTTGTTCTGTCGCTGCCGCTGCATAATCCGTGACGCGCCCTCTACCCGAAACCCGACCGCTGTTTTTCTTCATTTACGTGTAGAACGCATGCCTCGACGGAGTTGGATGTGGTTTTTAGCTGTAGTCGGCATCGGTGATGCCGGGTCCGTCCAAGCATTTGAATTTCTACCGGGGATCGCCGATCCCGGCTGCAGCACGCACCTGGTAAGATTTCGACTGATGCCACAATCCACCGCGCGCCCGATTGTGCGATTACCTGCTCCACACGTAATATGCCCAGTCGTGACGTTGTCTCCTCCAATTAAGTTGTCGGATGCAGATAAATTGGATGCGTTGCACCGGCTCGATCAGTTCCGACAGTGGCGTTCTCTGGAGGAAAAACGTTACTGCTTGGTTTGCGGCAAAATCATTACGGGCCGGCAAATCCAGGTAGAGGGCGGGACACGAGGCAATGGAGCGCTACGGGTTAGTTGTCCGACAGAACGTTGCAACTCAATTCCGATGGATTGGGTACTGCCTACGGATGAAATCCTCGCGAAGGTGGAGAGGATGCTTGCCGAAGAACGCGAAGCTGCAGTAACGACTCCCGTTAGGCGCGGCAACGGAGGGCACGAGCCCAGCAATGGTGGACACAACGGGATCGCATCGCGATTGCGCGAGTTCGCGTTCCATTTCAAGCGACGTTGGTAAGGCGGTCCCCTCCAACTCCTGCGGGCCTCAGCCCTGGGCGGGCCCGCAGACTCCGCCATCAGCAATACCAGCGTTTGCTAATCGGCAGATGTGATCTCGTAGGATTTTATCCGATCACACAATCATCCAGCGCCCCGATTGTGCGTTTTCGAAGCAATGAGCAGACTGCTTTTGCATTATGACCAGCCATTTTAAACTTGATGATCGCCTCTCGGTCTTGCGCGCCGAAGATCGATTTAGAACCTGGAGCTCGCTCGATGACGAGCGTCTTTGCATTATCTGCAAAAGAAAATTTAATGGCCGCCAGGTGGAAATCCGCCGCTTTGGCAATCGCAAACACGAATTGCGCTGCCCAACCGAAGGTTGCAATTCAAGGCCACATCTATGGATCTACCGAACGACGCCGCTCGTGTCTCATGTGGTTGAATCGGACTGGTGGCGTGCTGCCAATGGAAAGCACGAACGCAGTGAGCCTGTGTCAGCGCTGCGGACACACGCTCAGCGCATATGATCGATTCCACTCTTGATCAGCCCGGAGCAGGATCTGTCCCGGACGAGGTGCTCATGAAAGATATTTCGCGCCGGCGTCACGACGCGCTCACCGAGTTATACGGCAGACACAGCAAACGTTTGCGAGCGACGATCGATGGCGTTGTTCACGAAGAGGCCGAAGCCGACGATGTTTTACAGGAAATTTTTCTTCAGGTTTGGGAAGAGGCAGGTCGCTATTCACCAAAGGCGGGCAAGCCGCTTGGCTGGATGGTGACCATTGCGCGCCGTCGCGCTATCGACCGATTGCGCCGGCGCCAGGCTTATTGTCGTGCGCGAGATCGCTACGAGAAACAAGTCATACAAGATTCGCAAACTCCGCGTCGCGATGCATCCCGAACTTTGGTTCTGAATGATCTCCATCATTTCTTGAAGAAAACCATCCGGGCATTGCCTCAATTTCAACGCGAAGCCGTGGAGTTGGCTTTCTTCAAGGGATTGAGCCACAGGGAAATTGCCGCCGCGACACACGCTCCGCTTGGAACGGTAAAGACGCGACTCGAACTGGGGTTGCAAAAACTGACTCACGCGCTGAGACCGTTGCGGCACAAAGTGTGACGCGGCCGCGAGGAGCGGCCGCATCGGAACGCAATTTGTAACGACGACTACGGCTTGGGCGAAGTGTTCACGTTAACTTCGGTTTTCTCCTGCTTGGTCGCCGCGGCTGGAGGTTGATTGATCACTGTCGTGCTTTCTTTCTTCTCTGCGGGCGGATTAGTCACCGTAGTTTCCTTTTGTTCGCAAGCCGCCAACAGTGCCACGCCGGCAAGTAGACAGATGTATTTTTTCATACAAACGATTCGTATTTGGGAAGATACTTTGCCGCCTTCTAGCGTTTTTTATTGCGCATAGCTCCGGGCGAACACATCCAATCACGGTTCGAGCTGATACAGCAGACGTTTGCGGAACCAAACTTAGTCGGCCGGAATTCCCATCAAGAATGTGGAGCCTCGGCCGCGACAAGTTCTGGTTTTTCCGCTGGCGGACGCTTGATTTTCATTGTGTCGTCGGGCCGGGCCACCGCGTGCATCATTTGTGTCGCAAGAGGCAACTGATTCTCGTCCGATGCACGAACTATCTGTCACTATGACGAGACTTAACTTCAAAGGCAGTTGGAACGAGGTAAAAGGCAAACTGAAACAGAAATACGGGCAACTAACCGATAACGACCTCACATTTGCTGAGGGCAAACAGGATGAGTTCCTTGGCCGTCTTCAGCAAAAACTTGGAAAATCAAAGGAAGACCTGCGAAGCGAAATTGAAAATCTCTAATCTGTTCGCGACTTTACATTACAACTGCATAGTGGGATCTCTGAATCACTTCTCTGAAAGCGGCAGTCCTGCGCCGCTTTTTATTCTTCATTTAAGACCACGAGCAGGAGCAAGAGCAAGAGTATGAAGGCGCTGCGTAGGAGATTACAACTTCCGAAGTTGTGATATATTCTGCCGATGCAAACTCCTGAGATTACCGCTTATTTAAAAACCCATTGTGGCTGGAGTGCCGGTGTCCGCGCTCTGCTGGCTAAATACAATCTTCCATACACCGAAAAGGACATTATCCAGAATCCGGCGTTTCGCTGGGAAATGGAGACCAAAAGTGGGCAGCCACTGTCGCCGTGTGTTGAAATCAACGGGCGCATGCTGGCCGACATTAGCGGCGAGGAAGTTGAACGATACTTGATCGACAACAAGCTCGTTCAGCCGAGCGATGCTGCCACGGATGTTCCCACCAATGCGCCTTGTGCGAACGAGCAACACGAAGGCGTGGTGAAGGTGAATTTGTAATTGGTTAAAAGGGTTACAACGTTAAATCGTTGAACCGCTGAAAGGTTAAAGAGTCAAAAGGTTAAGCCGCTTTTAATCCCGCGATGGCGGGATAACTCTTTTAACTTTTTTAACCTTTCAGCGATGCAATTCTTCGCTCGTCTCCGGTCACGAAAAAAGAAAAGCGGCAGCATTCTTTTCCGATACGGCTGGAAGATCACGCTGCTCATTCTGCTATTGGGACCAGGCTTTGCGGTTTTTCTTTTCTACGGCACATGGGCGCAAACGTTCGACATGAAGAACGTCGGCGAAATGCCGGAACGAAACACCGTTTACGATGTCGATGGAAAGATTTACAGCCGCCTCGCGGGCGCTAATCGTCTCAAGGTTTCCTTGAGCGAGGTCTCTCCGTTCTTCATCGCCGCGGTGCTGGCGCGCGAGGATACTCGCTTTTCAGCAGATTCTCGAGCTTTACGTAAACCGCATTTATTTCGGCACTGGCTGCTATGGAGTCGAAACAGCCTCGCAACTTTATTTTGGCAAAAACGCCTCAAAGCTGAATCTCTCCGAAGCAGCGCTCCTGGCTGGGTTAATCCGAAGCCCAAACCGGCTTTCGCCGCTCAAGAATCCCGAGGGCGCAGCGATGCAGCGAAATGCGGTTCTGGATCGGATGGTCGCATTAAAGAAAATCTCGCTGCAGCAGGCCGAAGAGGCGAAAAGGATAAAAATCGTGACGCACCCCAAGCGAATGCCCCAGATCCAGGAGAATTATGCAATGGACGCAGTCCAACGTCATTTGAATCAGTTGTTGGCGCAGGACCAGATCGATAATGGCGGGCTCTCGATCTACACGACGCTTGATCCCACAGTGCAAAATTCCGCGCAGGACGCGCTCGAGAAGCAACTCACGAAGATCGAGCATCAGTCGAATTTCCATCATCCGCTCAAAGCAGATTACAAACCGCCTGAGAACGGGGAAGGGGATTCGGCCATGCCTTACCTGGAAGGCGCGGTGGTTGTAATTGATAATACCAGCGGCGGCATTCGCGCGCTCGTCGGAGGTCGGGATTACGCGCAAAGCAAATTCAACCGCGCGCTGGCCCCGGCAAATCGGCAGGTTGGTTCCGCGTTCAAGCCGTTTGTTTACACCATTGCGTTTAGCCACGGTTTGTTGCCGAGTACAGCGATCAGCGATGGCCCGATTCAGCCCGGCGAAATCGACGGCGCGGGAAATTGGTCGCCGGCAAATTCCGACGGCACCTATGGCGGCACCATGCTTTGCTCGTACGGGCTCATCCATTCACGCAACACCATGAGCGTGCGCGTTGGACAATTCGCCGGACTTGATGCCGTGCAAAAAGTCGCGAACGACCTCGGCATTTCTCAAAACGTCCCGCACGGTCCGGCCATCTACATCGGCTCATTCGAGACAGACCTGAAAGATCTCACTGCCGCGTATTCTATTTTTCCCAACGCTGGAGTGCGAAAGCAAGCTTACATCATCGAGCGGATCGACAACCAACAGCACAAACCGATTTATCGCTCCGCACACATCTTGACACCGGCGCTGGATCCTGGCGCAGCCTGGATGACGTCGCGGGTGATGGAAGAAGTTCTGACCGAGGGCACCGCCGCCAGCGCGCGTTCACTTGGATTCAAATTGCCTGCGGCGGGTAAGACCGGCACCACCAATGATTACAAAGATGCTTGGTTTCTCGGTTACACCAGTACGTTGACTTGTGGCGTGTGGGTCGGATTCGATCAGCCGACAACCATTATTCCACGCGGTTACGGCGCTGCTCTCGCATTGCCGGTTTGGGTTCAAGTTATGAACAAAGCGGCACAACATTATCCAGCCGAACCGTTGCAGCCTACCATGGCATTGCAACACACGACCGTCTGTTCGATTTCCAACCAACTTGCCACCACCGGCTGCATGGCGGCGGGGACTGCTTACGATATTGATTTGCCCGCGGACAAGATACCCACCGCCGCCTGCCAGGTGCATGGGGGTGCGCAATGGCCGTTTGCACAACAACCGCCAGGCGTTCCGCAGCAACCAGCGACGCTCCCCGGCCGTTTCTTTCGATCATTCAGGAGACTCTTCGGCGGACGATAAGAGCCGAACGCCCAACGCTCACTCTTACAAAATCCACCTACGCAAAGACGAAACGGGAGTCGCTGTTTCGCCTGAGTAATGCAGTATCAAGTCAGGCGACTTCTTGCGAAGATTCGTCCAATGGCTAACCAGAATTCTACACCGCTCGCATCACGCACTGGTCGGCGTTTGCGACAAAGCTGGCAACGTGATCCAGACTCACGAACACAAGGGCGGGTTTAAACAGAGATAGATTTTTGGTGACACGGAGCCTGCTGTGAAAGTGAGCGCAGTTAAGCGCATCCGCGACCAACCCGCTGGCCGATTTGGAGGTACAGCGAGATGAGAAAGTTCTCGGTTAGGTTGGTAAAACGGTTCACAGGAGATTTGAAGCGGCAGGACGGTCGCGCACCTACATCTGCAAAAAAATGGCTTTAATTCACTGCTACGATTGCGGCAAAGAAATTAGCTCGTTAGCAACGGCTTGTCCTTCGTGTGGGGCTCCACCACGAGCTACCATAGATACGTCATCGTTACCGACGCAAACTTCACGGGCAAAACAGTTTTTTTTTGGAACAATCGCGGTGTTAACAGGCATTGTGCTTGTCTTGGTGATTCGGGTCCTGACGTATCAACCGAAGAATCTGTCAGTGGCGACGTCGCCAACGCCCACGACTGCCGGAGCGACTCCGACGAGTTCGGCTCCTGTCGAAGTGGCCTTGCAAAGTTCACCAGATCTTGCCGCCAGGGAGACTCCGGCGGAGGAAGCGACTACGACGAGTCCACCGCCTGTCAAAGTGGTCTCGCAAAGTTCACCAAGTTTTGCTAGCACGGAGACTCCGACCGGGGAAGCGACGACGACGAGTTCGGCGCGTATCGAAACGGCCTCGCAAAGTCCACCAAGCCTTGTTAGCACGAAGACCCCGTACGCTTCTGATGTATCTGTGGCGACTGCACCGCCGCGTGGGGCTACATACCAAGTCATCGGCATCCCCCCAAGCGATTATCTCAATGTCCGCGAGGGGGCCGGGTCGGATTACGAGGTGGTGACGAAGCTTGGACCCGGCACGGGCGGTATACTACTCGGCACCAAGCGCGTCGCGAAGGGCGCGACAACATGGCAGGAGATAACGGTTAATGGACAGACTGGGTGGGTAAACGCGGCCTATATCGCTCTCGAAACGCAAGCGCCTACCTCGCCAACGGAATCGGCGACAGCCCCGTGAAGTCAATGAACTACATCATCCAAAAACCCGGCGACAGAAAGTTCGAAACCTATTCTCTCGAGCGGCTTCGTGTTGCCGTCGCGAGTGGCGAGGTTCAATTGGATTGGCAAGCACGATACAAGGGCAAGGAAATAACGGTACGGGAAGCGCTTTCGACGTGCTACGAGTGCGGCAAAGAGATCAGTTTGGTGGATGTGGCTTGTCCATCGTGCGGGGCCCCACTTAGAGCTACGCAGCCATCGGTGGAACCCATTCGTCCCTCAGAATCAACAGCTGACACTGAGCCCAAACTCCAACCGGCCTTGCGAAGTCTATCTGCGACGATCTCCAGTAGTTCAAGACGGCGCGCAAATAAGATTGTCAGAGTACGCAAGTAGTCGCCAATCGAAGAATCCCTCTTGCCGCAGGTCAAGGACGTTTTTACCTATGAAAAAGTACATTTGAAAGCGGGTGAGGGGAATCGAACCCCCGTGTGCAGCTTGGGAAGCTGCCGTTCTGCCATTGAACTACACCCGCGGTCGAAAGAAGTGCATAGTGATTGGTGATTAGTGAGTAGTCAAACGTTACGTCGGCGCGACGCTTGTATTTCACCGGTAATTCGGAGACCAAAGCTGCTCGACGTAACAAAACGTGCCACATGGCTTCTGAATTAAAGCATTGACATGGATGAGGCAAAACGGCTATCAAATGCACTGAACCCCCAATGCGGATGAGAACATCCCGCTGCGCTGCTTTGGCGCTGATGGCTGCGCTTTTCGCGACATCAGCAAGTGGAGCAACGCACACCGGCGGCTCGCTGAGGCCGATTCGCAATACCACCACGCAAGCCGGCTACACTATTGACACAGTCGGCGACACTCTGGGACAGGCGCGGCCGGAAAATACGCGTTTGATCATTCGTGTGTTCGCTCCAGACAAAAAAATAATGAAACCGGCTCAGATCGCGCTTGTCGATAAGAGCGGCGCAGCAATTAAGCCGGTCTTTCGCGAAGACCGCAAGGTCGGCTACGAAGAAAACACCGGCTTGCCGATATCAGTCAGTCCGCAAGCCAGCACGAGCGGCTATAGCGGCACGGGCGTTGGTATTAATTTGAACAAGATATTTGGCCCGCACGGAAGTTATTCATACACCAAGGTCGATTGGCCAAAGGCGGTTTTCACCGCTGACAAACAACTCCAGATCGCGGTGCCGAACGGACAAACATTTCTTTTGCCCCTGACTTCACTCGCAAAATAAACCGGGAACCAATTGATGAATAGCAAAGGTGGCGTCTTTGTTAGGGCGCGACCGCCGGGCGCGCCGAAGCTCCTTCTCTTGATCACCATTGTGATCGCCGCCCTCCTCATGGGCACCAGAGATGGGTTTGCCCAAACTTTTCCGAATCAAACACCGCCTCAGAGTAACAATACCTCGTCAAGACCGCAGCCGACCAATACCGGCGCGCCTGGCAGAACCACGGTAGGCAAAACGCAAACGACGAGAACGGAAAGACCCATCACCCAATCAAAATCTCATCAAGCAGGGAAGCAATATGGCCACGGTCACAGCCGTGGGGGCGGAGTCGGATTCGGTGTGGGCGCAACGATTGATCTTGGCGGAATCGGCCAACGCAGAGCCGAACCCAATCCATTCGCTGTGTCGGCCCCCCCTCAACCTGTGACTGCGCGCACCGAAGAGAAACCGGTGCCGGTAAAGAAACCGCGCAAGGTCGCAACGTCTGATCCGTTTGCGAGGGTGCAATTAACCGGGCCGCAAGCGAAAGGCGAATCGAACCCGTGAACAAGCGAAACTGTGCGTGAGACGACAAGTCTAAACAGTGGATCGATACCAAGACAGCGAAGCCGCTCACCTATGAGCAATGAATTCGGAAATTCTCTATGTTAGCCCGTTCCTGTTAACCAAGGACACATCCAAACACCAACAATTCGAATAGGAAACCGAAACATATGAAGAACCCCCGGTGTATAAAAATAGCCGCGCTATTGCTTGCCCTATCCTTCATTGAACCACGATTGGTTTTCGCTGCAGAAGATCCAAGCGAGGCCGCGGAGAAAGCGGCCAAGGATATCGACAAAGCCTACGAGGAGGCTCAGAAAAATATCCCGGATAAAGACATCAAGGAAAAAGAGGATGCGCTGGACAAAGCGGCTCGGGATAATGACAACACGCAGGGAGATCCCGCGAAAGATCCCAAGAAAGAAGCTCAGAAGAAGGAGGACGAGGCTCGCAAAGAAGCTGACAAAGCGGAAGGTGAAGATAAGACAGGCGAGAAGTATCGAAAGGCACTCGAAAAACGGCGGGAAGCGTGCAAACGCCTAAAAAAAGCCCTGGATGATCTTCGTCAGCAACTGCAAAAGAGACGCAAACTTACGAGTGACAACTCCGATATCGAGCAGGCGATCAAGAATGCGGAGGCAGCTCGCAAGCGGCAGGAAAAAATCCCAGAAGCGCCGACGTTGAGCATGGCAGTCCCGCAAGGCGCGCCGTTTGTTGCAACATTGGTTGCATCCGGGAAAATCAAACTCGATAGCGTCGGCACGGGTGAAACGATCGGGCACGTCGCCGATCTGAAAATCCAAAACCAAACCGATCAGCCGATCAATTGCGCTGTTGGTCCGATGGTTCTGGAATCCAAGAGCGGCAAGAACCAGGATTACGTTTGTCCGAAACCGCAGACTGTGAACATCGGTCCGCATGGTACAGCGACAGTTCCGATGGACGGTGTTTGTATTAATCGAAACAAACCTCCGGTGGCCAAAGGCGCTCCGGGTGATCTGCTTGTTAATGAGGGCAATCCGACCATCCCCCAAAATCCCAATTCACATATTCCGGTGAACCAAGCGGGAGATTTGCTGCGCATCTGCACCGCGAAATATGATGCGGCTAATCAGTTGCAAAAAAGCGGCGCGCTAAAGAACCTCCCATACCGCGATCCGCAGAAGCAAAAAGACATCGTGGTGCAATGGAGCACCTGGTGTGATCCGCGCATTTCTCAAATCACAGGCGCGCCACCGGCGACAAAAGAGGACTTAAAGAAAGTCGTTTACAAGCAGCTCGAATCACAAAAGCCGATGTCGCCCGAGACAAAGAAGAAAGTCGATCAGGGCATCGACACCATTTTCGAGAAAGTCGAGCTGACCACTGCGAAAGCAAAAGACTTGGAGAAACCGGAAGAAGAAACATCTGGTGGATCGACAACGGAAGAAGGACCATCACTTGGCCAGCCGGTTTACGTGAGTCAAACACGCGCCAAGCAACCGACTGCAACGCCGAAGTCGAAAGGCGGAGGTAAAACGACGAGCAAGCCTGCGCCGACGCCCAAACCAACTCCGAGTCCGACACCGACACCAAGCGGCAGCGGCCAGACTCAAGAGAAAGAAAATCCAACAGAAGAGAAACCGAAAACGCCGCCACCAGTGCCCTCATACCCGTACACGAAAGAGATCGATTGCGGCACGATAACGATTTCGATCGGAGATAGCGGCGAACTAGTTTTCGATTTCAAGAGAAACGACAAGAAATGTCCGTGCAAAGAGTTTGGTTGGATCCAGCATATTTCGCCCGCTGACCAAGACAACTGGCGTTACGACAACGGCGTGCTTCCAGGCGTTTCGACGCCAAAGAAACAGGGCGCGAAGAGCGATCCTTCGAAGCCTAAGCAGCCGACCACGCCGCCAAAAGGAACCAAGTTAGAGGATTGGGACAAGAATCCGTGGTACGGTGGCACAACGGACAAGAGCAAACCGAAAGATTTCGGAGAACATCCGACTCCCCAGACCCACATCTCGGACAAGCCCGACGCTCCGAACGTCAAGTTCATTACGCAACTAGTGTGCGTCGAGACAGGTGAAGTTCTCTTCTCATGGGAGTGGGGTCCATTTGAGAAAGGAACCGAGTCTCCCGACAAAGTTGGCGGCGGAGAAACGGAGCCGCCGCCGAAGAAGAAATAGAGTCCGAATCGTGCGCAGCGCTACGCGCGCGGCTGCTTCACTGCCACGAAATCACGTCGTCGGCGGCTGTGCCAGCGTTCTTGTCGCTGGAGCCCACTCCCCCAGCTTGATCTAAACCCAAGGACAGCGCGATAACTCCAAGCTGGAGTGGATTGGCTCCGGCATTCGCAGTGTAAGGATTGGCAACTTGATTGTTATAGTCGCCATCGATGCGAATAACGTAATTCGTGCCCCAAGGATCGAAATATTGTCCTTTGTTCGCCGCGGCTGTTCCCATACCCGAGCGCGGGCTTACACTGTTTTTGACGTCAGGCGGAGACATAAAAACAATCTGACGCGTGTTAATAGTAGCGGCAGCTTGGCATGATCCTGTTGGTGGGTTAGGGCATGCGCGAAGCTCACTGAAAAGAGTCTCATTCGTGGTCGGGCTTCCCCCTTGACCGAACGTCACCTCTGTCGTGCCCGAAACCGGATACTTGCCGTACTCAGTGTAGAACGCATTCACGGCGTTCACGATTTGGGTCAGATCATTTTTTGCCTGGGTTTGTCTGGCTTGGTTTTGAACTGCTTTGAAAGCGGGAAAGAGGAGACCGATCAAGATAGCAATGATCGCGATGACAACCAGCAGCTCGATGAGGGTGAACGCGCGCTTGTCTTTCTGGGGTGGACGCATGGGGCGAATCCTAGCCGCAAGTTGGGTGGCGTGCACGTTAAATTTCAAGCGGTTGAAGGGTTTTGAGGGGTTTCCGCGTATGTCATGTTGAGCGAAGCGAAACATCTCTGGCTGTGACGTTGACGCTGCCGAAAGGATTAATTCTGAGATTCTTTTCCCGTGACTGCGGGATCAGAATAACGATGCCGGTTATAGTTCAACGCTTCAACCGTTCAAGTTTATCAGCTCCACTTCCTCATCTGCTCCGGGAACGGGCACTGCGCGCAATCGGAATTGTCCTGCATACAAAAATCTTCATAGATTTGGAGCAAACCCTGCTGGTGCGCGACGGTTTTTAAAAATTCTGGTCGGCGCGAATCGTTCCCGAAGAGACGCGTCGCAGCCGTTTCAAGTCGTCTATTCGACAGCTGTGCCGGCAGCTTTGCGTATTCCGACCAAACCTCTGTACTCGCCGGGCTCGAAACCTGCGAATCGTGTGCCACCCAAAATGGAAACAGCACATTCGCCAGGATATCGGCGACGCGGGATTCACCAATGAGCGCCATCTTCTTCGGTGACGCAGCGGCTGTGACCGTGTAATGGAAATTCCAGAATGGATGCTCGAGCGCTTGAAAAAAATCACTGGCCGCAGCAACGCTGCTCTTGCCTGAGGCGCGCTGAAGACGAGGCCAATCGCGTGCCAGAATTGCAAGCGCCGCAAGCCGGCGCTGCGGGTGATTCACCGGACGCGTGCTGCTAAGCCGCCAGGTGTTAGCGGGCAAAATGAACCTTTGCAGCTCATCACGATGTGGCCACCAGCCGTCCCAT
>QHNQ01000032.1 GCA_003218135.1 Verrucomicrobiota bacterium
TATCTAACACACAATCTTCAACCAACGGTCGCTCTCCGTGAAGAGGCACGACAGGCAGCCCAAACCGCGCTCACTCTTCAGCCTAATCTCGGCGAGGCCATCTTGGCCAAGGGGTATTATCACTACTCCTGCCTAAAGGATTACGACACGGCGGTGCGCTACTTTGAGCAAGCGCGACCGCTTCTGCCCAACAGCAGCCGAATTCCTGAATACATGGCTTATCTCGAGCGGAGGCGAGGCCAGTGGGAACGGAGCGAGTCGTACTTCAACGAAGCCGAGCGGCTCGACCCACGCAACGCCTTCCTCCTCATCCAGCACGCGCTTTCCTACCAATCCCTACGTCGTTTCCCCGAAGCGCTGCGAAAGCTTGATCAGGTTCTCATTATCACACCTGACGACATCGACACGCTCGTCTATAAGGCAGCTACCTTCCAGGCCGAAGGCGATCTGCCACATGCTGCAGCTCTCCTCGCTCCTCTGCATCCGAACGCCGATCAGACACTGGCGTTGGAAACACAGGTTGGCCAGCCGATCTTGGAACGCCGCCCTGCACCAATCATCGCTCGGCTAAAGGAGATACTGGCCAAGCCTGACCCGGCGTTGGGTTACCTCAATGGCGAACTGCGCTTTTGGTTATGCTGGGCGCAGGAAGTTGCCGGTGACCATGCTGCCGCCCAGGAAAGTTGGAAACAAGCGCGCAGCGAACTGGAACCTTTCCTCAAGCAACAGCCGGAGAATTGGGTCCTTATTGGCGATCTCGCGCTGACCAACATGGGTCTTGGCGATAAAACCGCCGCATTCGCTTTCGTCGAGAAGGCGATAGCCGTGAATCCGATCGAGAAAGACCCGATGGATGGCCCTGGTTCAATCGAGATCCTTGCCCGAGTGACGGCGCGGATGGGAGAACCCGACCGCGCCATCTCCGCCTTGCAGGAACTGCTCTCGACACCGTACGAAAGCCCGCTTAATGCCGCAAACGTGCCGCTCACTCCCGCGCTGCTTCGGCTCGATCCGATGTTCGATCCGCTTCGGAATGATCCGCGCTTCCAGAAACTCAGCGGGTCAGCGCCCAAATAAACCTGTAGAGGCAGCCGTGTCGGCTGCAGTTCCTTACTTTCACAGGCGACACGCCTGCCGCCACAGCAATGCATGTCTGCCACAACCTTGCGAGGGGTGCTTGTCGATCTTATATTTAGAAGGCGCGCTCAGCGCGAGAGATTTAGGAGGTCATTATGCCAACGACAATTGCTGCTCCAAAAAAGAAAAGCGCCCCAGTGGCGGCGGAAGATTTTTTGCCGCTCGAAGGCACTGACCACATTGAATTTTATGTCGGGAATGCTAAGCAAGCTGCGCATTTTTACCAGAGCGCGCTCGGTTTTCAGCCCGTAGCCTACAGCGGACCGGAAACGGGTGTGCGAGAGCGCGCCAGCTATGTGGTGCGGCAGAACAAGATCACGTTTGTTCTCACCACGCCGATTCGGACGAAACATCCAATTGCCGATCACATTCTCAAACATGGCGACGGTGTGAAAGTCATCGCATTGAAAGTGAAAGACGCGACCTCAGCTTGGAAAGAAACGACGAAGCGCGGCGGTAAAAGTTACATGGAACCGAAAACGCTTACAGATAAGCACGGCAAAATCGTCCTGAGCGGCATTCATACTTACGGCGAAGTCGCGCACGTATTTGTGGAGCGCGATGATTACACTGGGCCGTTCATGCCGGGTTTTGTGAAGTGGGAACCGACGTTCCGCGCGCTGGAAACGGGATTGCAGCATGTTGATCATTGCGTTGGCAACGTCGGATGGAACCAGATGAACCCGTGGGTGAAGTTTTATGAAGACGTGATGGGATTTCGCAACATCCTCACCTTCGATGACAAAGATATTTCCACCGAATACTCCGCGTTGATGAGCAAGGTGATGAGCAATGGCAATGGGTTCGTGAAGTTTCCGATCAACGAGCCGGCCGAGGGCAAAAAGAAATCGCAGGTGGAGGAATATCTCGAGTTTTACGACGGCGAAGGCGTGCAGCACATCGCCATGGCTACGAACAACATCATCGAAACGGTGACCGCATTGCAGCAGCGCGGGCTCGAGTTCCTGAGAGTTCCTTCAACGTATTACGACACGCTCCTAGATCGGGTGGGTCACATCGACGAAGAGCTGAACGCGCTAAAACAGCTTGGCATTCTCGTCGATAGCGATGATGAAGGTTATCTGCTGCAAATCTTTACCAAGCCGGTGGAAGATCGGCCGACGCTCTTCTTCGAGATCATTCAACGCAAAGGCGCGAAGAGTTTCGGCAAAGGTAATTTCAAAGCGCTGTTCGAAGCCATCGAGCGCGAACAGGCTGCGCGAGGCAATTTATAATTTGTCATGTTGAGCGAGGCTAAACATCTCAAATTGACTAGAGATTCTTCTCCCGCGACTGCGGGATCAGAATGACAATTTAAACAAGGAGGATTCGACAATGCCGTATTACGAAAAACTTGGCGAGATGCCGAGCAAGCATCACATCTGGTTCCACCGCGATGGCGCCGGACCCGGGTACAAAAACGAAGGCATCTATTACGAGCACGTAGTTACGACGGAAGGTTTCAACGAAGCGTTTTCAATCATGTACCATCTGCGGCCGCCCACGCGCGTGCGCAATGTAAAGCTCCTCAAATGCGAGGAGCTGAAGAAAGTCACTGACAGCCCGCTGCGGCATCATCATCTGAAAACGGCGAATATTCCTCGCAAAGGCGATCTCTACACAGGTCGCATTCCGATTTTGTTTAATCAGGACATGACCGCGTATCGCGCACGACCGGCGAAGGCTTACGACAAATTTGAATACTACCGCAACGGCGGCGCTGATGAGATCATCTTTGTTTTCAAAGGCGGCGGCACACTCGAATCCGTTTTCGGTAAACAACGGTATCGCGCCGAGGATTACATAGTGATTCCGCGCGGAATCACTTACAAGCTCGTGCCTGACAAAGTTGAAGAGGAAGATTATCTGATTCTCGAATCCTCTGGTCCGGTGCGAATTCCAAAACGTTACCTGAACAGCGAAGGCCAAATCAAAATGGGTTCGCCTTATTCAGAACGCGATTTTCATGCGCCGACCGAGCTCAACACGATCGACAAGGAGGAAGACGTTGAGATTCTGGTGAAGGATGGTCCGCGCTGGACGGTGGTCACCATGGCGCATCATCCATTCGATGTCGTCGGTTGGGACGGATACGTTTATCCGTTCACTTTTAACGCGCAGGATTTCGAACCGATTACAGGCACGGTGCACCAGCCGCCGCCGATCCATCAGACATTTGAAATTCGCGGCTATGTGGTGTGCACGTTTGCTCCGCGCATGCTCGATACGCATCCTGAGGCCGTAAAAATTCCGTGGGTGCACGACAACGTCGAGGCCGATGAGGTTTTGTTTTACGTGCGCGGAAATTTCGGATCGCGTCGCGGAATCGAGCCGGCCTCGATTACGCTCCATCCGCGCGGTATTCCACACGGGCCACATCCGGGCACGATCATCGCGAGCAGGAACGCGATGCGTACCGAAGAGCTCGCAGTAATGTTCGATACACAGCATACGCTCGAACTGACAGAGCAGGCTGTTGCGCTGGATGACGAAAAATATCCGCAGAGCTGGCTCGATTAACAAGGAGCGGCGGTCTCTAGTCCGTCGTTTTTACCATGATTCAACGCGGCAATTCTAATTTTGACCTTGAGGAGCGCTTCACGCGCGACCGCAATCGGTTAGGGGAAAAGGACCTCGACCGAATTGCGAAAGCATATCGCGAACTGCTTCACGGGGTCGGCGAAGATCTCGATCGAGAAGGTCTGCGACGCACCCCGGATCGCGCTGCGCGGGCGCTGGAATTTCTCACGCAAGGCTATCGGCAGGACCTCGACGAAATCATTAACGACGCGGTGTTCGAATCGGATGCAAGCGAGATCATTTTGGTCAAGGACATTGAGCTTTACTCCTTGTGCGAACATCATCTCTTGCCGTTCATTGGCCGCGCGCACGTTGCCTACATTCCAAATGGCAAAGTCATTGGGCTGTCAAAGGTGGCCCGGATTGTCGATGTTTTCGCGCGCCGCTTACAGATCCAGGAAAATCTTACCACGCAGATTGCCGAATCTCTCATGGGCTGCCTCGAACCGGCCGGCGTAGCAGTGGTTGTGGAAGCAAAACACCTTTGCATGATGATGCGCGGCGTTGAAAAACAAAACTCGGTGATGAAAACATCGTGTTTGCTCGGTGTGTTCAAAGAGGACGCGCGAACGCGCTCCGAATTCCTCTCATTGCTGAAAGATTAACTGTAGGGCGTTCGCCGCGGCGAACGCCGCTTAATTCAAGTGCCGTCTCGCGGAGACGGCCTACAATTAAGGATGCTCCTAACGGTAAGCAAGCGCCTCGAATTCTCGGCGTCTCGCCGTTTGCGCGTTGCTCATTGGAGCGATGCTGAAAATCTGCGCGCTTTCGGCCCGGAGACAAACGCGCGCTATGGGAGCGGTCGTAATTATGTCGCCTATTTCGTTTTTACCGGGCCGGTCGATCCAACAACAGGAATGCTGATTAACATCAGCGAAATCAAAGAGCGCGCCGCCAAAATTGTGCGCGCACGTTTCGATCACAGGTTTTTGAACGAGGACAACCCTGCTTTCGGTGATGTTCCGCCGACTGCCGAGAACATTGCCCGGCAACTTTACCTCGATGTGGCGCCGCTGTTCTCCGACGTCGAGGCAAAATTGTGCGCGTGTCATCTGGCCGAATGTCCGGAGCGAAGCGCGACCTATTATTCCACCGGCGCTTGCGAGGCGAATTTCTGGTTCGAATTTTCCGCAGCGCGCAAAACGATGTCGCCTCTTCTAAGCGCGGAGGAAAACATCCGCCTCTTTGGCGAATCGGTTTCCATACACGGTCACAACTACCGCGCTCGTCTGACCTTCCGAGCGGAATCCCGCGACCGCGGGAACGAGAAAGCCCCGCTGGTTCGCTACGATGGAATCGATGCTTGTGTTCGCGCCTTGCGAAGCGAACTCGATCATCGATATCTCAATGAAGAAGTCATTGGACTAAAGAATCGTCCCGTCACAACGGAGAGTTTGGCCGGATACATCTACGAGCGCGTGAACACGATGATGCCGCTGCAGCGCGTTCGTTTGCACGAGCGCAGCGATTTCTTTGCAGAAGCATGGGAGGGCAACATCATTTTTCTAGGATTGCAGGTACCGGTTCAAGCGGCGCACCGATTGCATGCAGCCACGTTGTCGGACACGCAGAACGCCAGACTGTACGGCAAGTGCAACAATCCGCGGGGTCACGGTCATCGGTATTTGACGGAAACAACGATTGGAGGCGAGTACAGTGCGCGCAGCGGAATGCTCTATGACTTTGTTGCGTTTCGGAACGCGATCGAAGAATCGCTTGAGCCATGGCGCGACCGGCATCTCGATCTCGAAACGGAAGATTTTCGAGACGCGCCCTCGACTGGAGAAAATATCGTCCGTGCGCTTTGGCCAAAAATTGATAATCGGCTAAACCAGCAGCTTGTTCGATTGCGCTTGTGGGAGACGGCGAATAACCGGTTTACGCTGCGCAGAACCTGACACATTGGTAGGGACAGCGCACCGCGCTGTCCGGACGCCGCAGCGCGGCGTCCCTACCATTTCTAATTCGGCATTGGACGTTGAGCGTTGGGCGTTGGACGTTTTCATTAAGCGAAAATGAAGCGTTATCTTATTACAGGCGCGAGCCGCGGAATTGGCCGCGCGATCGCTGAGACGCTGGCCGCAGACGACGCGGAGCTGCTCTTGCACGGGCGCGATACGGTTGCCCTCGCGCTGACGCGCAAGGCCGTCGAGCCGCGTTGCGCCAAAGTCGTGCTCTTGATTTATGACCTGGCAAAGCCTTCGGGCGTTTGCGACCTCATTGCGGAGGTTGGGAAGGGACCAATCGATTTGCTCGTGAACAATGCCGGCATCGCGGTGGTGAAACCGTTCACAGAAATTACGGCAATTGAATGGGAACAAACCGTCGGCGTAAATATCACCGCGCCCTTTCTGTTGACGCAGCATTTTGCTCCGCGGATGCCGCCCGGATCCAGTGTTGTAAATATCCTTTCAATCGCAGCGAAGAGCGGTTTCGCCAACTGGAGCGCCTATTGCATGAGTAAATTCGCGCTTGAAGGGTTCTCACAGTCCGTGCGCGAAGAATTACGTGATCGCAAAATCCGCGTGATTAACGTTTACCCAGCGGCGACAGAGACCGACATCTGGGACAATATCGAAGGTGACTGGCCACGTCATAAAATGATCTCGCCGCAAGATGTGGCGAGTGCCGTTGCGTACGCCATCTCACGACCGGCAGACATTACGCTCGAAAACATCACGCTATCCAGTCTGACTGGAAATCTGTGATCGCTGAGGCAACGTTGGAAGTTGTAGCCACGGCTCTGTGAGCCGTTTCCCAGCGAAGTGACCTTCCCAAAAGAGACCGGCCGCAGGCCGGTGGCTACAGCGGGAAAGGAGTTCATTCTATGATCAAAGCCTTACAGAGCGAGCTTAGTATTAACATCGTCGCCTCGATCGTCGTGTCGCTGCTCTTTTTGGCGGCAGGATTTGCCTGGGGAAAATACAAAGAACGGCGTCGCAAGTTTGGCAGAAATCTCGAAGAGTACGATTTCTATCCCTTCACGGTCACCCGCGAAAACTTCGGCGAATTCAGCCTGAAAGATTTTCGCCTGGGCATGCATTACTTCCTCAAGAACGAAGATCATACGGCCGCGCGACAACTCATTTTTATCGGCGAGCAAAACAACGTGCGGGCGCAACTCGAACCCGCCGAGCAAAAGGTGTACGCACAGCTATTCGAGAAATATGATGGCAAGACGATTGCCGACGACACGCAGGAGTTCCTCGAAAACTACGAGCGGATTGTGCGGCTAATCGGAAAATCGTTTCCGAACACGGGAATCGAGATTCTGCTGCACAACCTCGCTGATCCCGCTCATTCACTCGTTACACTCGAAAACAATGTGACCGGCCGCCACTTGCGCGACGGCACAACGAATCTGCTGATTGATCTCAAGCGTCGCCAGTTGCTTAACGAAGAAAAACTTAACTACGAGCTGAACATTGGCGCGAGGAAATTCAAGTGCACGACGATTCCTATTAAGCGAAAGGAATTCGGGATCGTCGGCGCGATCTGCATCAACATCGACGCCAATTACATCAGCGAAGAAGTGCTAAAGGATCGACAACGAATCGAAGCGTGGTTCCAAAGCTTTGTTCGCACCGACATGCAGCTTGATGAGAACATTCTGAGCAAGGACGAATACGCGAAAGCACTAAAGGGCAAACGTCACTTCAAAGACGAGACCTTTTGAATTGTCATCTCGAGCGAAGTCGAGAATCGAGCGGCTTGGGAAGCCGCGGGATGGAACTGGAAGCCGAAGGTTGAGCGAGTGGGAAGCGAGCGAATCAGATGTCTCCATCAGAGCTCAGTTTCGGGTAATGCTGATCGAGTGAGGAAAAATTTTCGAATCCAAAACAGGAATGGATTGCATCACAAACAGAGATGTCTTGTTTTAGAATTCATTCGCTCTCGCGCCGATTGCTTGTCTGCGCGTTCTCAGCTTGTATCGGTACCGCTTTTGATCATGAATCGGAAAGCGATACGGTTCGTGATTGCCAAATCGGGGCCTATCGCCTTTCGGATGGAGAGATCATCGACATCGCGCAATCCGAAGGCGGCACGTTTCGCTGGCGCAAATTCGATGGCACAACCGGGATCTTGCATAAGAAGGAGGACGACTCGTGGTCGAGCACACTAGGATGGACAGATCGTCCAGACGGATACACCGCATTTTTCAATCGTTGCGCCAGCGGTGAAATCGAATTCGACGGTAAGAAAGCTTACCGGATCCCGTTCGATGTAACTGAAACGGTGTTTGACGGTCGTGGCGGAATTAAGCTCTCTGGCAGATTAGTGCTACCGAAGGGCAACGAGCGGGTGCCGATCGTGGTTCTCGTTCATGGAGCAGAACATGAGTCCGCACGCGACTCGTACGCGCTCCAACGACTGTTACCGGCCGAGAATGTTGGCGTCTTCGTTTATGACAAACGCGGAACCGGCGCCTCGAAAGGTAAATACACGCAAGATTTCGATACTCTCGCAGATGATGCCGTCGCTGCCATGCGAGAAGCGAAGCGAATTGCTGGCGAGCGCTGCGCGAGGATTGGATATCAGGGCGGCAGTCAGGGCGGCTGGGTCGCGCCGCTCGCCGCAACCCGTGCGCCTGTCGATTTCGTTATTGTCAGCTTCGGGCTGGCCGTCTCCATCATCGACGAAGACCAAGAGGAGGTTGCGCTTAAGATGCGTCTCAAAGGTCATGGCCAGGAGGAGATTTCAAAGGCTCTGGAGGTTGCGTCCGCAGCCGAGGCCGTGTTTGAGAGCAATTTCACGAAAGATTTCGAGCGTTTGGATGCTGTGAGAACGAAGTACCGCAACGAGCCTTGGTACAAAGATGTGCATGGCAACTACACGCATTTCATTTTGCCGTACACCCCGGTCGAAGCGCGCGAGAAGTTTAAGGATTCTCTCCCCGGCACACCATTTCGCTATGACCCAATGCCCACGCTTCGTGCCGTCAAAGCACCACAGTTGTGGATTCTGGGAGAAGACGACCTCGAAGCGCCTAGCGCTGAGACGAGTCGCCGAATCAGGACACTGATTGCAGAAGGAAAGCAGATTAGCCTCGCGCTATTTCCTCATGCCGAGCACGGGATGACCGAGTACGAAGTTGCTTCAAATGGCGAGCGTGTCTCGACACGATACGCGCCGAGCTATTTCACCATGATGCGCGACTTTGCGCGAAACGGCCAGCTATCCGGTATCTATGGATCAAGTGTGGTCGTCAAAGCGAAGGTGAATCCGCCGCCAGCCGTCGAGAATCTAAAGTGAAAAGCGGCCCTGCTGTGCCTATTTTGGCGAAGCGTGGAGTGTCGCCTGGTATTCCGGCTTTTTGTGATATTCGACGAGGCGGAATCCCCAGGTGATCAACGTCGAGAGATCTTTCGTCTGCGCTTTTTTCTCGTTCAGGAATTTTTCGATTTTCGCTTTTAGGTCGGGCTGTTGGTCGGTCGTGTCGAGGATTTCGAAAATTTCCATCGACAACAACCAATCTTCGGGATGCTCGGCCTGCTGTGTTTCCCAAATTTCGCCCAGCCTTTCATAGCCAGTCTTGCTCTCACGAATCTTGCGTACTTGAGCGTAGAGATTCTCAAGCCGCTTTCGCTTTGCGTCCGATGGGACTTTGATGGTTCGCTCCTTCGGAATGAGAGCCACCTGATTATAAGCATCCTTGTCTGCGGCGCCATTGAACACCGAGCTGATCCGTTCGCCGACGGCCATGTCGTACACGCCCCAATCGGGATCAAACAAAACGCGATCGCCATACTTGGCACTGCAATTCGAGAATGTGATCAGCAATAATTTGCCGTCGCGGCGCAGGATTTTGTCGACCTTGCCCGAAACCACAATGTCAGTAACAAACTCGAGCTTCGCTCTCCTGCCCTCAACAATTCCGAGCGCGTGCAACTGATCATTCGTAAGCAACTCGGGAGATTCTGACGTTTGTTTCCATTTCCCGACCGGAGAACCAAATCCGTCCTTGTGATAATCGATGCCGTGACCTTCCAATTCTTTGTCGCGGAAAGCGAGCGCGCTGTTGCCAGTCGTCCGCAGATAAATTGGAGAATTGTTTTCGTCCGTGATGACTTCTTCAAATATGCCGCTGACTTGCAGGCCGGATGAATACTCGCACGTGGCGACATTCTTGCATTCGATGGCCTTGTTGATGCCTTCGAGTCCGCCGACCATGAATGCCATCTTGCTCGCAAATTCTTCGAGCACGTGTTTGAGGTGCTGAAAATCGCGGCAGACGAAAAGCCGCGGTTGTTTGGTTGTAATATCGAACGCGTAAGTCTGCGCGTCGATGGAGTAGGGGATCTTCTTCACCTCCGGTTCGAGACACGAGACCGATTCGCCAATCGATGAAAGCAAGCCTGCGCCATAAATCTTTGGATTCTCGAGCGTCCCAATGAGTCCATATTCGACAGTCCACCAATGCAAACGCGAGAGCAGCGCCATTTCGGACGGCTCCCCCAAAGTTTTCTGTCGATGTTCAACTAGCTTGGTTGCTTCCTCGACTTCCTTCGGGTCCGCGTTCGGGCGCTCCTTCAAGATCGATAAATGGCGAATCGCTTGATAGAGCTCAAAATCTTTCTTCGAAGACATCGCTTTTGCGCCGACCTCGCCAAACCGTTGCAAATATTTTGAGTACTCATGATCGACGATGATCGGAGCGTGCCCGGCCGCCTCATGCACAATGTCGGGTGCAGGCGTGTATTCGATGTGATGGATCTGGCGCATGTCGCACGCGATCACCAAGATCTTGTAGGCCTGAAATTCCATGAACGCCGCTGGCGGAATAAACCCGTCCACCGCCACCGCCCCCCAGCCAATCTTCGCGAGGATATCGTTCATCTCTTCAATGCGCGGGATGCGCTCGAAGGAGATGCCCGTATTAAGAAGACCTTGGAAATAGACTTTGTGTGCGTATTCCTTCAGAAAAAAGGTGTTCTGCCGCATGATAAAGCGCCAGACCGCATGATCGACCGACGTGTAATCGTCGTAACGCTGATCGACTGCGAATTGAAGCAAATGTTTGGGACAACTGGCGACCGCCGCATTGCTGTAACTGATACCGCCTTGAGATTTCATCGGGCAACCTCCTTGCGCAATAAAATATGACCTGTTTGGGCGAAGCGGCAAGAATGATTCGGTTATTACAGGCGGGTCATCCCGAGCGGAGCGAGGGACCTCACATGAGATGGTTGAGCACACAATCTAACGAGAACGCGCGCACTCCAAGCGTGAGGTCCTTCGCCGTCTTCGCTGCTCAGGATGACAAATTAGAGAGAGCGCGTGGGTCAGCGTCTTGCCTGGCGTGCGCGAATCACGCGTTTTGTAATCCAGATCAGCGCAACCAGCGCAATCACCCACGGCGCGAGAAACGCAATCGCCACACCGATCATCCGCAGGCTCCACATGATGGCGCCGGCGCTTTGCGCGAGAGTGCGGCGGAGTGTGGCGAGCGGACCGCTCTCGTGCGAGACAATGTTCCCCTGGCTGTAAACCTGGATCGAGACGTCCGCCGGCGCGTTGGCCTCATCAACTTGCGTGCCTGTGCGGTCCTGGCGCTGCACACTGACGTTCTCGACTTTGCCTAGCGAGTTGAGCGATTGCATGAGCGACACGTAATTTTTCATCGGCACACGCAGCCAAACGTTTGCGAGTTCGCGTCCGTCTGGATCGCGGTTAAACGTGGAACTGCGAACGCGTCCGCCTTGTTTCTCGGCGAGGGCTCGAAGCTCCTTTGCCTTCTCGTCCACTGACGAGGTGCGAATGCGCAGGCTGGTCTGCTGCAACGCCTGCTCCTGTTCCTCGCGAGAAATGGTGATATTGAGCTCCACCTTGTCGCGCTTGGTCTTCGCATTTTCCGACATGCCACTGCCGCCTTGCGCGATGCGCTCGGTTTGCGTTTGGAAATTTTCAACCCGCCCGAAACCTTTCGTGCGACCGATCACAGCTTCGCTCTCTTCCGGCGCGATCAACATGCTCATTGTCGCGGAGATGCGTCCCGAAGAGTCACGGTTGAGCTGCGCGTTTGTGATCTGCACCTTTTGCGATGCGAGCGCCTTGATGTCGTTGTAAATCTTCTCTACATCCGGCGCGTAAAGTGCGAGCTGCGAACGCTCCTTAAGCAGGAACGCCGCCGGTTCCTCCATGTCTTTTTCGACGAGCGAAATCGTGACCGTGGCGAATTGCACCTGGGAATCCCAATATTTCAGTTCTCCCTGCATCTTCTCGATGTCTTCGCGCACGCGACCGAGTTCCTTCTCGACTTGAAGCAAATCGGACACCTTGCCGGTCTTCGTCTTCAGCATCTCGATCAAACGCTGCTCCATCACCCGCGCGTTCTTCAGTCGCGCGTCGGTGTCGAAATATGCTTTCGTCACATCCTCGCTGCCGAGCGTCTGGTTCTTTAATTCGCCAAGCCCGCGAATCTTTTGCAGAAAGCGATCCAGGTTTTCCGGCAGCACCTTGACGACGACTTCACCGCGCAGCTTGCCATTCGCCTGTTTTAGCGAACTCGTCGTCGCCACGTAGCCGTGTTCTTCGCTCGCAAATGCAGTGATCTTCTGCACCGCATCATCGAAGCTGACGATCTCAAGCTGGACGGTCGCGTTGCGAATCAGTTTGCGGTTGGCCGTCGCTGCAGCAGGCGTTTCCGCTGGGCTCGGTTCCGTTGCGTAACTCATTGCTTCGCTCCTGGTCTCCTGCGCGGGCACTTCTGTCTGTGCTGCGTTGGCTGGCGCGACCGTTGCCGGAAATCTTCGCAACTCTGATATAGCTCCAGGCGCTGCCTCTGGTTTAGCGACTGCCATGTCTTTCGCCTGTCTAGCAGCGAGTTCGTCTGACTTACCTAAACCACCGGCTCGGGTTTGCCCCGTCGCCGCGACCTGTGACGGTTGCCGGAACAACCCTTCGTTCGTGTAGCCCTCATGACCGCGCAGCGTAGTCGCAGTTTCCCCTGTCATCATTCGCCCGAGCTGCACCAGCCCAAGCAGCACCGCTGCAACTGCGGTGATTTGTGCGGCGCGCAAACGCATCAGATCAGAAAGCAGTTTTACGAAACCGCTTCTTTCGGGAATGCGGTTACGAAAAACGGCTAGGATTCGTTGTTCGAAAGCCGGATCGGGTTTCTGTTGAGCGAGAGTTTCTTCAAGAATTTTGTTCATCGTTTTGGTTTCCTGGTGAGTTTTTCGGCAGGCAGCGCAGTCGACGAGATGAGTATGCAACTGGCGCTGCTCGTCCTCGGAGAGCTCGCCGTAAAGATCGGCGGCGAGCCAGTTATCGATTTCCTCGTGAAGGGTTGCCATGGGTTTAGTCCATTGAAGCGAGAGCGGGGCGGAGCTGTTTGCGGAGCGATGCCAGAGCGCGGCCGAGAATTCCACGCAGCGCGCCATTGGTCAGGCCCAGCATATTTTCGATGCTGCGATAATCCATCTCCTCGAAGTAACGCAGTGTAAGCGCGGCGCGGTGAAGCTCCGGCAAGGCCGCGAGCGCTGAATGTAACTGTTGATCGATCGCTGCCGAATCAGTTGTTTCTGGCTCGTTTGTTTCGATTGTTTCGTGGGTAAAAGGAACGCCTCGGCGTCTGCGAAAAACGTCGTGTGCTCTGTGTCGCGCGATCGTTGCCAGCCAGGCCGGAAATTTCTCCGGGTCGCGCACGCGCCACCGTGTCTTCCAAGCGTTAACGAGGGAATCCTGCACCACGTCCTCGGCTTCCTCGCGGTTCTGCAAAATGCCGTACGCGATCGCGAAAAGGGTTCGACTGTGTGCGCGAATAATCATTTCAAATGCTTCTCGATCGCCGTGAATGGCCGCCCGGTACTGTTCACGTTCACTGGCATCCATTTCTTTGTGATCTACAGCCTAGACGCTCGAGGTCGCGATTCTGCGCGAAATTTTTTTGAGGAAATTTGATAGGGGCGATTCACCTGAACCGCCTGCTTCCAAGACGTGGCTGCTGCGGGGTAGGCGATTGAGGTCAATCGCCCCTACCTAAAGAAGGGCGAGCACAGTTAGAAAATAATCACGGTATTGCCCACGCTCACCAAGTCCTTCACTCGCGCCGCGTCCCAGTTTGCAAGGCGAATGCAGCCGTGACTGGCAGCCCGGCCGATTGTCTCCGGGTTGTTGGTGCCGTGAATGCCAATGCCCGGTTTGTTCAAGCCCATCCAGAGAATGCCAACCAGATTGTTCGGACCGGGTGGGAGATTGTAATAATTTTCCGTGCGCACTCCATAGTTCAGCATGCCTTCATCGTACCGAAACCACGGCCAAACGGTTGCTCCGAGAATTTTCCATGTGCCCACCGGCGCGGGCAGCGTTTTCGATCCAGGTGTGATCGGAAACACGCAGACGAGCTGGTTGTGGTCGAAGACTTCCAGCAAATGCTCGTATGTATCGACGAAAATTTTGCGCGTGGCGAACGCCGGATTCTCAGGAACTTTTCCCTCACTGAATTTTTCAACTTCAAACGGCAAAACATTCGGCACCTTGAGTGTTTCGCCGGGCTGAAGGTGTTCCCAGTTTTTTCCGGGATTGAGCTTTTGGATGAACGTCTCGGCCGAATGAAAGCGCTCGGCGACGAACTCCAACAGCGACGTGTAAGGAAGCCATTTCAACCTCGCCTGCTCAGCGTGGCTGCCTGGCACGTCTCCGATCAATTTAAGATCCTCTTCTCGGATTGCGTAGGTCGTGTAAGTCACCGGAACTTGATCAAGCATCCACTGATCGACTGCGCCGGTCTTTGGCATCGCATGCGCGTGTTTGTATGAAATAAGCGCCTTCCGGAAAAATTCGCCCATCTTTCCATCGATCTTGCCCGGACCGAAATCGCTGTTATCCAAAAAAATCTGCAACCGCGTTGCCGTTTCCTCGTCGTAGTTTGGTAACGCGACAGGATAGACTCTCGGCGGCGGCGTAGCGTTCTCCTGCGCGTACGCGAACATCCAGATCGACAAGATCGACAATCCCGTTGCCAGCGATTTCATTGCGCAGAGTAATGCGCGCGAAAACTGATTGCGCAACTGTTCGCCGCAAGTTGACTGGCCCATTAGCGAAGACGCCTTTGCCAAATTCAAGGCGGCGCAACGGCAGGGCTGGAAACATTTCGCGCCGCTCGAAGCAACATCGGACCGGCCGTGCGTTCGATGTGGTCGCGGTAATTTTGCACGCTGATCGCGGGAACCAAAATGCCGCGCGGTCGAACCGGCTCGCGCAATTTCGTCACGAATACGACGCGCTGATCGCGCCGTATTTCAAGGAGAACATCGTCAGGCAGGATCTACTCCCACGCGTGACAAAAATCTAAAGGTCACTGGTGGGTAGCTTTTTCCCGCGCCCCAAGGTTCTAGATATTAGTAGTATTAGCGCCCGGGATAATTGTCCACCAGCAGCCGACGTTTTTCCCCTGGTCTGGTTGTGATTCTAAGAAACACGAGACTCGGACGTAACGCGCTGAACGCTGCTTGAGCCAAAACCTTGTGTGCTTCGATCGACGGGTGCCATCCATCGACGGCATTAATTAATTCCAAGCGACTGAAGTCGACTTTTGTTAAAGCATCCGAGTACTCAATACGCACATGGTGGGTGTTACTGAGCTCGCGTTGCAGACCGGCGACCATTGCGCGCAACTCGACATCTATCATTAACGCGAGCCTGGCCATATTTTTTTGATACGGCGGCTTCATAGATTCAAAACTTCGGGGGCCACTGTTAAAATGAGGATAGAGCCTGGGGTTTTTGGCATGCACGATTTCCGCCTTCCGTCTTCCTTCCAAATACTTGTCAATATTCGCCAGACCGAAGATGACGATCGCCACCCTGTGGTTTTCGACTTTTGCGCGCTGGATCAGGCGTTGAAGCGATTCGGTGTAATTCACCCGAACTTGGGCAGCTATTGTTCGCAGGCGCTGTTGCGGGTGCTGACGCTCTTCTGAGGAAAGGCCGTGGACCCAGTCAAGGTTATTGTGTCCTATCCAAATCATAATTAGGTCTGGAAATCTCGTTCCCCGCAAAACTCGATTTACCTGGCCGGGAAAATTCCGAGCTCGGACGAGTCTTTTACGTAAATCTTCCCGTGATCCTGGCGCCGCGACCAGGGCCCCGGCTCCGTTGTATTCTGTGGCCACGAGTGGCGTGAAGTAGTTGAGTCGTTCGTAGACGCTGAAAATGCCGTCGGGATTCGGGTCGGTGTCGAGAAACCAGTTCCTGCGCCATTCCGTCCGTGCACGCCAAAAAGAGCTCGGCAGGGAAGAGAAATAAAAATGTTGCGTAAGGCTATCGCCGAGCATGGCGACGTGAGGCAGTCGTTCTTTAAGCTCAAGGCGGTTAATCTTACCTTGCTTATACTCGAGATAACCTGGGTAGAGCGGAGAAGAAGGATCTGATACGCGTGCAAGATAATTTGCGCTGGTTGCCCTCGGCGGATCGCTGGCCAAGCGATCGAACAAGAAGATTACGTTGACAAGATCGGCGGTGATTTCCGTGCCAACTGCCATGGGCAACGGTGGAGGCGTCCCTGTAAGCTCATCGCCGCGTACATCCCACAAGGCGGTCGAACATAGGAAGGTTGTCGCAAACAAAGCGCGACGGATCACCGCGGGCATTCTTCCGGCAAGCGTTGAAGTTGGTGGCGGAAAGGGAACGTGCCCGTGGCCATTCATCACACGTTGAATCGTGCCGCGATTGAAAACTGCGCTTTTCTGAACCCCTGGGATGCCCTGCTGGGGACACTCTTCGTCGCTGCTTCGCCGGACAGGCAGAATCCTAAGGCACGGGTTTCAACACCACTGCTGATTCAGTCGGCAAAGCCCATCGTTGGGGAGTAGTAACTGCACCGCTACCGGTTGCACCGTAACGCGGCGATTCACTCGTCCAGAGTGTTTCCCATCTGCAACCCTCTGGCGGTGCAAGCAAGGGTTCTGAAGCAGGATGCAAGACGTGACTCTCTCCAAAATTCACCAGCAACAAACGATCATCGTTGTTCGCGGAGAAGTATCTGAGAACGAAACTTGCCGGTCCGAGGACCGCGCCATCGATTCCGCCGGCACTCTGCTGGCGAAGACGCGAATCTTCTCGTCGCAGTTTTAGAAGATCAATGTACAGATCGTAAAGTTCACGATTATTTTTTCGCTCAGAAAAATTCAGTTTGCAGGATGCGAAAACCTCCGGGTCGTCTGGAGCGGGCAAAGTTCGCCACGTTTGGTCCTCGGTAAGCGATAAAAATGGCGCCAGCCATTCGGCACGACCTTTCCGAATTGCGTCGCGCACGGAAGCGTCGCCGATATCCGCGAAGAATAGGAACGGGCTCGACGCGCCGAACTCCTGTCCCTGAAACAGCAGTGGCGTCCACGGCCCGAGCAGCAGAAGGGCGATCATGGCGCGGTAGCGCCTGGGTGAAGTTTGAAAGCGCAACCGCTGCCCTGGTCCGGTGTTCGCGATTTGATCGTGATTTTCGAGGAAGCAAACGAAAACCTCCGCAGAAATCCCGAAGGTGGGCGTTCCACGCAACGCTTTTCGCCACGAGCGCGCCTGCCCCTGATAAAGAAAACCGTATTTTACCGCAGAAATAAATTCCTGCGGCGTGCCGCGGTAATCAGCGAAATAAGCTTCGTTGCGACCAGTCAACGCTACGACAGCGCTGTGATGAAAATCGTCGTTCCACATTCCGTCCAGATCATCACCGCCTTCGCTGCACGGCCGCACCATCTTCGCTTCCTGGAGATCATTTTCGACGACCAGGATGATCGAGCGCGCGCCAGCCGCTTCACGCGCAACGCGCCCAACAGCGCCGATGATGTATTCGGTGGATCGATCGCGGATAGCGTGTGTCGCGTCGAAACGGAATCCGTCGAGATGAAATTCCTCAACCCAATAGCGGCCGTTCGTGATGAAAAACTCCCGGACCGGTCCTGAATTCGGCCCGTCAAAATTGATCGCGTTACCCCATTCGTTTTGTTTTTCGCGAATCAGATAATCGTCGGAAAAAATGCCGAGATAATTCCCGTCGGGGCCGAAGTGGTTATAAACGACGTCGAGAATCACGGCCACGCCTAACGAGTGCGCGCGGTCGATGAATGCCCGCAAATCGTCCGGCGTTCCGTACAGGTGCGAGGGCGCAAAAAGATTCACACCGTCGTAACCCCAGCCAAATTTCCCGGGGAAATCCGCGACCGGCATCATCTCGACCACCGTGATTCCAATACGCGCCATCTCAGGCAATTGTTCTGCTGCCGCGCGCCACGTGCCCTCCTTCGTAAATGTGCCGATGTGCATTTCGTAGATGACCTGGCCTTTTAGTTCGGCGGCTGCGGGGCCCGGCCAATGCGAGTTCGTCCATGGGAACTGTCTTGGATCAACGATGCACGAGGGACCATGCGGCCCATCTGGTTGAAAGCGTGATGCAGGATCGGGATAAAACTTCTCCGAGCTGTTTACGCGAAACCAATAGCGAGTGCCCGCTCCGATATTGGCGATGCCGGAAAAATATCCGTCTGCTTCCGGCGTCAGCGGATGAAGCGTTCGTTTCGAACCCGCAGTCCGCTCGACAACAAGGTCAAGTTGTCGGGCTTTCGGCGCCCAGAGGCGAAAGTGCGTTCGGTTTTCGCCAATCACTTCCGCCCCGATTGGGTACCGACGCTTTACACTCGACATAGCGAACTAATTTGGCGCTCCTCGCTTACTAAACAACCTCGCGAGCCGGCCGTAGAGTGGCTGTCCTCAGCGCATCGGACCTTGGCCTCGCCTTGTATCCGCTGAGGGCAGCGGACGCTACAGCCGCACACGACTATGCGTAAGGGGTTCAAAGACTTTGAAGACGATGCTGCGTCGTTAATCCAAAGATCATCACGGGCTTGATTACATTGCCGAAATCCGTTCAGAATGCTGCGCATGAATGAAGGCGAGTCGAAGATCCAAATCTTTAAGCCATTCGGCGAAGCGTTCGAGTTGATGAAGAAGATTCTGTTTCAGCCGTTCGATTTAAAGAAATGGTTCGTGATTGGCTTCGCTGCATGGCTCGCGAGTTTGGGTGCCGGTGCGGGAGGCAACTTTAACTACCCATCCAAGCGCGACGAGGTGCAGAAGGTAAATGATGCGATCAGCCAAATCCCGCATTCGATTCTCGTTGGAGGCATTATTCTTTTGATTGTTCTCGTGCTCGTTCTGATTGTCCTCTGTGCCTGGTTGCGAGCACGCGGCGGCTTTATGTTTATTGATTGCATTGTAAAGAACCGCGGGTCAGTCGCAGAACCGTGGCGTGGGTTTCGAACAGAGGGGAACAGCTATTTCCTTTTCTCGCTCCTGATCGGCTTTGGTCTGCTAATTTTCGCAGGGTTGTTTTCTTTACCGCTCGTGCTTCCCGCGATCAAAGACGATAATTTTCTTCGTAGCCACGACGTTTATCTGATATCGGCCATCGCGGGATGGATACTCGTGATGATTCTCGTCGTTCTGGCGTGGGCGTTGGTCACGAGCTTCATGGTGCCAATCATGTACCGACAGCGTTGCCGTGTGGTCGAAGCCTTTGCTACCGCCACGAGGTTAATTGCAACACATCCTGGTGACATCCTGTTGTACTGCTTGTTTTGGATTGTTTTGGCGTTGGGCAGCACGATGGTGGGATGCATCGCGACCTGCGCAACGTGCTGCATCGTCGCGATCCCGTACGTTGGCACAGTGATTTTGCTGCCGGTATTTGTTTTGCTTCGTTCCTTCTCGCTCTTGTTCCTTCGGCAGTTCGGTCCGGATTACGATGTGTGGGCGAACTTCATGCCGCCGGAGTTTTTGCCGATTTTATTATCGTTACCCTCCACTCCTGCGACGTCCGCGCCTCAATTAAATCTACCGCCCGAACCCCGGCCGCGACCGTCCATTTGAGCGCGGCCGTTGAAATACTTAGAAAATGTCGACGAGCACTCCGCTACGGGTCTAGATTCAATTATGAAACGACAAGTCATTATCTGTGGTGTGGCACTGGCGACAGCTGTTTCGACTTGTTTTGCTGCACCGACTCCAGCCAGGCAGGTAAAGACAGCACAAAGAGAGAAAGCGGTCGTCGCTTTGGAGAAAGTCGCCACAGAAGCGTTCAAGAACAAGCAGGTGGAGACGTTTAAAAAATATTTGGCGCCGGAGTTCGTTGGACTTGACGCGGGAGGCTTCAAAAATGTCGATGCCGAACTTGCGGATGTGCCAAAATACGATGTGCGTGACAACTCCTTTGCGGATATGAGAGTAGCATTCCCGAGTGCGAACATGGCAGTGGTTACCTACCAAGTGACGACGCAAGCCACGCACAACGGACAGGACACATCGGGCACCTATAACGTGGCAAGTGTGTGGACAAAGCGGGAACGCAAATGGCGTCTTGTCTTTCACACGTTTATGAAGAGCCAGTAGTATTGCCAACTCTGTGCGATCGTTATGTCCAATTTGAGACAAAGGATGTTTCCTGCCACCGCTGTTGCGGCGGGGATTCTACAAACAGTATTGCCCGCTCAGTCCGCTACACCAACTATGAAAGCGGTTGTCATTCATGAGTATGGCGGACCGGAGGTCTTAAAGTACGAGGATGTCCCTCGACCAGAACCCCAGGATAATCAGCTGCTCATCAGGGTCATAGCGGCCGGGGTGAATCCAGTTGATGGCATGATCCGGTCGGGGCTGTTCGGTAAAGACGGAAGTCGCGCGTTCCCCATCATTCTCGGTGGGGACGTCGCCGGCGTGGTTGAAAAAATTGGAAGCAAGGTCACGAAGTTCAAAGCAGGCGATCCTGTGTTCGCGTACGTCAGCTTGGACAATAGCGGCGGCTATGCGCAATACGCATTGGTCAAAGAAGGCGAAGCAGCACCCAAACCGAAAGCACTGACGTACGTTGAGGCCGCAGCAGTGCCCATTGTCGCATTGACAGCCTGGCAGGCGTTGATCGACAGCGCCAAGTTAAGTGCCGGCCAGACCGTGCTCATTCACGGTGGATCAGGTGGCGTCGGGAGCTTTGCCATTCAAATTGCCAAGGCGCGCGGTGCAAAGGTGATCGCCACGGCATCGACCGCGAATCAGGATCTGCTGAAAGAACTTGG
>QHNQ01000109.1 GCA_003218135.1 Verrucomicrobiota bacterium
AAGGCCAAGGATGATTTTCTCGCGGCGCTCAGCCATGAACTACGCACGCCGCTGACGCCCGCCCTGGCAGCAGCAACCTACCTGGGAGATAACGCCGAAAAACTTCCGCCGGAGTTCGTACAGGATGTGCAAATAATTAAGCGCAATGTGCAATTGCAGGCACGTCTCATCGACGATCTGCTCGATCTCACCCGCGTCACGCGCGGCAAGCTTCACCTCGATCTCGAAGGTTGCGACGCGCACACTGTGATTCGTGATGCAATCGAAACCGCAAGTTCAGCCATTGCGGCAAAAAAGTTAAAACTCTCGACCGAACTCAACGCGAAACAGCATTACATCCTGGCGGATTGTATCCGACTTCAACAGGTGTTTTGGAACTTAATCAACAATGCCGTCAAATTCACGTCAGAGGGTGGCCAGATCGCGATCCGCACCTTTAACGATGAGAGTGACTGCTTTCACTTCGAGATAGCGGACAACGGGATTGGAATTGAACCAGAGCGGCTGGCGTCGCTTTTTAGGCCGTTCGAACAGGCGGATGCTTCCGTGAGCCGTCAATTTGGAGGTCTCGGGCTGGGTCTCGCAATTTGCAAACATCTTGTTGACCTTCACCAGGGCACGATCGAAGCGGAGAGTCGAGGCCGGAGCTTTGGCGCCACTTTTAAGGTGACGCTTGAAACGATGTCGGAGGAAGTTGCGAAAACCGCTCTGGATTCCAAGGGTCCAAAGCATGCGCCGAAGCCGTTACGCATCCTGCTTGTAGAAGACCACCAGGACACGCGACATACGTTGTCGCGCCTGCTAACCCATTTCGGTCATCAGGTCGTTACTGCAGATAACATACAGAAGGCGCTGGAAATTCTCGCGTCCGGATCCATCGATGTGCTGTTATGTGACATCGGTCTTCCTGACGGAACAGGTTACGAAGTGATCTCGCGAGCTGGCGAGAAGCGGCCAAACAAAGCCGTCGCGATCACCGGGTTCGGCACTGAGGAGGACATTCGGCGCTCCAGGGAAGCGGGATTCGATCTTCACCTGGTTAAACCAATCGACCTGCATGAGCTGCAAACTGTTCTCGAAAAAGTCGAGACCTAATTGGTTCGTCTGCCCGTAAACCGCTGCAAGCTCCCGCACGACTGACTTTGGTTCTTTGGCGTCGCGGATGCGATTCGCTCGACGACGCGTTGCATGAATTGTATGTCGCCTCTGTGAAACATCCATAGCTGGCGTTTGACAGAAACGCCCTGCAGTTTGGTGCGTGCGAATTCCGTCAGCCGCATCTAGAATTGGCCTGCGATGGTTTCGATTAATCGAGATGTGCTCACGGAAAGCGTTCTCGCGGGCGAACGGATTTCGACAGACGACGTGCTCCAGTTGTATCGCTGGCCACTTGAGGAACTGGGCGCCCTTGCGAACGCCAGACGGGATCTGGCAAAGGCGAAAAGTTATGGCGGCCACGGGCGTGAGATCGTGACCTATATCGTCGATCGGAACATCAATTACACCAATGTCTGCAACGTTTACTGCAAATTCTGCGCGTTTTATAGGACGGAACGAGACGAAGACCATTACGTGCTTTCGTTCGAGCAAATCGATCAGAAGTTGGACGAACTTTCTGCGGCGGGCGGGGTTCAAATCCTGATGCAGGGCGGCCACCATCCGAAATTGCCGTTCCAATGGTACATCGATCTATTGCAGCACATCCGGCAGAAATATCCGCACATTAATATCCATGGATTCAGCCCCCCGGAGTTTCAACATTTCGCCGAAACCTTTCGCATGCCCTTGCGAGAGGTGATTTCGGAATTCAAGAAAGCCGGGCTTGGCTCAATTCCGGGCGGCGGCGGTGAAATTTTGGTGGATCGAGTGCGGAAGAAGATTTCGCCGTTAAAGATCAACAGCGATGAATGGTTAGAAGTGATGCAGGTAGCGCACGAGCTTGGATTGAAATCGAGCGCGACGATGATGTTCGGTCACGTCGAGACAATCGAAGATCGAGTCGAACATTTGCGACGCATTCGCGATCAACAGGACCGCAGCGGCGGATTCACCGCGTTTATTTGCTGGACCTTTCAACCGCAGCATACGGTGCTGAAGGTGAACCAGCCGACCGGCGTCTCGGAGTATCTCCGGACACAAGCGCTGGCCCGGATTTTCCTCGACAACATTGAAAACGTCCAAAGCTCCTGGGTCACGCAAGGTCCGGGGATCGGCCAGATCGCGCTGCGATATGGCGCTAACGATTTCGGCTCGGTAATGATGGAAGAGAATGTGGTGAGCAGCGCCGGGACAACATTTCGGCTTACCGCCGCGGAAATTGAATCGCTCATTTCCGATGCGGGGTACGAACCGCGCCGGCGCAATAATTGGTACCAACTCTTGAATTAACAGTCCGAGCCAACGTCATGGACAAACGGCCCAATTCCGCGAAAATCTCACCTTGACGATTGGCAGCTTCTTCCCGATATAGCTCGCTTGTCCTGCGTGGGTACGTTGCGCGGGGCTGCGCTTCTTAACCTATGAGATACGTTTCTAGATGGATGCGCCCCCCGCGGTTTGCAGTTTGGGTGGCCTCAATCTGTGCATTGTTTGGCGCGCTAATCGCGCGCGCGCAAGCGCCCCAATCAGCGCCGGCACCTCCGATCATTCGCTCCATCGACGTGCAGTACACTGGCGCGCAAGCGGTCAGCAAAGAACGGATTCTGGCTCAAATGCGCACAAAAGTGGGGCAACCGTATTCCAGCCAAGTGGTCGAGCAGGACGTCGCGGCACTTTATAAGACCGGCGCCATTCGGAACGTTCGCATTTTTGCGCAGCCCGAAGGCGATGGAGTCAAGGTGATCGTTGCCGTGCAGACACGTGCCATTCTACGCGAGATCGAAATTACCGGAGCCGAACGGATCAAACCAAAGAGATTGCGGAAAGAAATCAAATTGCCACTCAACCGCGCGGTTGACGAACAACAACTGGAAGAAGCGCGTCAAAAAATCATCGACGTGTATCAGGGGCAGGGATTCACTGACGTTAGCGTTCAGTTTCGTGTTGATCCGATTGATGAAAAGCGTGGCACAGCGCGCGTTGTTTTCACAGTCAATGAAGGCGTCAGAGGAGCGGTGAAGCAGGTCCAGTTCGAGGGAAACGCCCACTTCAGCGAGAAAGTCTTGCGCAAACAAATGAAGACGCGCGGCCGGTCGCTAATTTATTTCGTGGATAAAACCGGCCGTTTGGATGAGGTCCAGCTGGAACAGGACATGGACAAACTCCGCGAGTTTTACCAAGACCACGGCTACATCGATGTGGAAATAAAGACCCCCCGCAGGGAACGCACCGAGAAGGGTCCGATGATCATTACAATCCCGATTGTCGAAGGCCCGCAATATCACGTGCGAAAGCTGACCATTTCCGGCTATCAAAACACCACCGAGGACAGAATTCGCAAGCTGTTAAAGATGAAGGAGGGCAGCGTCTATTCGCCGAAACAGCTGCGCGATGATGCCAAGGCGGTGGCGGACGCATACGGCAGTGGCGGTTATGTTGATCTCGTAGTTTTGCCGGAAGGCGCGCCGGCGGGTCCCGTGCAGATCGATGTGCATTATAAAATCGACGAGGGCGTCCGCTCGTTTGTTAACCGGATAAATATCGAGGGCAACACGCGCACCAAGGACAAGGTGATCCGTCGCGAAGTGCTCGTTGCTCCCGGGGACGTTTTCAACACTGTTCGCGTGGATCTGACCAAGAAACGGCTGGACAACCTGGGGTACTTCGCAAAGGTAGAGACCTACCCGGAAGAAACGGACATCCCTGGCCGCAAAGATCTCACGATCCTGGTGCAGGAAAAACGAACCGGGTCGCTAAGCTTCGGCGGTGGCTTCAGTACGGTTGACAAGCTGGTCGGGTTTGCCGAACTCACCCAAGGTAATTTCGATCTTTTCAACTGGCCTTCCTTCACCGGAGGAGGCCAAAAATTCCGCTTGCGTATCCAGTACGGCACTCAGCGGAAAGATCTCATTATGACCTTAACCGAACCGTACTTCCTCGATCGACGCCTCGCGCTTACCGGTCAGCTTTTTTACACCGAAGCAAATTATTTGAGCAACGAATATAACCAGCGCAATTACGGATTCATGATCGAGATGCGGAAACCGCTCAATGCTTACACGTACGGCACTCTGGGATATACGCTGCAGGACGTCGATATTTTTGATGTGTCTGGCAGCGCATCTGACTTCATCCAGTCGCAAGCGGGCTCGACTCTCGAGAGCAAGGTTTTTGCCAGCATTGTGTTTGATTCGCGCGATAACCCTTTGCTCTCGCGCCGTGGCCAACGGATCACCTTTTCGCCGCTTATCACCGGTGGTTTTCTCGGAGGCGACATCCAGCTTTACGGACTGGATCTGGAAGGGTCGAAATATTTCCATCTGCCGTGGGACACCATTCTGCTGATCAACGGCGAAATCGCGACGGTAAGCCATTGGGGCCCCGGCAGCGGCGTTCCAATTTACGAGCGGCTCTATCTTGGTGGATCAAACAATCTCCGCGGCTTTCCATTTCGCGAGGTCGGTCCACAGGATGAGAACGGCGAACCGACGGGTGGTCAATCCATGGCGCGGACAACGATTGAATGGACTTTCCCGATTATCGAAAAAGCGCGCGGCGCAGTTTTTTACGACACCGGTTTCGTGAACACCAGCTCATGGGCGTTCGGGTTTAACCACATCGCTTCAGACATCGGTGTGGGAATCCGGCTTGATTTGCCAATTGGCCCGCTGCGCCTCGATTATGGGTACCCATTACTGCGTGACGGCTACCATGGGGGCGGTCATTTCAACTTCAATGTGGGCTATCAATTTTGAACGAATATATCTGGTTGCAGTCTAACCGGATTCCGCTCAGGGTATGGTCTGTTTTATGAAAAAATCTCTGTCCATATTGTCTGCGCTGATGCTGGCCTTTCCGGTCGCGGTCTTTGCACAAGGCACGCTGAAAATCGGAACGGTCGATATGCAGCGCGCGTTCAAGGAATACAACAAGACCAGGGAGGCGGAAGCTAAAATCAATGATGCGAAAAATTCCGCACGTAAAGAATACGACGACAGGGCGGAAGATTACAAAAAGGCGCTCGACGAAATCAATAATCTGAACAAGCAGCTCGAGTCACCTGCCCTGAGCGCAGATAGGAAGACGCAAACGGCAAAAGATCGTGATGACAAGATTGCCAAGATCAAGAACATGGAGCGAGAGATCAGCGATTTCCGTCAAACGCGCGAACGGCAATTACAGGAACAGTTGATGCGGATGCGCGAGGGAATCGTAAAGGAAATCACCGATGTTGTGATGGAGAAAGTCAAAGCAAACAATTTTGACCTGGTATTCGACAAATCAGGAATGAGCATCAATGGCGTACCGGTTTTGATGTACTCACACGACAACATCGATTTTACGAATGATGTGATTGCCGTTCTCAACAAACCGGGCCGCGCCACAGCTTCGACTGCAAAAACCGGGACAACTGCTTCTGCGACGCCAGCGAGAGCTTCGAAACCTTAACGCTGGAAGATTCTAATTAATACACGCGGGCTAAACTCGCGTGTATTTTTGCGTACAGTTAGCGACCGCTCACTCCATGCAGTGTGGGCGGCGGCCAAAGTCCCAGAATGCGTATTCGAATCAAGTTGCGACCGACACCGTGCGTGATCGCGCTGTTAGTCGCGCTCTTTGCTGGTTCGCTGTCGGCCAATTGGGAGGCGACCCTTAGCAAAGAGCCGGCTGGAAATTTTCCGGAACTGCGGCCCCTGCGTGCATCGTATCGGTTCGGGTGGTCTGGGCTCACCGCAGCAACCGGTGACGTTCACTTTAGCAAGCCGACCGGCGACAAATTTCAGTTCGACGGAACGGGCCGAACGATTGGCTTTGTTCGCGCGCTATGGAAATTGGACGTGAACCATCGGGCAGTCGCCAATGCGGAAACGCTGCATCCGATTGAAACGCAGCAGACAGAGAATTATCGATCGAAAAAAATCGTCACCAACCTCACTTTCACAGCCGCGGAAGTGACTCGGACAAGAACAGAAGGCGAAGGGGCCGCTGCCAAGACAACGACTCGCCAATTTAGTTTGCCTAACCTGTTCGACCTCCACTCGGCTGCGCTCTATTTGCGCAGCCAGCCGCTCAATGATCGCAGTGTCTATCGCATTGTAGTTTACCCGGCCACCAATGCCTATCTTGCTACCCTCAGCGTCGTCGGCCGGGAAAAAATCTCCGTGCGCGCCGGCACTTACAACGCAATTAAACTTGATTTGAAGTTGAAACGCATCGGCAAGCATCTCGAGTTGGAGCCCCACAAGAAATTTCGTCGCGCGAGCATCTGGGTGTCGGATGATGCAGAGCGACTTCTGCTTCGCATTGAAGCGCAAATTTTTGTCGGTACAGTCTTTGCCGACCTACAATCGGTGCATTTCGATAATCCAAGATAACGCATGCGGTTTCGCCCGGCGCGGCGAGCCGGAGCCGCGCGTTACGTTATTCAGGGACCCATTCCCCGCGGACAGGTGGCCCGGGACGCGCACGGCGCCGCGGCGGATAAAACATTGGCGCGCGTCCTCCGGGCAATAACTGGAGCGCCGCTAACGTTTCCAGATCGAGTCGGCCGGTTACCGGCAGCCGGGTGCGCGATTGATAGGCGCGCAAGGAAAATTCCATCGCTGGGCCGTACACTCCATTGATCTCGTCATGA
>QHNQ01000110.1 GCA_003218135.1 Verrucomicrobiota bacterium
CCACATCATCGAAAACTTTTGGTCACGATTATCGGCGAATAACTGTAGTGCGAACCACACTCTTAGAGTCGATCGAGTTGGCGAGTTATTCATCTAACGAGAATGAGATGAGCTGCGGCGAGGTGCCGTGACAATCTCGTTGGAGTGATTCTGCAATGGGGCCGTTGGCTTCATCGATTGGTTAGATCCGTTGTGGCCGCACGATTTCATTTCTTTGTCCACTTTTCCTCGGCGAACGTTTTCCACTCGCCTTTTTCCACCTGACGAATCAGCGACGTCCACGTCTTCGCCTGCGAGTCGAACGTGAACTTGTTCGTCAGTGCGCCTTCTTTCGAGTCCCACCGAAATTCAATCGAGTGTTTTTCGTTATCGAGCTTGCCTCGACCGGGTGCGTCGAAACCCGCACCATAAACATCGAGCCAGTGACAGGCGTAAGTTTTTTCGGGCTCAACAAAGCCAATGAATACGAGCGCTTCGTAGTCCTGCGACTTATCGGCAAAACCGTAATGCAGCTGGATGTAGTGATGCTTAAGGGACCATTCACCGTGCACCGTGCTCTCAGCTGTGCGGCCGTTACCCATTTTTCGTTCCACACGCCAGTCGCCGACAAAGTTATCGAGGAACGGATCCTTCAGCTCCGGCGGAGGCGGCGCCTGAGCGAAAGCAATAGTGAGCAACAAGGCAGGAATCAGCAGATATATCAATGTTTTCATCGGTTGTAGCGGAAACATCTAACGAGACACAAGATCAGCGACCACGCCCGAGGCCGCGGCTGGCTGCAAGTTGAACGAAGTAACGACACGAAAGCTAGGCATCAGAGCGGGGCGCGGTTCGCTGCATCGCTTCCATGAGAAGGCATTCAAGTTGAAAATGAAATTCATTTCATTTCAGTGGGCTGCGCTTTGGGATCGGGCTTCCATGCGGACTCGGTGTGGTGGTCCAGGTTTAGATCCAATTTAGCGCAAAAAGGGTGGAACGTTGCCATCTGGTTATCGAAGTCTTTATGCTTCCACGCGATGCATCGCAATCGTTCCGGATCGTTTGTCCTCGATTGTTTGCCAGTGAGGAAACCGAGCAGATCCTTTGCAAAAGAGGCTGGGTTTGTAATTTTCTTCTCGTTAAACTGCACACTCAAGGAGGTTGATATGTCTCTGAACGGAAAACACGCGCTGATCACCGGAAGTTCCCGTGGCATTGGTAGAAGAATCGCCCTGAAACTGGCGGCCAGCGGCGCCAAGGTAGCTATCCATTATTACCAAAACGAGGCTGCCGCAAATGATACGCTTGGGCAGGTCCGCAAACGCGGCTCCGATGGTCTGGTGATACAGGCCGATGTGAGGCGTCCGGAACAAATCATCGCCATGTTCGGCAAGGTCGAGGCGGAATTCGCTAAGCTCGACATCTTCGTGAGCAACGCACGAACTGATCTCCCCACCTTCTACCAGAAGCCGCTGGAGATCACGCCCGAGCAGTGGGACATGGCCATGGACTCGCAGGCCAAAGCGTTCCTAATCGGGGCGCGGGAGGCGGCCCGCCTGATGAGTGATGAGGGCAGGGTCATCGCCATCACCTACTCGCCAGGCGGCCGCACCGGGAGTTGGCAGCCGTGGGTGGCGATGGGGTCCGCGAAGGCCGCGCTCGACTCGCTGGTGCGCTACTTCGCCGTGGCTTTGGCCCCGCGCCGTATCACTGTCAACGGCATCAGCCCGGGCGGCGTCTTCGGCCCCCCCAACGTAGTCGAGGGTGGTGTTTTGCGCGCTCTGCCGCAAGACATCCAGGAGGCCACGCGAGCCTGGCACGAGGGCGGGTGGACGCCGATGAGACGGCTCGGAACCCCGGAAGACATCGGCAACGCCGTGGCGCTTCTGTGCATGGAGGAGGCCGGCTTCATTACAGGTCAGATCATCCACGTGGACGGCGGGGCGTCCATCATGGACACCGTCTTCCCACTTGAAATCCAGCAAGGCTAACTGCCTCGCATTTTTCGTCGTCGGGGTATTGGTGCCGCACTATGTGCCACCGTCGAGGACGGCTGCAACGCGAGAGAGCATCTTCACGCCTAACTACAATTCGACGAAAGGTTGTTTCGCCTATTTCGGCTTTTCTCTGGGAGGGGCGCCGGATAAAACGAAAGCATGTCTTCTTTTTTACCGGCGGCTCGGGAGCAGGCCAAGCCGAAATTGCTCGACCAAGTCCGCGCTTCGCTGTGCGAAGCGCGATGAGCGGATCCTAACATCGCGTAGGGAGCGCGGCTCACACAGGGCGCGGCTACAGGTAAATCGCCTCTGCGAGCCGTAATGATTTCGCATTCGGCAAAAGCGATTGCTCCATTTGATTCATCACGTACGCGAATGCGATCCGGTTTTCCGGATCACAAAAGGCATGGCTGCCCCCTGCGCCGGGATGTCCAAAGCAAGTTCGTGACGGGCAAAACATTTTTTTCGCTGCAAGTCGTGAGTCCTTCATGAATCCGGCCGAAAAAGCTGTCGGTATCTGGAAAACGCGGTCCACGCCGTCTGCGATCGTCGTGGTCATCCATGCGATTGTATTTTCTGAAAAGAAAGTCTGGCCTTCAAACTTTCCGCCATTGGCGAGCATGGAATAAAATTTCGCTAGCGCCGACGCACTCCCGATTCCACCAAAGGAGACGATCGGGTGCGCGCGAATTGCATACTCATTCATCTTACTGATCACATGCAGGCCATAAGGTGACGTAAAGGTTTTGCGCGCCAAAGTGCCGGGCGTCACAAGATCGGCATAAAATTGTTTCGGGTCGGTTGGCTTGCCGCTTTTTGCGGCGTACATCGTTGCCACGCGCGAATTTTCCTTTTTCGGAAGGCCGATCCAGAAATCGAGATTGAGCGGTCGAGCAAAATTTTCCTGCCAGTACTCGGACAAGGTCTTTCCGGCGATCCGGCGGACGAGCTCATCCAGAAGAAATCCAAATGTGCGTGCATGATAACCGTGCGCGGTCCCAGGTGGCCACAGCGGTTCTTGCGCCTCCAGTGCGCGAATCACTGCGTCGTAGTCGAGCACATCGACTCGACGATCCAGAGCGCAAAGCCCGGCTTGATGCGACAGCAACTGCGCAAGCGTGACTTTTTCCTTACCCGCCTGCACAAACTCGGGCCAGAACTCGGCCACGCGTTGGCTGATATCGATCTTGTGTTCTTGCAACGTATGCAAGACACACGCGCTGCCGATTCCCTTCGTCACCGACCACACCAAAACGAGTGTGTCGCTCATCCACGGGTTTTCGCGACGCGCGTCCCGAAACCCGCCGCAAAGGTCGATGATCGGCTTTCCATTTTGCCACACTGACACCGCAGCGCCCAGCTCGCCAAACTTCTCGAAGTTTTCCTGGAACAGCGGTTTTAATCGCTGAAGCAGTTGGCTGCTTTCCAGTTGCATTGACGAAGGGTAGCAAGGAGCGGCGTCTTTCCAAAGCGCTGCGTGTTAGCTCAAGGAGCGGCGGTCTCTAGTCCGCCGTTTCGGAAAGGTGGATTGCCTACTCAATGCTTCGCGCAAGCTTACTCTCGTACAGAAGGAATTCTCCGCTGTGCAGGCGTGCCCGTTCAGGATTCCTGCGAATATAGCGCACGCAATTCACAAAATGTTTTTGGTCGCGAACTAGCCGATCAAAGTAATCCCGTTGCCACACACTCCCGTTGCGACCAACTAGCGAGTTAATTCTTCGTGAGGTAAAGCTTTTCCAACTGCGCATGAGCTTTTCCAAGGGCCAATCAGCATTTTGCGCGAATAACGCGTGCACATGGTTTGGCATCACGACGCACGAAATGATCGCCAGCCGTTCGCCGTCGAAGTAGCGCAGCGCTTCAGCCACGACTCCTGCGCAATCGGGTCGACGCAGAATGCAAGAACCGTGGCCTGCATCAAGCCAGCGTTCGATCGCGCCTGAGAATCGTTCATGATATTCGCGCTCGACTTCGGCGCTCCAAGGTTGCGGATGAACGCGCAACCATGCTTCGCGTTCAGACTCCCACTGAGTGCGCAAATTATGAGGCACGGCATCGGCAAGTCGAAATGTAACGAAATACACTGCGCCCTCTTGTTGCCAATGCGGCAGGCGATTCGCAGTAAAACGCATCTCTGCGTACGGATTGAAGAAACGTAGCTCAGCCACGGCAGGCCAAGTGTACCAAAGCGAGTGGCGGCACCCAAAGCTCCAACAATTCGAGTTGGTTCCCCAACGGGGACGGTTTCCAACCCATTTTTTTGCGACGGCGGACTAGAGACCGCCGCTCCTTGAAGGCTCCCTCTTTACTACAGTAACAGACTTTCCAGTTCTGTGACGCGACGTTCGAACAAGCGCAACGCGCTCTCGATGGGTGCAGGAGTGGCCATGTCCACTCCTGCCGCCTTCAATGTTTCCAGCGGAAACTTGGAGCCGCCCGAGCGCAAAAAATTCAGATACGCATCCACACTTCCTGGTTCGCCCGACAACACGCGCTCCAAAAGCGCCACTGCCGCAGAAATCCCTGTCGCATATTTGTAAACGTAGAAGGCGTGATAGAAATGCGGAATACGCAGGCATTCGAGATCAAGCTCCAGATCGAGTACGAAATTTTCAGCAAAATAGGTCTCAAGTAGTTTGTGATATTCCGATTTGAAAATATCGAGCGTTAGCGCATCGCCGCTTTCCTCGATGGCATGAATGATTTTTTCGAACTCGGCAAACATGGTCTGGCGAAAGAGTGTGCCGCGCAGGTCGTCGATTTGCCTGTTAATGATATAGGCCCGCATCTTCGGGTCGGCGGTTGTCTCCAGCAGATGGTGCGTGAGCAGCTCCTCGTTGAATGTCGAGGCCACTTCGGCCAGAAAAATCGGGTACTCGTAATCTTGGAACAACTGTGAGTTTTGCGAGAACCAACTGTGCATGGAGTGACCAGCCTCGTGCGCGAGCGTGTAAACGTCGGCGAACACGTCGTCCTTGTAGTTCATCAGGATGTACGGTGGCGCGCCGTAACTTGCAGATGAAAACGCGCCGCTGCGTTTGGCTTTGTTTTCGTAACGATCACACCAGCGCCTCGAGCGCAAACCTTCGGCCAGCACATCGACGTAATCCTTTCCGAGGGGGGCCAGTGCGGCCAAAACTGCTTCAACGGCCTGATCAAAAGTGAAGCGCGTCTCGACTTCCGGTACCAGCGGCACGTACGTGTCGTAAAGATGCAGCTCGCGCAAGCCAAGAGTGCGGCGACGCAAATCAAAATAGCGAAAGAGCGGCTCCAAATTCGCGCGGACCGATTTGATCAATCCATCATAGACTGCGATCGGCACATCGTCGGGAAAAAGCGCTGCTTCAAGGGCAGACGAGTACCGTCGTGCTCGCGCGTGAAAGACATCCACCTTGACCGAATAGGCAAGCGACGCGGCAAGCGTAAACTGATGGTCGCGAAATTCCGCGTAGAATTGATGGAAAACGCATTTGCGCAGCTCAGGATCGCGTTTCACCAAAAACGAACTGAACGAACTTTGGGTCAGCGGTTTTTCGCGCCCGGTCTCATCGATCAAGACACCGAACTTCATGTCCACATCGGTCAACTGCAAAAAGGTGTCGTCGTATCCGCTGAGCGCGACGCGGCCCAGTGCTAAAAGACGTTCCTCAGGCACGGAGAGCACATGCGGCTTCATCCGGCGAATTTTGTGAAGTTTGATTCGCCAGTCGGCGAGCGCTGGATCTGCGATGAATTGCGCGAACTGTTTGTTGTCGATCGCCAGGATTTCCGGAACAACGAACGCCGCCGTTTCGCCGATTTTGGTAAACAAATTCTGAACTTGTCCAAATCGCGCGAGGTATTCGTTATTCGTACTATCCCCCGCCAGTTGCAGCGAGGCGTAGTGATGGACGCGCTCCATCTTCACCTCGAGCGATTTTTCAAACTCAAGAACGGCGGCCAGCGTTTGCGCCGACTCACCTACTTTGCCCTTCCACTCCTGAAGTTTCGGATAGGTCCTCTGAAGCCAGGCGAAATCCTCCTGCCATTTGCTTACGTCAGTGAAAAGGGGCGTCAGGTCCCACTTGTCGGATTCTGGTATCTCGGCACGAGTTGGGATCGTAGAAGACATTTAGCAAACGTCCAACGCCCAACGTCGAACGTCCAACACCGAATTCAGATCGGGCTTCTCTGCGGCGGTCTACGACCGGCGGCGCTCGCCCGCCTTCGCGCAGCTCCGGCGGGACAGACAAAGCGCCGCGATCGCAGGATGGCGCGCGACCAGTTTAAGTCCGCGTTCGGTCAGTTCGCGGCCCGGGAGAATTTTGTGCCATGGTGATGCGCCAGAAGGATGAGGCAGGGGAATCAAATCGAAACGGTGTCCTGCGCGTTCCGCGCGGAACTTGTAGCCAATGACTTCCTCCAATTTTGCACAGTTGATGAATTGCATGATGGCCAGTCGGCCGACTGGAATGACAAGGCGCGGCTGTAAGATTCGGATCTCATCGTCCATCCACGAAGAGCAGTTGCGAATCTCATCTGGCGCCGGAACGCGATCGGTACCGCTGGAATTCTTACCGGGAAAGCAACGGCAGACTGCTGCGAAATAAATTTTCGAGCGAACAGCAGCCTCATTCATCCCGCAAAACTCTTCGAACCAGCGAAAAAGCGTTTTGCCAGCAGTATGGGCAAATGGTCGTTGCAAGAACGGCTCCCTCGGGCCGGGAGCCTGTCCAATGATCATGATGTCGCTCTTGATTGCGCCGCCGGAGACCGGCGTTGATTTCATGCGCGGGCAGCGACGGCATTTGAGCAGTTGCGCAATATGGCGATTGAGCTCCAGTCGCTCGCGATTTTCGACACTCATCTCTGCAACAAAAT
>QHNQ01000111.1 GCA_003218135.1 Verrucomicrobiota bacterium
CTCGGTAATCGTGTGTTCCACCTGGATCCTCGTGTTCATTTCCATGAAATAGAAATGCCTGTCCTGATCGACCAGGAATTCTATCGTGCCCGCGTTTTCGTAGCCGACTGACTTGGCTAGCTTGATGGCGGCGTTTCCCATTTTTTTGCGAAGACTCGGCGTCATCAATGGTGACGGGCATTCTTCAATCACCTTCTGGTTGCGTCGCTGAACAGAGCAATCGCGTTCGCCGAGATGCACGATGCGGCCATGGCTGTCGGCGACGACTTGAAATTCAATGTGATGCGGATTGATTATGAGTTTCTCCAAGTAAACCTGTTCGTTGCCAAAAGCTTTCTGCGCCTCGTGACGCGCACTGTGAAAGGCTGATTTAAGGCTCGGCTCGTTATGTGCTGTGCGCATTCCGCGCCCGCCACCGCCGGCAGCCGCCTTGATCATCACCGGGTATCCGATTTTCTTCGCGACTTTTATCGCCTCGTCCTCTGTGTCGACGATGCTGTCACTCCCGGGAGTCACTGCCACGCCGGCTTTGCGTGCGTGTACACGAGCAGCATTCTTGTCGCCCATTGCCTGCATCGCACGCGACGATGGACCGATAAATTTGATGTTGCTTCTTTCGCACACCTCCGCGAAGTGCGGATTCTCAGCTAGAAATCCATAGCCGGGATGAATGGCATCGACGTCGCCGATCTCGGCAGCGCTCATGATCCGATCGATTTTTAAATAACTTTCCAAGCTAGGCGCTGCGCCGATGCAGATGGATTCATCTGCAAGTTGGACGTGCAGCGAATCAACGTCCGCCTCTGAATAGACGGCCAATGTCCGAATGCCAAGTTCCTTGCAGGCGCGAATCACCCGCAGCGCAATCTCTCCACGATTGGCAATCAGTACTTTCTGGAACATGAGTAATTGTAGGGCAAGCGCTCCGCTTGCCGGCCTAGCGATGCGCTTTGGCAGGCGATGCGGCTGCCTTACAAGTTAGCATTTGCTTGACGCTCATCGCACTCTGAAAAGCACCTGTCCGAACTGAACGGGCTTGCCGTTTTCGGCCACTACTTCAGCAACGACTCCAGTTGTTTCTGCTTTGATTTCATTCATGACTTTCATCGCTTCGATGATGCAAACCACGGTGTCTTCGGTGACAGATTTTCCGACATCAACGAACGGCGGACTGTCCGGCGACGCAGAGCAGTAGAACGTGCCCACCATCGGTGAAACGATGTCTTTCAGCGGTACGGTTTCGATGGATCTGGGTGCGGCAGGCGTAGTTTCAGGCGCAGTGGAAGCGCCCTTGGTCGGCGATGCTGCTTCAGGCGGCGCAGCCGCCGTTCGCTGAGTCGACGGACTTTTTTCAAGCTTAAGACGGAAGCCTTCCTTTTCGATCTCAAAGACCGAAAGGTCATGCTTCTCCATCAAACTGATGATGGCTTTAATCTCTTTGACGTCTTTAGGGTCCAAGTATTGCTCCTGGTTGAGGCTGAGGGGCTTTAGGTAAAACAGTTTTGGGAGTAAGGTCAAGGCAATCGTAGCGCAGGCATCCTTTCCCGCCGCAGGACGGATTCGCCGTGCCGAAGCCGTGGCAGCAGTCGGGCGTCTCGCCTGGTCGACCGCATGAGCAATTACGGATATTGTGAACCTCATGCCGGTTTCGTCCCCGTCACTTCAATTCAAAATCATTGATGAAACCGGTGATTACATTGTCATCGATAAACCGCCCTTTCTTCTGAGTCATCCGACCAAGCCGACGACGCAACCGACTTTGTGGAAGGAGCTTCGGGAACTTCTGGCATTCGAAATCGCCGGCGGCGGACAAGTCTCAATTGTCAACCGGCTCGACCGGGAAACCAGTGGGCTGGTGTTGGTGGCGAAAACGGCAGCGGCGGCGAGAGAATTCGGCCTGCTGATGCAACAACAAAAGGTTCACAAGGAATATCTCGCCATCGTTTGGGGTTGGCCCGAATGGGAGCACTACGTCGTTGACACACCGCTGGATCGACAGCGAAAACACCAGGAATCGGTGATTTGGCTAAAGCAAATGATTCACCAGGGTGGCGCGCCAGCGCAGACGGAGTTTCGCGTCGAGCGGCGATTCGCAAAACGGTCAGTTGCATCCTCATCTGCCGCTTCGCGACTTCCGCTCCCGGGCCAGGAAGAGGATGAAGGTGAGGACCGGAAACAATTCCATGCAAACCAGTCGGCGCGCGCTGAAGAGAAGTTCAGTTTGGTTCGTGCAATTCCACTTACGGGACGAACCCATCAAATACGAGTGCATCTCGCATCCGTCGGGCACCCAGTTGTGGGCGATAAAATCTACGGCCCCGACGAGCAGCTTTACCTGCGTTTTATTGAGACGGGATGGACACCTGAACTCCAGCAACGGTTACTCCTGCCACGTCATGCACTTCATTCGGCGAAACTGGCGATCGAAGGCGAGCGAGAATGGACGAGTCCATTACCTTTGGATCTTGCGGAATTTTTTAGGGGCGCTCATAGAGCGCCGCTACAGCAAACTCTGCGAATTGCAATCTGATCGGTCGCTTCTATCGTAGGCGGGCCATATGAAAAGGCTTCGCGCGTTAGCGGCTTGCGCGCTCATTTTCAATTGCATGCGAGCGTTTGGCGGCGCCGAACAATCACGCGTCGCCACAGCAACTGAAGAGTTCAATCCGCAACGATTCGAATTTGCAATCGAGTCCGCGTTTTTATTTGGCGCGATCAACCCACCGGCGAGTTACGAAATTGGCGCGGAGTTCCTGACGGCGCGCGTTCGTTGGGGCGTTGTTAGGAGCGACAGCTGGCTCCGTGGCTACCATCAATTTTACGTGAGTGCTGTGCTGGAACCGATTTTTCGCGGAATTGAAAATCATTATTTCGGATTCAATCTCGGAATGCGCTACAACTTTGTTCAACCCGGCAGCCGGTTGGTTCCATACATTTCGGGAGGCGTTGGCGCAGGCGCAATCGATAGTCACCCCGAGGTTCCTGGTGGACAAGGCCAGGACTTTACGTTCAACATTCTATCGGCCGCCGGCATTTCGTACAACGTGAATGATCATTGGAAAATTGATGTCGGAGCGCTTTATCAGCATCTGTCCAACGGTGGACAAACCGATCCGAATCCGAGCGTGAACCTTTTTGGGCCACAGGTCGGCGTGACCTATTCGTTTTGATGTGCCGTTGTCATGTTGAGCGAAGCGAAACATCTCACGATCGCTCTTGTGGCACACACGCGATTTGAGCGATCTCGGCAAGATTTTGCGGGGTTCCTCGCCGTCTGTGCGGCTCGGAATGACCATCCTGTATTGTTTTGTAATGAACCCGCCTAACGAAAACGTTCTGGTTGTCAGGCGTAGCTTATTCGATCAGCTCGCCAGTTTCCAAGGCCTCAACTTCGAGCCGCAGAAATACGTCGACGCGTTTCTATCGAGGGGAAACAACTTCTTCCTTCCGCGTTCCGAAGCTGAAAATAATCCCAACTACAAACAAATCATCCCGTACGCACTAATCGTCTTTCGAAAGACGGTGCTGCATTACGTGCGAGGCAAAAAGGCAGGTGAGCAGCGGCTGATCGCCAAGGGCTCAATCGGTGTCGGCGGTCACATGAATGAAGGCGACGAATCGCTCTTCGCGATGGATGAGCAGGCGTATCGCGCGGGGGTAGAACGCGAAGTAAACGAGGAAATCAAAATCGACACTCCGTTTGAAGATCAAATCGTGGCTCTTTTGAACGACGATTCTACTGAAGTAGGACGCGTCCATCTCGGTATCGTTCACGTCTTCAAACTGACCGAGCCGAAGGTGGAAAAACGCGAAGCGATGATCACCGCGCTGACATTCCTTCCAAAAAACGAATTGCTTGCGCGTCGCGAAACCATGGAGACATGGTCGCAGATTTGCGTGGATTCGCTCGACCGTTTACTGCAATAGCCGGCTTCGCCGGGGAAGCGCAGCACTGAGCTAGTTAGCCCCCAGGTGGAGCTGAACCTGCAGGTGGAGCTGAACCTGCAGGTGGAGCTGAACTTGGACGTGGCGCGGAAGGTGCAGGTGATGCTGCAGGCGGAGGTGGAGGTGGAGCGGCAGGTGCAGGTGCGAACTGCTCGGCCTGCTTCACAAATGCGATCGTGTCGATTTGCCAGCGGCCCACCGGATGCGAAATGATGAGGTCAAAATCGGCGTACTTTGCCGGGTAATTTATGCGTGCATGGAAGCTACCGTGCGGCTCGAAAAATTGCGATTGGAATTCAATTTGGCCCTGCAGATCAATCGCGGTGGCGGGCGCTCCCATCTGCACAATTTCATTCATAAATTCCTGCTGCGCCGAGACTGGGAAATTCATGCGCGCCTGCGGGCTTAGATGCGAGGCGAAAAAATTAATGTCATGCTGGACTACAATTTTCTGTGTTGCTTCGTTGGCGAACTGTTTCCCTTCCCCGGCCATCTCCTGTTTCGTAGAGTTGAGCCACCAATAACCAATACCCAGTAACACCAGCACGATGATCAAAATAACCACCACCTGGCCCGATGATCTCAATCGAGTATTTAATTTCATTTTGTCTTGATCATTAATAACCGAAACCGAGGCCTTTTATCACTTCGCCGTTGCGGATTAACACACCATGGCTTTGCAGTCCGGTGTAACTGCCGAAGCGATTTCGGGCGTTTACTTTAAAATTAACCAGATAGCCGTAAAGCGGTTTATCCTTGGTGCCCAAGTTTGCCGGTTTCGGCTCACCATCCCATTCAACCTTCGCGCTCTCCGAATCGATCAGTTGCGTCTCGAGCCATTTCGTTGCGATTTCCTTGTAATTCGCAGGATACGGTCCGTACTGTTCTGTATCCGCCGGGTTTGTTTGCGCGCTTAAACTCAAGACAGCGCACAGCATCAAGAGCGTGCAAACCGGCAGTACAGGCGACTTCATGTTTCGATCTTCTACTTTGGGGCGTCGTTGTCCAGCCTAATGAAACGACATCTGATCTTCCTGCCCGACACCGGAAAGCGGAGCTGTAGACGGGATCGGTGATCCCGTATCCCGGCCAAACCATCGCAGCGGATGGTTCTCTCTTGAATTCATGATTAATATCCACGCGGTGATGACGAAGTCTCCGATTTTAATATTGCTCAGCCTTGGAGTCGTCAGCGCTTTGATGTCTGTCGGCGGACTCGCGAGTCCAGCAGAAACTGCCCCCCCTGCAATCTCAGAGAAGTCTAGCTCCGTCGAACCCCGTGCTGGGATCAACGACTCCGGCCTCAGCTCACCCGCGGGCATAGTGAATACAAAATCATTCGATCCAGCCGCCGCCACAAAAGCGTGGTTGGCTACTGTCCCGCAGGAGAAACGCCAAAAGTCGGACAGATATTTTGAGGGCGGTTACTGGCTGCTTCTGTGGAATTTTCTGGTCGCCGTCGCAATCTCTATCTTTCTCCTTGAATCAGGAATCTCCGCGCGCCTGCGCGATTTCGCCGAACGCATCTGCACGGGAAGCAGTTGGCTTCCTCAGTTTCCCCTCCAAATCGCCTGCTACGCGATTCCATATTTTCTGATTGTCGGCACGCTCGGTTTTCCGCTGGATTTTTATGAACACTTTGTGCGCGAACATCAGTACGGCTTGGCGACACAGAGTTTTCTACCGTGGTTTCGCGAGCAGTGGATCGGCTTTGGCCTCACAATGTTTGGCGGCACGATACTGCTAATTGCTCTCTATGCCGTGTTCCGACGCGCACCGCGGACGTGGTGGGTTTGGGGGACAGTCGTGGCGGTTCTCTTTATGACCGTTGTGGTCGTTATCACGCCTGTCTTCGTCGAACCGCTCTTCAATACGTACAAGCCGATAACCAACCCCGAAATCAGGAATCCGATCCTTGCGATGGCCCAGGCAAACCAAATTCCGGCAAGACAAGTCTTTGAAGTTGACGCTTCACGTCAGACCACGCGAGTAAGCGCAAACGTTGCGGGCTTTCTGGGAACAACGCGAATTGCCCTGAATGACAATCTTATCAAGCAATGCACGCTGCCGGAAATACGCGCCGTGATGGCACACGAGATGGGCCATTACGTGCTGAATCATGGCGCGAAACTATTGACTTATTCTGCAATCTTCATCGTCATCGGACTCGCGCTTACTCGCCAGATCTTCGACACCGCCGTGAGGCGTCGGGGCGTTAAGTGGGGCGTGCGCGGCATTGCGGATCCAGCCGGACTGCCGCTGCTCGTTTTGATACTGAGCACATTACTTTTCATCGCGACGCCACTTCTGAATACCGTCGTAAGAGTGACGGAACGAGAAGCAGACGCTTTCGGAATTAACACCGCGCGCGAGCCAGATGGCATGGCCAAGGTGACGCTCAAGCTCGGCGCTTACCGAAAGCTCGATCCAACACCGATCGAGGAATTCATCTTTTTCGATCACCCCAGCGGGCGCGCCCGCATACGCATGGCGATGGAGTGGAAAGCGGCGAATTTACCGTGCGTCGAAATCGTTCCCTAGTGGAGACACCTCTGCCACCGACAGCAACTGATTCGTTGAAAGTGCCGGGTGTACCGATCAGTAGCCGCCGCCCATCTGATGGGTCGTTGTGGTCGTTGTCATGCCGGTCGGCGGCGGTGGTGGTTGGGTAGTCACCGTGGTTTGACGCGTGGTGGTCGTGGTGCTCTCTGGTGTGCTGGAACAGGAGATCAACATCGACGCAACAATTGAGAGCGCCGAACCAAGTATGATTGCTTTTTTCATGGCGTGAATTGTTTCTTTCAACAAACGATTCGTCACAAGTCGCTTCGACAGATGTATTAGCGGAAAGAATTATTCTTTTTCCGGGCAACCCAGAATCAGCTACCATTTGGACATGCGTCTTAGAGGGCGAGTTCTAATTCTCTGTTTCGTCTTAGCACTACACCTCGGCCTCGCGAGGGCCGTCGCCGCTGCCGATTGGCCACAAAATTACGTTGTTCACGAGCACTCCGAATCGCCGGATGACCGCTACGGAGTGCTCGTGCTGTCGAAGGAAGCTGCGATCGAGCAGGATCAAACCGATGGAAACACCACATATTTGGCGAATCTGCAGACGCGGCAGGTGCTCGGCGAAGTTCGCGAAACAGATTATTTCGAGGGACAGAACCATCGTGATCTGCAAGTCGTCTGGTCGCCTGACTCAAGCGTCTGCGTACTCGAGTATGAGGGAAGATACGGCTTTGATTCGGTGTTCGCGTTGGAATTGAAGGGCGAAGGCTTCCGCCAGATCGACCTCGGCGAGCACATCCAAAAAAGTCTGGGACGACTGTTCGATGGATATGTGAACGCGTACTTTAGGTTCGCGCCGGATCACAAGCTTAAGGTACGCGCACTTAGCTACACGAATCCGAAGCAGCTGCCGG
>QHNQ01000112.1 GCA_003218135.1 Verrucomicrobiota bacterium
AAACCACGCCGCATAAATCGCCTTCCACAGCATGTCATAAGATAGGATGGACCGCTGGGCCGTCCATCGTTTTGGGCGCGGCGATTACCGGACGCGAAGCGAGCATCTCGGCTTACTGTGAACAGCGGTTCGAAGCGCGCTGGCAGGTCAGTACCCAATACTACCGGCCCCGAGAACATCGGGGCTCGCACCGCTATTCCCGCTAACCAGGAGGCTTAGAGTGTCGCGGCGACTGCTTTCAAATTTTCAGTAGCCGCCTTACCGTCGCTGATCGGCAGAACCATCTCCACGAACCAGGCGCAACTTGGTTGGGCGCCAGCGTAGAACAATGTGGTCTTGTCTGTTTGAACGCTTTTTAATGCTACAGGGTTTTGAGTTTGCGTGGGCACGTGCATCGCCAATGCGCTGAGACCGATAACAGTCACAGTTACTAGCATAGCTGCGATTAGACGTACGTTGAGTTTGGCTTCGATTAGTTTCATAACCGTGCGTTTACCAGCGCTTTGGATAACTGTCAATCCCCAAATCAAAAGCCGTGTCGTGTCGGTTTCGAGCAGCTTGGGTCGAAAGTTAGCCGGTACAGCCCAGCGGTGGGGGTTGAGCCTGCGGCAGTTCCTCGCCGAATGTCTTAACAGAACAGACGCCTGCGAGACTTCGCCGATGCATCCGGGCCGCGGTTATGAACGTTACTTTGCTGCCAGTGAATCGACGATTGCCTCAAAGCGTGGATCGCCTCGCAATGGGTCCCAAAGCGGATGAAGCCGGACGTAGCCGTAGCTGATATGGCTCCCCGGGAGGTGCGTTGTCTCAGTGAGCAGTTCGATTGCGCGATCTTTCTGGCCGGTCCATGCGTAAATAATGGCCATGTATCGGACGAGCGTTGCACCCTCGATGGCGTTTTTGCCAACCGGAGTCAACTCGACCGCGCGTTCGCCTTCGCGAATCGCATCCTCCTTATTTCCAAGTACGGCATCAATGACACCAAGCGCACAAAGTGCAGCTGCGTAATCAGGTTGATTCCGTACAGTCTTACCAACTTCTTCTCGCGCGCTGTTCAATGCCGCTCGAGCACCCGGCTCATCACCGCGCAACTTGGCAAGGAGACCCTCGCACCAGCCGCTAGGGAATGGAATATTTTCGTCAAAGCATCCACAGCCAGCCATATTGGATAATGCGCGTTGGACCGCTGTCGGATCGCGTGCACGCAAGACGAGAAAGAGCCATGGATTAACAAAGCAAAGCGAGGCGTTCGCATCCTCCTTCAAAATCGCGTCAACTGTGCTGTGGAAAAGTGTGGGGTCTGCCCGCTCCTCGAGGTCCACCAACGCGCGTCGCACTCGGCTGGGGATGTCTTTTGGAGCCATTGTCAGGACGCGATCAAGGGTGGCTGCCATGTCTTTGTATCGATGCAATGCCTCGTAAGTGAGAGCGATTTGCTGGAGTATCGAAAAATCGCGCGGATTCAGTTCCAATGCATGCTTCATTTCCTCGAGCGATTTCTCCCAGCGACCCTGACGCCGGTCAATGTAGGCAGTCAAAAGTGGAATCCGCGACTCGTTCGGCAACGTTTGGCGTGCGAGCACCAGCTCCTGCTTCGCGCGGTCATAATCTGCATACGCCCAGTAATAATGTTGAGCAACGGCCAAATGAGTCTCTCCCGATTCGGGACGCAGCCGGCGAATCGACTGAATTACTGCCTCAGACAATTTCAGGCGCGTTTCGGTGTGGTCGGACCCGCCGAAATAGATTCGGTCATGCGCTCCTGCCAATTGGCAATAGGCGTCGAAAAACGAAGGGTCGCGCGCCACTGCCTGGTCAAGAAGGCGCACGGCTTCGAACAGATCTTCCCGTAGTCGCGTGCTAAAGGAAATGTCGTTGATGAGATCTTTCGCCCGCAGATACGCGTCGTAGGCTATGAGATCTGTGGTCGGCGGTTCTTGGATGGCATTTTTCTCGGCGGATGAAACCCCGGCTCCGAGTTTGCGTGCGATCTTTTGGGCGATTTCACTTTGAAGCGTGAACACGTCGCCCACGTTTCGATCGTAATCCTCCGTCCACACGCGAGCGTTCGTGCGCGTGTCAAATAACTGAGCATTTAAATGAATTCTCCCTGACTCCCGGCGCACACTTCCCTTGAGTACGTAAGTAACGTTTAAAGCGCCGCCGATTTCCTTGGTATCGCGCACGCCACGATATTTTGCCACGCTGTTGTGGCTGATCACTTTTAGATTCGCAACTTTCGCCAGTTTGGTTAAAACACCATCGTAAACGCCGTCGGCGAAAAACGCGTTTTCTTTCTCCGGACTTAGACTTTCAAAAGGCAGGATTGCAATGCCACTTCTCGGAGGCCGGGCCGCCGTCTCGGCCTTCCAAGTCATTACGCCCACTACTGTTGCCAGCGCCAACAAGAGCGCGGCCATCCCCGCAACGATCGGATTCCGTCGCGACCACCGCCACAGACGCACCGGCGGCGAAACAGGCCGCGCGACAATGGAATGGCCGTGGAGCCACCGTTCAAGATCTTCGGCCAGGTCACCGGCCGAGCGATAACGCGCTTGCGGCTCATGTTCCAAACATTTGGCACAGATTGTTTCCAGATCGCGATCAAGCGCCGGCGCTACGCTCCGCAGTTTCGGCGCGGGCTTTTCACTTGCCTGCTGAATCACTTTCAGCGCGTGCTCACCGGTGAACGGCGGCCGGCCTGTTAAAAGGTGGAACAAAACCGCACCCAAACTGTATAAATCGGCAGCGGGCGTAAGATTGCCGTTTGAGCCGTTCACTTGCTCAGGTGCAATGTAACCTGGTGTTCCGAAAATGCTGGGTGTGCGCGTCAAATCGCTGTTTGGCTGAAGCCATTTTGCTAATCCGAAATCGCTGACCAGCGGTTCGCCGCCGCCGTCCAACAAAATGTTTCCGGGTTTAAGATCGCGATGGAGGATTCCTTGCGCATGCGCGTATTGCACTGCCCGTGCAACCTTCACCATCAATGCCACAGTGCGACGCGGCTCGCGACGCAACGTCGGGGCCGCTTCGAGCAAACTGCCGCCCCCGGCGAACTTCATACTGAAGAACGGCAGCCCTTCGCTCTCGCTGACTTCATAAATGGGCAGAACGTTCGGGTGATCGAGGTTGGCCGCAGCCTGCGCTTCACGTCGGAAGCGCATCAGCGTCTCCTGCGAATCCGCGTGGCAAGATAAAATGCGCTTCAGCGCGACAACGCGGCGCGAATGCCGTTGTCGGGCCCGATAAATCACGCCCATTCCGCCGCGTCCGATTTCTTCCAGAATTTGATAGTTGCCCAGGTGCCAATCTGTGTCGGGTCCGTCAATTTTACCCAGCAAGTCATCGAGCGTTTCCTCGGCCTGCGTGCCATCGCCGTTGGTGTCAATACCCGCCGAGAGAAGACAGTTCAGACAAAGACTGCGACCAACTCGCGATGCCGATCCACACTTTGGGCAGATGCCCGTTTCATTCTGGAGGGGGAGGGAAACAGAAGCGTTGGGCGAACTCATGCAAGGAGAAAGGGAAAGGATAGTAGATCGTGTTGCAAACCCTTGCAAAGCAAAATCAAATCATTGTCGAATATTTTTTATTTATCAGGCCTGGCGTCAATTGTTTGCGTAAAAACTGCGAAAAAGCACGCTGTGTGGTTTGAGTATTCTTATCCGAAAATTCCGGAGGTGAAGTTCCTAAGAAATTTTAGAAACTTAACCACCGATGACACAGCGCGGCTCTGCCGCAATCAGCGCGATGCATTGGCGAAAAATCTTCGCAAGCTGCAACGCGTTTGGTCTATTGCATGCGATCTTGCGCGCGAAGGCGAGAAACTCCGATTTTCCCCGCCAGCTATTTCGCGGCACTTAGCGCTGCGCAGAGATAGCGCAATTCGTCGTCGATCTCATTGGCTCCTCCGACAGTTTGAGCGACTTCTTCGCGGAGCAGAGCGCGATAACGATCACGCATGCGGTGCACAAGAGGTTTCACTGCCGTCTCGCGAAGGCCGAGTATTCTGGCAAGTGTTGCGTACGATACATCTTGCCGCTCCGCAGCGAGGCAGCTGCTCAACACATCAAAGACGCGTCGTCGGCCGCGCTTCTCACACTCATCGCCCAATCGCCGCAGCGCGCGCTCGACCACAGTCGCCGCCCAGCGCACATCGAAAACTCTTTCGGGCGACCATTTATCCGATTCCAGCTCTGGAATCGACAAGTGGGATGGCGCCTCTGTCATCCAATCATCCCAGGAAACGAAGCGTAAGTCGCCGCCACGTTTGCGCGCGTGACGCTTATCGACTTCGTCACGCAGGAAACGCTGCAACGCCGTAAGCAGAAGTGACCGGAATCTGCCTCTGTTACGATCAGCGCCCTGGAGGAGACGACCTTTAAGGACCTTGGCGAAAAAGTCCTGGGTTAAATCCTGTGCATCAGGAACGGAATGCCCCTGGCGGCAGATGAAGGCGAAAACAGGTCGCCAATAAATTTTGCAAAGCTCAGCAAGCGCAGCCTGCGCCTTCTTTTCATCAGTTCCAGAGTCGGCGCAGGACAAAACGATGCTCCAACGGGTCGTCAGAAACTGATCCTGAAATTGTCTGTTAGAAGTGTTATCTGGTTTCACAGATTTTTAAACGCTTCTTGCTTTCATCGTTCTTACCGAAAATTGGGACACGAAGTTCTTAAAATTCTTAATTAGGGAGCGGTTCAGCGTGTCGTCATCAACTAAGATGACGGCAGGCGTCAAGGGGGGGTTGCGGTTTCACTGCTGCCGATCATCTCATGAGTGTCGTTGTTACGCAAGGTCGGTGATAACGATGAAAAATGTACGGCGCGCACTGCGCTGCGCCCCGCACGGATTCTTAAACTTTCCTCGAAACTTCGCCCCTAAAAATCCGAAGTAGATGGTGATTAGGAATCAGCCTCCGTATTCCGATGAGTTGGATCACCGTCCTCTGGTCGATGAATTCCGCAGTGTGTCTGACGCTCGCGGCGTTCTATGGCGTGGTTTGGTGCAAACAGCGCGACAGCTGGGTGCACTTGTTGTTTTCCTCGAGCGCGGTTGCCGCGGCGGCCATCTCCGCATTCGAGTTGTTTATGATGAATGCCAGGACGGTGGAGCAATACCAATTATCGGTCCGCTGGGTGCATGTGCCAACCTGGTTGCTCACGGTGTCGTTCGTGGCTTTCGTGCAACTCTATCTCCATGCCGGACGACGCTGGCTGGCGTGGAGCATCTACAGTCTGCGAACGCTCGTACTGATTCTCAATTTCATTTTTCCCGTCAGCATTAATTTCCGCGCAATTACAGACATCCACCACTTCTCATGGGCCGGTGAGATGATCTCAGTGCCCGTCGGCGTGCCAAATCCCTGGGGTCTGATTAGTAACTTCAGTCTGCTTTTGCTGCTTATCTTTTCCGTCGACGCAACAATCACCGTGTGGCGACGCGGCGATCGGCGACGCGCCTTGCTGGTCGGCGGCAGCATGATCTTCGGTGCGATTCTGGCGTGGCACGTTCCGCTGGTGATCTGGGGTCTAGTCGAAGTCCCATTTTTCCTCGGATTCACATACACGGCGACCGTTTTGGCGATGGGTTATGAGTTGAGTAACGACATGGCTCGAGCAGCGCATCTCACGCGTGAATTGAAAATAACCGAGAAGAGACTCAACCTGGCTGCGGATTCCGCCAATCTCGGAATGTGGGAGTGGGATTTGAACAAAGATGAAATCTGGGTCACGCCCGGGCGTCGTGCTCAGTTGGGTTTTCCTGTTTCCGGAAGGATCACATCGGAGCAACTAATTTCCCGCTGGCACCCAGACGATCGCGATAAAGTCCGGCAGGCTCTGAAGGAAGCGATCGAAAACGGCCGAGGTTACGATGCGGAGTTTCGGATTGTTCTAGCCGACGGTAATGTGCGCTGGATCGCCTCGCGTGGACGCGTCCAGGTAGACGCACACGGAAAGCCGATGCGGCTTACAGGAATTAGCCTGGACATCACCGCTCGAAAAAAGGCAGAGGCCGTAGCCCGGCAGCAACGCGATGAACTTGAACAGCTGAGACAGCAGAGGACTGCGTTACTTGAAAGAGAGGTCGCGGCGCGCGCGCGGCTCGAACGTGACGTGATCGAGAGTTGTGCCCGCGAACAACGGCGGATCGCGTACGATTTGCACGATGGCGTAGGGCAACAACTCGTAGGCATCGCTCTGTGCGCCAAACTGCTTGAGGAAAAACTACGCATGGATCAGTCCGCCGAAGCTGACAAGGCTGGTGTGATCGCGAAGCTAGCCAATGACGCAGCCAAACAAGCACGGCTGACTGCGCGCACTCTCGAAGGCGCGGATGGAGTGGGGGATTTGAAAGCGGCGCTTAGGTCGCTGGCCACGAATATGAGTCAGAACTGCAGTGTAAAGGTGACGGTTACAGCCGATTCTTCATCTTTACCCATTAGCGCCCCTGTGGCAGCCCAACTCTATCGAATTGCCCAGGAAGCCGTGCGCAATGCGGTGGAGCACGGAGTTGCTCACGACGTGAAGATCGGTCTCGTTTTTGACGGTAATGAGTTGGTCCTCACGATACGGGACGACGGAAAAGGTTTCGAAGCGAATGGCAACGGGAACGGCGCTGGGATGGGTCTTCGGATCATGCGATATCGGGCGCGGTGCATCGCCGGCTGTTGCAAACATCTCGGACGCCAAACGACTCGTGGCAGAATGCAAACCCAATCTGACCGTTCTTGACCTGCGCTTGAAGGGTGGCGACGCGCTTGACTTCATCAAAACGTTGAGGGTCGAGCATCCCGAAGTAAAGGTGCTCGTCCTATCGCAGTACGACGAATTGATTTTCGCCGAGCGCGTGCTGCGTGCCGGCGCGTCAGGTTACATCATGAAAGAAAACGCCACCGATGAGGTGTTGCGAGCGCTGCGCAAAGTCCTCACCGGCGACTTGTATTTCAGCGAACGAGTCGCTGCAGCTGTCGTGCAGCGGATGTTGCGCGAAAAACCGATTGCCTCGCGTGATGGCGTCGAGCGTCTGTCCGATCGCGAAATGCAGGTGTTTCAACTTCTGGGCGCGTCATACAGTGCGCGTGAGATAGCTGAGCAATTTCATCTAAGCCGCAAGACAATCGAAACCCACTGCGAAAAAATTAAGCACAAGCTGAGCCTCCACAATGCAGCTGAGCTCAAGCAATTCGCGCGCAGATGGGCCGCCGAAAATCTTGGTCCTTCCGAACCGTGGGTCGCGCCTCGATCCAACAACGGTCTGGGAAAGAGATAGACCATCGCGACTCAGCATTCCTGTTAGCTGAGATCGTCAGATAAACCCTCTGTAGCCACGGCGCCGCAATCTGTTTAGCGCTGAAAGCGCCGATTCATCACTGCCTGGGGGGTGTCGCCCAGGAATTCACTCTAACCGACGCGCTCCACTAATTGTCTAGGGACAAATTCCACCTACTGCCCTAGGTCAAAATCACGCGCTCAGTCAGCACAGTAGCCCTATAAACTTCTCCCCCCAGTTTCCGTAGAACGATGCCGAGATGGAAACACCTCAGCGAACCCCCGGGGAGCGCGACTCAAACTCACCCTCACAATAGTTAGGAAGCAACATGAGAAAAATAATTCGACACACCGTGGGCATGAAAAAAGAAATCGGCGCAGCCCTGGTCGTAGCGCTCCAGATAATCACTTTAACATTGATGGGCCTGATGGCGCCCATCGCCACTGGACCGCATCAGTCAGCTAGCGCTCCGGGCGGATCATAGATGAGCGCGCCCGAGACCCAAACCGACGAAGCTCCAACAGCCACCGCCACGGCGAGCAAGCTGCGTGAAGGGCCCTGCCAAAAAAAACGCATCGGTAGGGCGATCAGACCTCTGAGCGCCGTTCCCCGTGGAGCATCCCGGCGATTGAGGTCAGATTTTAACTTTTTTTCGAAACTTCGCCTGTAAAAAT
>QHNQ01000033.1 GCA_003218135.1 Verrucomicrobiota bacterium
GGAAACGACGTCGATCAAACAAGTCTTTGGCGAACATGCACAGCGAATCGCAGTCAGCGGAACGAAAGGCTATTACGCGCATCCACTGGGCGCCACCGGCGCCATCGAGGCAGCGATTTGCGCACTTGCCTTGGATCGGCAATGGATTCCACCGACGATTAACTATGAAAATCCCGATCCGGCATGCGATCTCGATATTGTGCCGAATCATGGTCGTGCCGCGGAGTTGAATTATGTCATGAGCAATTCATTCGGTTTCGGCGGCATCAACGCGAGCGTAATCCTCGGCCGGGTCAGGTAGGGGCGGTTCACCTGAACCGCCCGCGGGCGATTGAGGTCAATCGCCCCTACCCAACAAATCCGGGCGATTCTGGCTTGTGCGCTTGATAGCTTGTTCTCTGCGCCACTCTGCGATCTCCGCGTGATTTCCCGAGAGCAAGACTTCCGGGACTTTCCAGCCGAGAAACTCGGCCGGTCGCGTGTAGTGCGGTGCCTCGAGGAGGCCGCCGCTGAAGCTATCATCGGAGGCGGATTGCTCGTGACCAAGCGCGCCTGGCACCAAACGAACAATTGCATCAACTAGAACAACTGCAGCGATAGCGCCGTTTGTGAGCACATAATCGCCAATCGAAATCTCAAGATCGATAAGATGTTCGATCACGCGGTGATCGACTCCCTCGTAATGGCCGCAGAGAACGATGAGATGCGATTCCCGCGAAAGCTGCCTCGCCATTTCTTGATCCAAACGGCGGCCCGCCGGCGACATCAGGATAACTTTTGGTCTTTGAAGTTTGATGTTTGATTGGGCATTGGACGTTGAGCGTTCGGCGTTGGGCATTTGCCGTTTCAGATCTTCCACAGCCGCAAAAATCGGCTCCGGTTTCATCACCATCCCTTGTCCTCCCCCAAACGGCGCGTCATCCACAATGTGATGTTTGTCCGTCGTCCAATCGCGCAGGTTATGAATGTGAAGGGCGACGATTCCTTTTTCCTGAGCGCGCTTCAAGATGCTCTCGCTCAAAGGCGCTCGGCAGATTTCAGGAAAAAGTGTGACGATGTCGATTCTCATTTAAGGGAGAAACGTCCAACGCCCAACCCGCCTCCGCAAATGCTACGGCGTGGCACGCGCCCAACGTCCAACGCCGAATTGAACAAACGCCGAGGCGTCTGACACAGACGCCCTACAATTACTCTACAATCTCGAGGATGGCGCGCTGGCCGTGGCGCGCCGCAGAGCTGGCGAGCAACGCGCGAATTGCTTGAATGGTTTGGCCGCCTCGGCCAATCACACGGCCAACATCCCCGTGTCGAAGTTGCAATTTAAAGACAGTCGTTCTGCCGCTTGGAATTTCCGTCAGCACCATATCGTCAGGAAATTCAATCAACTGCCGAATGACAAACTCGAGAAACTCCCTCATGCCTCAAAAAACTAACCACGAATGGACACGAATACACACGAATTTTCAGAGCCGATAAATGCTGTAGCGTCCGCTGTCCTCAGCGGATTGCATCTCTGGATCTGCGCTGAGGACGGCGCACTCTACGGCCCCAGCGCACGCCAATGGATGTGTGTCAGCTTTGCGATTCAACCGGAGACGACGGAGGTATAACTTCGTCCCGGGTCGATTTCGTGGGCTCTGGCTCCGATTGTGACGACGACTCGGCTGCTGTTGCCCTTTTTTTGTTTTTCTTTATCAAGCTGCGCACAGTGTCAGACGGCTGGGCGCCCTTGCCGATCCAGTATTCCGCCCGTTCAACATTCAACGAACTATTGTGACCTGATATCTTCGGATCGTACGTGCCGATAATCTCGATAAATTTGCCGTCGCGCGGGCTGCAGCTGTCCGCCACTACCACTTTGTAATACGGGCGATTTTTTGCGCCTTCTCTGCGTAATCTGATGGAAACTGGCATGATCTAAAAAGTTAAAAAGGTTAAACAAGGTACAACGTTAAAACGGTGACAAAGTCAAACGAGTCGCAAGCGAACCATTTTAACGATGTAACTTTTGTAACTGTTTTAACATGTTTTTCATTTTGCCCGCGCTTTTCATCATCTTCCGCATCTGATCAAAGCGCCGCAGCAAGTCGTTTACCTCCGTGACCGTGCAGCCGCTGCCGCGCGCGATGCGTTGACGCCGCCGCGCATTGAGGATGTCGGGATGCGTCCGCTCTTTCTTCGTCATCGAAAGCACGATGGCTTCCGTGCGCTTAAGCTGCTTCTCGTCAATCGAAAGGCCCTGCATATTACTCATGCCAGGCAACATGCCAAGAACATTCTCCAGGGGCCCCATCCTTCGCATCATCTTGAACTGCGCCAGGAAGTCGTTGAAATCGAACGAAGCGGTCCGCAGCTTGCGCTCGAGCCGAGCAGCGTCTTCGGCTTCTACGGCTTCGGCAGCTTTTTCGACTAGACCAATGACGTCGCCCATCCCAAGGATCCGTCCCGCGAGCCGCTCGGGAACAAACACTTCAAACTGATCAAGCTTTTCGCCAGTTCCTGCGAATTTGATCGGCCGACCAGTCACTTCGCGCATCGACAATGCCGCGCCGCCTCGCGCGTCGCCATCGAGTTTGGTCAAAACGATGCCGGTAATTGCCAACGCGTCATTGAAATGGGTTGCTACGCTTACCGCCTGCTGTCCGGTCGCCGCATCCACAACAAGGAGAATTTCCTGTGGCTCCAAGAAATCTTTGAGCTCCTTCAGCTCCTGAATCAAAGATTCGTCGAGTTCCTGCCGGCCTGCTGTATCAAAGATATCGATGTCAGTTGGTTTTTCATCCTGCAAGGCAGCGGCAGCAGCGCGTTGCACATCTCCTTCGCCGGGACCGGGTGTGAAAACGGGCACATCGATTTCTTTGCCTAGCGTCGCCAGTTGGTGGATCGCTGCTGGCCGTTGTAAATCCAGTGCGACGAGCCGCGGCGACTTGCCCTGCTTTTGCAACAAACGCGCCAGCTTTGCCGAAGAAGTCGTCTTGCCGGATCCGTTGAGTCCAACAATCAAAATGCGAGTCCGGTCTTCAATGCGAAGAGGCGCGGCATCGCCGCCGAGTAAAGCACTCAATTCATCATGAAAAATTTTTACGACCTGCTGACCTGGCGTGATGCTGCGAAGAACAGTTTCCCCGAGCGCCTTCTCTTTGACTTGCGTGATGAATCTTTTGGCGACCTGAAAATCTACATCTGCTTCAAGCAACGCCAGACGCACTTGTCGCAAGGCGGATTCAATATTCGCTTCACTGAGCGTGCCATGGCCGCGCAGTTCCTTGAAAACTTCCTGAAGCTTTTCGCTGAGTTGTGGAAACATAGTCGTTTATAAGGTGGATCGGCTTCTCCGAAGACGATATTTAATTATCGATGCCGAAGACGCATTCGGTCATCAACGCGCTGAGGACAACGCGTTCCGCCTTCTAATCGCGCGATTATTTTTTCGGCGGTGGCGTCGGCGACTTCGTGGGGCCGCCCGCTCCTTCTTCAATCCCGAAGGTCCAATGCGCTTCGACCTTCTTGCCTTGCGATTTCGCCGTGACAAATACGCTGCAGGATTTCTCGCGCAGCTTTTGCGTCACCTGGTACGATATCGTGCCCGTCTTTGGATCGTAGCTGGCCGGAACGACGCCGAGACCGCTCACGCGCATTTGCACAGTGCCAGGATCAATCTGGCCGATGCCAGTAAGATTGGCTTTGATGAGTGGAAGTGCACTGCGCACTGTTTCGCCGTCTGCTGGTTGCGTGGCGAGATCTTTTGCCCCAATCTCAGCCACCGGCGCGCCCCCGCTGGTTGATGCGCCGATCATCTTGACAGCATCTTCAAACACCTTGGGCTTATTCGCTTCAATCGCGTAGCGACCCAGTGAATCCAGCGCCGAAGTAAAGGTAATGGGCTGACCGTAAACGGTGAACATCGCTTCGTATCCGGCATTTCGCGCAAGTTCTTTGACGTGCTCGTTGTAACTCCCAAATGGAACAGCAAAACAATTCACTTTTATGCCGAGTCGCTGCTCGAGCAGTTCCTTGGAACCGACCACTTCGTTTCGTACCCATTGCTCGTACTGCGGCCCGGTGAGTCTTGTCCTGGTTCGCTTCACGCCCGCACCGACCAGGGTGATGGCATGCCCTTCGCGCAAGTCCTGATGCGTCGCGGTGTGCGCTTCAATATCGACGCCATTGTCGCGCATATCAGCGAGCTGTTCCCACGTGATCGCTTGTCCACCGCCCAGACTGCCGCCGGCGACGCCTTCCGTGTAGATGAACATCGTGAACGGATACCCGAACTTCTTCATAATCGGCCACGCGACTTCGTATTGCGATTTCCACCCGTCATCGAAGGTTACAACTGCGCACCGTGGCGGGATGTTCTTTTCGCCCCGCTTCCACGCCAGCAAATCCTGCATCGAAATGACCGTGATGCCACGGTCCTTTAACTGCTTCATTTGCGCTTCAAACGCCGCGGGCGTGATCTCAGTTCCAGGATAGCGGACCTTGTCAACTAAACGATGGTAACAAAAAATAATTGTTTGCGCCGTTTGATCGACAACCGGCTTCTTGATCTTGGGAGATGCCGCTATCTCCGGCGTGGCGACCGCAGCCGGCGCGGGCGATGAAGCGTCCGCCTGCGCGTTCTGGGAAACGGTTTCGTGCTTTTTGCACATGGAAAAATTCAGTGCCAAAAGCAATGGAACAATTGCAAATCGGATCATCATAAAGGTGGTAAGGCATTAAACGTAACGGCGCAAATCACAAGTGATTTTCCATGCAATCGAAGGAACAAAATGAACGTTTGACGCAATGTCATGGTCTCACTTCGGCTTGGGGAGAAACTTTTGTGTAGATCGCGTGGTTTTTGCTATTGGATCAAAATGTCGCGTTCCGTAAATCGCATCGTTACGATTGGCCTCGTCGCTTTGCTGCCTGCCTGCGCAAGTACGCGGCATGCTGCAGTCAAAGATACGACCAAGACGTTTAAAACTGTTGTCGTGGACGCTGGACACGGCGGCAAAGACAGCGGCGCATATCGCCGCTATGGCCCGCCGGAGAAGCTGGTTACCCTCGATGTTGCTGAGCGTCTCAATCGCAACCTGCGTGAGTCAGAATTAAAAACAGTGATGACTCGCTCCTCGGATGTTTTTATCCCTCTCGATGAGCGCGTGAACATTGAGAATGCGCAGAAGAACGCAGTTTTCGTCAGCATACACTTCAATGACTCACGCCGGCGCGGCATTCGCGGATTCGAGACGTACTATCATTCCAGTGCATCATTCGATCTGGCGAACCGGATTCAGGAAAAGCTGATGTCGATCCCCCACTCCGCAAATGGCGGCGTCCACACGGCAAACTTTCGCGTCCTGCGCAACGCGACGTGTCCGGCCGTGTTGGTGGAATGCGGATATTTGAGTAATCGCAACGAAGGCAATCTGGCGCGCGATTCGGAATATCGCGAACTACTCGCCGATAGAATCGCGGAGGCGATTGTAGAGCAGCGCTACGGCGCTGGCGCTTATCACGGTTCTACTCAGGTGGCCGCACAACCGCCACAGCCGAATACTTCCACCGGCAGCACCGAACTCGCGCCAGTAGGGGGACATCGCTAAAATTCTTTCCCGCGCTTTTCGGGCCCAATCGCGGCGAGCAACATCAATATCAAGAAAATCACGAACGTGAAGACAGCCAGCGCTTTTGCGTAATCCGGCTGCGCGCTTGCACCACGGAAATGATCCGCTAATCGCGCTTCCACAACGGCTGTATTAGCGGCAAATAAGTTTCCGAGCTGATACGCAAACCCGGGGAAAGTGCCGCGCACGGCATTTGGTGAGAGCTCATTTAGATGCACTGGCACGATGCCCCAGGCGCCCTGCACCATGAATTGCATGGCGAATCCGCCGATCACAAGAAGCGTGAAGCCCGGTGAAAAAACCCACAGAGGAATCAGCACGATCCCAAAGGCAGCAGTCAAAACGATCGAGCGACGACGGCCCCACTTTTGGGACAAATGGCCGACCACCGTTCCACCGCAAATGGCCCCAACAGCGTAAATGATTCCTGTGGCTGCCTTCTGTGTGACCCCGTAATGGCGTTGTTCGCCGAGAAAAGTCTGGTACATGTCCTGTGTCCCATGCGACATCGCGTTGAACGCTGTCATTAGCAAAATGACATAGAGAAAAAGCGCCCAATGGCGTTTGAGCACGATCAGCAACTGCGTCCAAAAATCCGCCATGGCGTGCTGCTGACGCAACCAGACTGGCGATTCAGGCACGCGCGTCCGGATGTACAACACAAGAAATGCCGGGAGCGCGCCTGCAACGAACAGGCCGCGCCAGCCGAAGAACGGAAACACGACCCAATACGCGACCGCCGCCAGCAGGTAACCAAATGCGTAACCCTGCTGTAAAATTCCCGAAAATAACCCGCGCGCTTCCGTCGGCAAAGCTTCCATCGCCAGCGATGCGCCCAAGCCCCATTCGCCGCCCATGCCGATTCCATAAAGCGCGCGGAAAATCAGCAACGTTGTGAAATTCGGCGAGAACGCAGTGAGCAATTCCATCAACGAATAAAAAATGATGTCGATCATGAGAGGCATGCGCCGCCCAAACCGATCGCCGAGCAAACCAAAGATGAACGCCCCGACCGGTCGCATCGCCAGGGTAAGCGTGATGGCGTAACTGAGATCAGCGATGCTCGTGCCGAAATCGTGCGCCATCGGCACGATCACGAACGTGAGCAGAAAAAAATCGAACGCGTCCAGCGCCCATCCGAGGAAACAGGCGACGAACGTGTGGCGTTGAATGCGATTGAGTGACTTGAAAAGCCGGATCGCTTCCACGGCGTGATTCATCTAATTTCAGTAACCAAGAATCAACACGAATAAATACGAAGAAATCAGCCCTGGGGAAGGCACGGCTTTACGTGCCGTAGCGATGCGTGTGTCAAGCACCGACATAGGCGTTTGACACAAACGCCTCTACAACACCGGCGGTATGATCCGCGGTTTCAATCTAGAAAGAGAAAGCGCCGGGAGGATTTTCACCTCCTCGGTGATAACTCGTCAATCGTGATTAGGGTACCGTCGCGATCCCTAATCTGGAATTTCACGGGGATGCCACTGTCTTGCTTCACCTGGCAAAGGAACAATCTTCTTTTTCCTGCCTACCGAGATCTCGCCCTTTTGAGCAAGGAATTTTCATCCACGAATTTAATGGCGTGCTCAACTAACTGCCGACCGGAATTCAGGCCAAGTTTGCGTTTAATCTTTTCGCAGTGAGTTTCGATCGTTTTCGCCCTGAGCCTCAACGAGTGGGCAACCTTCTTTGTGTCCCGCCCTGAACCGATCAACAGAAAAACATGCGTCTCCCGGGCAGACAGGTTGTCGATAACGGGCAAATTTCCTGAAACACGGTCTTGCTCCGACGTTCCCGACGATTCTTGGAACGTGTGCATGCCTAAATCCCGGCCGACATAAATCTGGCCACGCAAAACAGCGCGGATCGCGGTCGGTAATTCTTCCTTGGCTGCCGTCTTCATCAGGTAGCCATTCGCGCCCGCGCGCAGTGCCCACTCGGCAAAAATACTTTCCGTAAACGCGGCGTACATCAGGATCAGCAGCCCAGGCGCTTGCACTTTGAGCGCTTTGATAAATTCCAAACTGTCGCCGATGCCCAGCCGTAATGCCGTCAACAGCAAATCAGGCTTATATTCACTGATCTTGCTCCGCGCATCCGGTATGCTGTCTGCTTCGCCGCAGACAATCATGTTTGGCTGCGAATTGAGATAAACACTGATCCCGTAGCGAATCATCGGTTGCTCGTCCAAGACCAGGATTCGCGTCTTTGCGGGGTTCTTCATATCGGCATTCCAAGATCGTTTGAAATGTGCATCGTCGGAGTGATTCGCCTTCTATTAATTTATACAATAGTCAGTCATGTTCTGCCTAGGACTTTAGTCGTGCTTTTCGTTTAAATGTTTGACAGCCGACACGGCGGCCAGCATAACCCATCGCGCGCCAAACAAACAACGTGCTATCCTTTTAGGCATGCGTTACCTCGTAAAAGCACGCGTGAAATCTGGCAGAGAACCTCATCTGGTTCGCGCAATTGATGATGCTACGCTCGGGAAAGGTTCCATTGCCGGCGACGAATACCTTCGCAACATGGAACAAGCGCGGGTAAACGATCAGGATGTCGCAACGTGGGTTGAGACCTGTTTTTGCGATCAGCCGCTCGCGGAAGAACGGCCGTACTGGGAAGAGTATTTCGAGTTGCTCAGTGTGAAGGACGCGCACTCTCGGCGCAATTGCCGACATGAGAACGGAACAGAACCGTGGGCCTGTTGCGATTGTGATTGCACGAAAAAACTCGAGGAGTCGCTCGCGACGCAAGGCGATTCGTTTTTACAAACGTTTCGCACCAGGAGAGGCGATCTCACGTAGCAGCTTAGCCTCGGCACAGCGGGCAGGTCGCCTCGGCGGACTGGAGACCGGCGCTTCCTGTTTGCATCTCTCCCTCTTGGTCATTCCTTCGTCATTCGGGATTCGGATTTCGTCATTGTGAGATCACGTAACTCAAAAACGACGATGTTGCTCGATTACGATCACGAGCAGGAGTATGTGCACGAATTCTGAGACACATCTACGTATCATGATGCGTCAATTTGTTGCTTGAACAACGAGGCAAACACCTCTTTAGTTTGCGGCAGTCATGACGACAAACGGTCTTCATCCTCTGGAAGCGCTCTTGCGCGAACGCATCGTCGTACTCGATGGCGCGATGGGCACAATGATCCAGCGCTATAAGCTATCTGAAGCGGATTATAGAGGAAAACGGTTCAGCGATTGGAAAGGCAAAGACCTGAAGGGAAGTCTGGAACTACTCAATTTGACACGGCCGCAAGTCGTCGAGGAGATTCACGCGGCCTATCTGAACGCGGGCGCCGACGTCATCGAGACCAATACCTTCAGCGGAACAACCATCGGCTTGCACGATTTCCTGTTTCAAGGCGAACCGACACGCGGTCGCAAAGATCAGGAATTTTTTCAACGTGTGGTGGACGATGTCGATCTTCGCGCGCTAGTCCATGAAATCAATCTTGACGCGGCTGAGATCGCGCGCCGCGTCGCGGATCGAGTGGCGAATGAAACCGGGCAGCAGAGATTTGTTGGCGGATCAATGGGACCTCTTCCTGTTGCCGGTTCCATTTCGCCTGACGTAAACGATCCCGCCTTTCGCGCGGTCTCGTTCGATCAACTTCGCCAAACTTATTTCGATGAAGCGAAAGCGCTGCTAGAAGGCGGCGTCGATCTTCTCATGGTGGAAACCATTTTCGATACGCTGAACGGAAAGGCTGCGTTGTTCGCGATCACGGATGCATTGGAAGAAACCGGACGCAGCGTGCCATTGATGATCTCGGGCACTGTGATCGACAAGTCCGGTCGCAACTTGAGCGGACAAACGGTTGAAGCATCACTTATATCACTCGCCCACGCGCAACCGCTTATCCTTGGTTTGAATTGCTCGCTGGGCCCAGATGAAATGGAACCGTTTGTGGAAGAGCTGGCGCGCATTTCGCCCTACTACATGAGCGCGTATCCGAACGCCGGTCTGCCGGATGCGCTTTCGCCGACCGGTTTTCCGGAAACAGCTGAGACATTTGCACCGAAGGTCGCGAAGTGGGTAGAGAACGGCTGGCTCAATACGGTGGGCGGCTGTTGCGGCACGACACCCGATCACATCCGCGCACTGGCAAAGCTGGTGCATCAATTTTCGCCCCGCGTTGTCGAAACGACAATCAGCTAAACATGACTCTGCGACTTTCCGGGCTCGAACCGTTAAACATAACGCCGGAATTCGGCTTCGCTGTGATCGGCGAGCGGACCAACATCACAGGGTCGCCAAAGTTTTCGAAGCTGATTTTGGCAGGCGATTTCGATGGGGCAGTAGCGGTAGCTCGTCAGCAGGCCCAGGGCGGCGCAAACATGCTCGACGTGAATATGGACGAAGGGATGATCGATTCCGAAGCGGCAATGACCCGCTTCCTGAACTTGATCGGCAGCGAACCGGAGATCGCGCGAATTCCCATCGTAATCGACAGCTCAAAGTGGAGCGTCATCGAAGCGGGGCTCAAATGCGTTCAGGGAAAAGCGGTGGTGAACTCCATCAGCTTGAAAAACGGCGAAGAGGAATTCATCCGGCAGGCGCGATTGATCAGGCAATATGGCGCGGCCACCATCGTGATGGCTTTTGATGAGCAAGGCCAAGCCGACAATCGCCAGCGAAAAGTCGACGTCTGTTCGCGCGCTTACGATGTGTTGACAAAACGCGCGGACTTCCCGGCGAACGATATTATCTTCGATCCAAACATTCTGACCGTTGCCACCGGCTTGGAAGAACATCGCAATTACGCGGTCGATTTCCTTGAAGCGACGCGCTGGATTAGAAAGAATCTCCCGGGCGCGCGCGTCAGCGGCGGGGTGAGTAACATTTCATTTTCGTTTCGCGGAAACAACACCGTGCGCGAAGCGATGCACGCGGCGTTCCTTTTTCACGCCATCCGCGCGGGTCTGGACATGGGAATCGTGAACGCCGGGCAGCTCGCGGTTTACGAAGAAATCGAACCCGAGCTGCGAGAGCGCGTCGAGGACGTGCTGTTAAACCGGCGCGACGATGCAACCGAACGCCTGGTCGATTTCGCGGAAAGTGTAAAAGCAAAAGGGAAAACGCCGGTTGCCGATGCAGCGTGGCGAAAAGACCCTGTCGAAGAGCGCCTGAAACACGCATTGGTCAAAGGCATCGTCGATTACATTGATACCGATACGGAGGAAGCGCGCCAAAAATGCAAGCGCCCACTTGACGTTATCGAGGGTCCGCTCATGGCCGGGATGAGCGTGGTGGGCGACCTGTTTGGCTCAGGTAAAATGTTTCTGCCACAGGTAGTGAAGAGCGCCAGGGTGATGAAAAAGGCGGTGGCCTATTTGCTGCCGTTTATGGAAGCGGAAAAATCCGAAGGCGCGAAGCCGCAGGCGCGGATTGTCATGGCGACCGTAAAAGGCGATGTGCATGACATCGGCAAAAACATCGTGGCCGTCGTGCTGCAATGTAACAATTACGATGTGGTCGATCTTGGCGTGATGGTGCCGGCAGCGAAGATCCTCGAAACAGCGCGAGAAAAAAAAGCGGACGCCATCGGCTTAAGCGGACTGATTACGCCTTCCCTAGATGAAATGATCCATGTGGCGCAGGAAATGGATCGGGAAGGATTTCGCGTGCCACTCTTAATTGGTGGTGCGACTACCAGCCGCGCGCACACTGCCGTGAAAATCGCGCCGCATTATGGGGCCAGTACGGTGCATGTCCTCGACGCGTCGCGCGCCGTTGGTGTAGTGAATTCCCTGCTTAACGAGGAACTCAAGTCCGCGTTCGATAAAAAGACGCGCGAAGAGTACGAACGGCTACGTCAGCAACATGCCGCAAAAGCGCGCGACAAAAAATTGCTGACACTTGCGGAGGCGCGCGAGAACCGGACTCGCATCGATTGGAGCAGTTACGTCCCGCCGAAACCGGAATTCATCGGCGTCCGCTCGTGTGTACCTAAACTTGAAGACCTGGTTCCTTTCATCGATTGGTCGCCGTTTTTCCATGCGTGGGAATTGCGCGGCCGTTATCCGAGTATTTTCGACGACCCGAAGGTTGGCAAAGAAGCGCGCGAACTCTTCGATGATGCGCAAGCAATTCTTGGTCGTATCGTCGCGAAGAACCTGTTGGTCGCACGCGGGGTCCATGCTTTTTGGCCGGCAAATTCAGTGGGAGATGATATCGATCTTTACAGCGACGAAGCGCGTACTGAAAAGTTTGCCACGTTTTATTTTTTGCGGCAGCAAATGCAAAAACCTGCCGGACAATTTAACCATTGCCTGGCGGATTATGTTGCCCCAGTTTCAAATCCGCGATCCGCAACCGAGGCGAGGGATCGCCGAGATAGGAGGCAAAGCCGCGAAGGGCAGCGGCGAGTGAGCGAGGGAAGCGAGCGAGTTTCAATCCGCGATCCGCAATCGATTGATTATCTCGGCGGCTTCGCCGTTTCAATTCACGGCGCAGATGAACTTTCTGAGGCGTTCAAGCATGAGCATGATGATTACAGCGCCATCATTACCAAAGCACTGGCAGATCGACTGGCCGAAGCATTTTCCGAATATCTGCACCAACAGACGCGCATAGCCTGGGGGTTCGGACGCGACGAAGAGTTGTCGCATGCCGACCTCATCCGCGAAAAATACCGCGGTATCCGGCCTGCTGCCGGTTATCCCGCCTGTCCTGATCATGCGGAGAAGCGAACGTTGTTCGAATTGCTGGACGCTGAGAAAAACGCAGGCTTCAGATTGACTGAATCATTTGCGATGCACCCCGGCGCAAGCGTGAGTGGGCTTTATTTTTCGCACGTCGACGCGAAATATTTTGGCGTCGGTCAGATCGGCCGCGATCAGCTCTTGGATTATGTAGCCCGGCGTGGCGAATCGGTCGCTGCCGTGGAAAAACGACTTGCACCTAATTTGGATTACAACATCTGAAGCGATCAGACGTCGGGGCGAGAGGATTTGAACCTCCGACCTCGTGGTCCCAAACCACGCGCTCTACCAAGCTAAGCTACGCCCCGAACTTCGGCGTGATTCTTTATCATGGATAGCGCCTTCCCGCATGCGGAAATTCAGTTACATTGAGAGGAAGAATGGGAACTAAAACATACGGGTTGATCATCTTGGGGATGGTCCTTGAGGCGGTTCTGATCATTTGCGCACAGGAGGCCGCGCCGCCTTCTGTAGATCTCTATGAAGCGCTGCCTGAGGCGACCGTCACCCCTACTGTTCCGCCGAATGGTCCCGAGTTGCCGGAGCTAAAGCAGCTCGACGCAACTTTTAAGCCACCGAACCTGGGCTCGGACGCTGAGTGGACCAAGTTGCGTGTGGAATGGCGACAATTGCGAAACCGGACAGTAAACGACCCGCAGGTGCAAGCTGCGAAAGCGTACGCTCAGTCGGCTCGAACGGATCTGGAAAAACGGGATCGACTCCGCGAGTACTACAGCATGTACTATCAACGCATGTCCGCCCTGACCACGAACGCAGACATTAAATTGGCGTTGGATTCGTTCAAGGCGAGTCATCAGAATGCGTTGGCTCAGCCACGGGTACGACCTTCACCTATTCCCGAGGGCGCCACACCAACGCCAACAGCTGCGCCTCGACATAAAAAGGCTGCTCAAAAACATCACAAGGTAAAAATGACAAGATAGTGGCGGGTAGCTGCCTTGCCAGTCCGGTTGCAATGCAGTATTCCTAGAACGCACCTGTTTTTGCGGCGCGTTCGTCTAGTGGTTAGGACACAGCCCTCTCAAGGCTGGTGCACGGGTTCGACTCCCGTACGCGCTGCCACGCTACGCAATTTTTGAGGACCGGGAACCGCGAGGGCGTTGAAATCCGATTCTAATGTAACGAGGCGTACATCCATCTAGGAGGCGCTTCAACATGCGTGGGAAGACCTGCGCAAATCTCAATCAACAAGGGATAAAACGATAGAAAGGGGATAAACAAAATGAGAAAGCTTCTATTCATTGCTTTGGTGGCAATCGGGTTCGCTTTCGTTCCGATCCAGCGTTCAGACGCTCAGATCACGATTGGCGTCGGAGGAGTAGGGTACGGATATCCGGGGTACCGATACGGTTATTACCCGTCCGGCTACAGCTATTATCCATATGGATACTACCGATCTTACCCGTACCAATATTACTCTGGGCCGTCATACTACTGGTCCAACGGACACCGCTATTACCGCCACCACCGTCATCATCATTACTATCGGTACTAAGTTGACGTAAAGGCATAAAACCCACTGAGCTGGCTTGCATCATCTGCAAGCCAGCTTTTTTTTTGCGCGCGTTCATGTTCGATGTTGCAGCCGATGCGCAAGGCCGCTTACGTTCGGGCGCATTCCCGTTTGCCCGCTGATGCGACGCACCGTAATCGCTGTTTCTATCGTGCTCTGTTCACTTCTGACGAACGGCTGCTCGAAAGCCATCGCGCGGGCAACAGCAGCCACTGTCTTTTCGGTCAGCGGCGGAGTCGCTTCCGGAAGGGCGGAACGAAATGATTTTCAACCGGTCACGCTCAAAAGCAGAATTCATGATGGCGATTCGGTTCGCGCAGCAAACGGGGCGTCGGTGGATCTTGGCTTGATTCCAGGGGCTTTCGCACAACTCTCCAGCGATTCTGAGATCAAAGTTGAAGAACTAAGAATAACGAAGGATGGCAATGAGACCGCTGGCGATATGCGGGAGCGGCGCGCGCGCATAAGAGTAATCCGGGGGAAACTTATTGTATTATTCATTCCAAGCGACACGAACGCGTCTGGATTTGTCATCACGGCGCCCGGGGTGACCGTCAAGCCTGATTCGGATTGCTTGTTTTCTGTTTGGACAGACGGAACTACTACACGAGTAACTTGCGCGAAAGAAAAAGTCATTGCATCCGCCGACGAACAACCGCCGGTTACAATAGCTGTCGGCTACTTCCAACGTTGGCCAACGGGGCGGAATGAGCCTGTCGTCGCCGCTGGCGATGCCAGTGCGCAGATCGATATCACAGAATCTCTGCAAGCTGGGGACCGATTGTTAGATCACGCGTCCTCGTGGCAAAAGCGTCGTCCGTTCTAACAGCAAATCTGTAGGGGAAGCTGTCAGTTCCCCCTACAAGCTAAGGTGCAATTGTGTTGTTGATTTACGAAACGACTCGGTTGACAGCGTTGGCCGCCCGCCAATACCAGCCCGATGGCAACTAATCTTAAAAAGCGATGCGATTTGCTGGGCGAAAATCCCCTCCCCGGTCATGCGCGTATGCCACTGAGAATTGTTGAGCCGTTCTCCGCGTAGGTGCCGGATACGCCCGAGCACTTTGTCTTTGTGCTCTGGGAAATGCTCCTCCAGCCAGTGCTCGAATAGCGGTGCCACCGCCCACGGCAGCCGAACAATCGTGTAACCGGCAAATTGCGCGCCTGCTTTTGCGCAGGCGTCCAGAATCCTCGGAACTTCATGATCAGTTAGACCTGGAATGATCGGTGCCACCATGACGCCAACTGGAATGTTCGCGGCGCGAAGTTGCCTTATCGCATCGAGCCGCGCCTCGGGCACTGACGTTCGCGGCTCGAGCACTCGCTGCAAATCAGGATCGAGTGAAGTGACGGAAAGATTAACCGCGGCCGCGTGGCGTTGTGCCAATTCGCACAAGAGGTCGATATCTCGCGTGACCAGACGATTCTTCGTGATGATCGCGACTGGGTTTCGAAATTGAGCGAGCACTTCGAGGCAACCGCGCGTGATCCGCAATTTTCTTTCGATTGGCTGATACGGGTCGGTCACTCCGCTCATAACAAGCGTCTGTGGCTGCCAGCGCTGTGATTCCAGCTCTGCACGCAGCAGCTCCGGCGCGTTCGTTTTTACGATGATTTTGCTCTCGAAATCCAACCCTGCCGAGAAACCGAGATACTCATGAGTCGGCCGCGCGTAACAATAGATGCAGCCGTGCTCGCACCCGCGATATGGATTGAGGCTCGTTTCAAAACCGACATCGGGACTCGTATTGCGCGTGATAATCGATTTCGTTCCATCGCGAAAATACTGCGTGGGAGGCCGCGGTGTTGCTTCGATCTCGCGAAAGACATCGACTACGTCCGCGTCGGTTAAATCGATGTGCAGTTTTTCAAATCGATTGGCTGGGCTCCATGATGCGCCGCGCCCACGAATCGCCGCTTGGCTCTGCGGCGTTTCGACGATCACAGGCTTAAATTTCTTCTTCGCCGGCACGTAATAAGTTCACATGAACGTATCACGCTGTCGAGCAAATCTTTGAGTTCCTGTTATAATTGCCCAGCGATTACTGATCACCGATCACTGATCACTAACTTTCCCGGAGGGGTGGCAGAGCGGTTGATCGCGCCGGTCTTGAAAACCGGAAGGCCGAAAGGCCTCGTGAGTTCGAATCTCACCCCCTCCGCCACAATCAATTTTGGATTGCCGATTTCCGATTTGCGATCGGCAGCAGAAGAAAATGCGCGACGATCAGAGCGCAGAAGATCCCCAAGACCGCGGCACAGACAACATCTGAGAGATAATGCGCGCCGAGATACATTCGCGATAAGCCGATCAGGATCGGAATGAGAAAGCAGGCGAGGCCGATCCGCCGGTTTGCCAGAAACAAGGTACAAAAGAAAGCGATTGAAGCGTCAACGTGGCCGGACGGGAATGAGTGATACTTGGAGCTGAAACGCGAGCCGCCCCATCGCATATCCGTGTGCACCGACGGGCGCGGACGCGGAATCGTCCGTTTGATAACGTTGCCAGTCACGCCTGCAAGCGACATGGCTACCAGCATGGCGAGGAAAATGCGCGTCCACTTTTTGCTGTTGCGCATCCAGGCGATCGCCAGAAAGAGCAATCCGAAGGCAACATGTGAGGGCCAGTCACCAAACAAGCTGACGTAGCGCATGAAACTGCGCAGCGCGGGGGTTTGATGTTCAGCCATGAAATCGCGCACGGTGTCATCAAAATAAAATCCCAGTGCAATCGCCAGCGCCGCGACCGCGATCCCAATCAGCCAATAAAAGGCGACTGTGCGCTTCATAAATGAGTTCCCGTTAACGGTTGCAACTCTTACTCTTGCTCATGCTCTTGCGCCTAATCGACCAGAACCGAGCATGAGCATGAGTAGGAGCATGAGCAGGATAAACTCGACAACCACAACATACGCGACACTTTTTTTCGGCTGTCTCCTTTTTCACATCGTCGGCACATGGAACTTGCCATTGATCGATCGGGACGAGCCACGTTTCGCGGAGGCATCGCGCGAAATGATCGAGCGCGGCGATTATATCGTCCCTTACTTCAACAATCAGCTGCGTCTCGACAAGCCTCCCCTGACCTATTGGGCGCAAACCCTCAGCTATCGCATCTTTGGTGAAAACGATTTTGCGGCCCGTTTTCCATCGGCAATTGCAGCCGCACTGACAGCGCTGGTGATTTTTACCTGGGGCACGCGATTGCGCGGAAAGGAGCTTGGCTTGTGGGCGGCGATTATCTTCACGCTTTCGCTGCAAACATTTATCCACGCAAAAGCTGCCGTTGCCGATATGTGGCTTGTGCTGTTCGTCACACTCGCGCATTGCACGGGATACGAACTGGTTCAACGTCGAACGCCCAACGATCAACGCCCAACGCAGAATTCAGGAAAGCTAAATCGAACATCAAACATCCGACATCCGACATTATTTTGGTGGTTGATGTTTTATCTCTCGCTCGCAATTGGTTTCCTCGCTAAGGGCCCGATTGCCTGGACGCCGCTGCTCACGGTCGCCGCAATGATTATTTCCACGCGCGATTGGCAGTTGGTGCGGTCATTCAAATTTGTGCGTGGAATTTTGCTCACGCTCGCCGTGATCGCGCTGTGGGGAATTCCGGCGCTCATTCAAACGCACGGAAAATTCTTCTCAGTCGGAATCGGACGGCATGTCATTGGCCGCTCACTTGCGACCATGGAGGGTCACGGCGCTGATTCATTCGGAATGTACCTGCTGCTTCTGCCGTTTTATTTTGTAACGGTCTTTATCAGTTTTTTTCCATGGTCGATTAAATTGCCGTGGTTGGTGCAAAGATTATGGCGGGAAAGAAGGGCCGGGATCGCCGATCCCGGCTACAGCGCGAACAAGATCGATGCTTATCTGCTAACGGGAACAGCGATCATTTTTATTATCTTCACACTAATCAAGACGAAGTTGCCGCATTACACGCTCCCGGCTTTTCCTCTCCTTGCTCTGCTGCTTGCGCGGCATTGGCAGCAAGCCGCGCCTTTCCAAGCGCCGACGGTGGTTCGAAGCCGCCGCTCCTTGTTCGAAATAATCGCCGTTGGCGCTGCTTGCATTTGGATTGCCATTGCGTTCGTCGTCCCGCCAATAGTGGCGCGGTTTTTTCCGGCATATCAGCTTTTTCAACAATCGCGCGCATCTTTGCGGCCGGATATGCAATTTGCTTCGGTCGAGTTCGATGAGCCAAGTCTGGTCTGGTATTTTCGCTCGCGCGTGAAAGGCTTTCTTACGCCGCTAAACAAGCGTCGCGCTGCAGAATTCATGAGCGCGCCAGATCCGCGCTTTATTGTTCTACCGACCCCTCTCGCAGGATCACTTTTCACGACTGCGCCGCAAAGCTCGGAATTTTTTACCGTCAGCGGTCTCAATATCGCGAAGGGGAAACGCGTCGATCTTACTCTCGTGCTCAAACCGGAATAGTTTAACCGTAGAGGACGCAGAGAACACAGAGGGTTGACCGTTTATTCTCTGCGCACTCTGCGATCTCTGTGGTAAATCAAGCGCGGGATGATTACTTTTCTTGACGGCAAACTCGTAAGCGCGTTGCCCACGCAGGCAACTATTGATGTCGGCGGAGTCGGCTACGAAGTATTCATTCCGCTATCGAGCTACGACAAACTGCCCGTTGCAGGGCAGCCCATCCGAATTCTCACTCACCTGGCAGTGCGCGAAGACGCGCATATTCTTTACGGGTTTATGACGTCAGTGGAGCGCGATCTTTTTCGGTTGCTGGTCAATAACGTCAGCGGGATCGGGCCGAAGCTTGGCCTCGCAGTGCTAAGCGGGATGAGCGTCAACAATTTCAAAGCTGCAGTGGTCAACTCTGATGTTACTGCGATTTCAAAGATTAGCGGGCTCGGCAAAAAGACGGCAGAGAGGATCGTTCTCGAATTAAAGGACAAGTTGGGCGTCGCTGCGGCATGGGAAGCAGCAAGCTCTGCGCATGCACCCACACCCGAAGAAGAACAAGCCAATGAAGCGGTGCTCGCCCTCATCGCGCTTGGTTACAAACAGATCGAAGCGCATAAAGCAGTCCGTGACTTCCAGGAGAAAGGCGAAGCGAAGTCGGCGGAAGAACTTGTGAAGCTGGCGCTGAAGCGGATGGCAGCCGGCAAATGAGCAGCAAACGCCGAACGCTCAACGTCCAACGCCCAATGTTCAATTCAGATGTTCGCATTCGGCGTTGGACGTTGGGCGTTGGGCATTGGACGTTTGCTTTGTCATGCAAGTTGAGGCGCACGACGAGAGACTAGCCGCGATCCGTGCCGCTTTCCCAAAAGAAGGCCTCTTCGCGGAAAAGGAGTGGCTCCTCTCGCCTGACGCATTTCCGATCGATAAGAAATTTCTGGCTGAGCTCGAGCAGCTTGGTCACCGGCTGTTTGTTTTTCAGCGCGCTTGCAATCAGCTCTACCAACTCAGCGTCAAAGGGAAGCAGCCTGGGTGGATTGCGCGCTACCTCGACGCCGGCAAACCAAAAGAACTAATCGAATTTTCGCGGCGTAAGGAAATCCGAGACGATTTACCGCGGGTGATCCGGCCGGACTTAATTCTGACCGAGAACGGATACATCATTGCCGAAATCGATTCGGTGCCCGGGGGAATTGGTCTCACGGCATGGCTCAATCAGACATATTCAAAATTCGACAATGCAATCATTGGGGGTACGAACGGTATGCTGGGCGGATTTCATTCCGTGCTACCAAACGGCGGCGACATTGTCATCTCGCAGGAATCGGCAACCTACCGGCCGGAGATGGAATGGATCGTGGCGCGATTGAAGGAACAAGCTGCTGTAGCCGGAGGCGATGACTCCGGCTTTCCTCGCGATCACAATGGCGCCGGGATCACCGATCCCGGCTACAGCTGGCGTGTTGTGCCGGCGGAGAATTATGAACCGGAGAATGAGCGCGCGGTGTATCGTTTTTTCGAGTTGTTCGATCTGCCAAACATTCCGGGGATCGAAAAGACGCTGCGCGCAAATGCAGAAGACCGAATCACGATTACGCCGCCGATCAAGCCGTATCTGGAAGAGAAAATGTGGTTCGGACTCTTTTGGCTTCAGCCACTGCGCGAATTCTGGCGACGCGAATTGGGCGAGAAATATTTTAGCAAGCTACAGGAAGTGATTCCGTACTCGTGGTTGCTCGATCCAACTCCCCTGCCCCAGCACGCCGTCATTCCACGGCTGGAAATCCACGACTGGCATGAGGCTGCGAAGTTCAGCCAGAAAG
>QHNQ01000178.1 GCA_003218135.1 Verrucomicrobiota bacterium
CGTGCGAATGCTAGTGGTGCAATTGGCTGTGACCTCATTGTACCAGCGCGGATGCTCATGAAGAATGTTCATCGTCTTTATGTATTCCAAGAATCTCTCCCGTGCTTGTGCCGGGGAAGCCAACGTGCGGTAAAGATAAACATCTTCTCGCCGATAGTTGGTGCGCAGGCGAATGACGTCGCGCTCATCGGCCACGACGTAAATCAATGTGTACTGCCGGTAAAGACCGTCCAATGCCGAGTACTTTTGTCCAATTGTCTTGCGTGTTTCGATGGAAAAGCAGAGCGGAAGTCCATCGGAAAATTGAAAGCTGACGATGGGATGTGAGATCCAAGGCGAACCCCAGTAATTAATAGCCACATCCATGCCTGTGATCTGCGAGAGCCGCACCGTGCGCGTTTCCCAGTGCTGCGTGAAATCAGTATCTGTGCGGTAGTCACAGTTCCGCACATTGTGAATTGTGACCTCGTCGCCGTTGATCTCCGCCCAGCCGGTCTGCGAGACATCGGGCTGCCAGGCACGATCGTTGCTCGGCTTCAAAGTCAGCCACCATCCAGCGACAATAGCCGATGCGCCTAACGCGATCGCCAGCTTCAACAGTTGTCCGCGAACAAATATGATCGCCGCGAGCAGAATGACGACGAACAGAATCGCCGCAAGGGCGCCGATTCTTGGAAAATCAAAATAGAGGGCGCCAAATGCCCATGCGACCGCAACGATTGCGACGGCCCAGCCAATCGCGAACGCGACAAACCTGAAAAATCTCATCGCGATATTATCGGTTACCAAGCAGCCCGATCGCGCGGCTATTCAGAAAGGACGTGAGCCGCCACTCGCTGTATGTAAACTCGCACGACGACTCGGAGGCCGGGTAAGCTCGTCCCTCAACTGTGGGGTTGTTCGTTAGACTCGAGGCTATTGACCTTCTTGTGACTCCTCTTCCACGTTATCCTCAGTTACTTTCCAAGTTTTGTCAGGATTATATTTGTCCATGCTCTGGAAGGTCTTTAGCGTATCGGGTCCGAGATCTTTCTCGTAAACGACTCCGTTAGGGCCAACGATGAACGTCTGCACTCCGGTCACGCGATACTCAGCGGGCGCGGCTGCAAGGGCGAATCCGCCGATCATCGCGCCGCCGACCACGAAGTCCATCTCGCCCATGGCCGCCGCAGGTCCTTGCCCCGTCAGCACCTTGAAGTAGTAACCGTGATAAGGCTTACCTGCCTGCGCCGAATAACCTTCCTCCAGCGCTTTAGCGACTTCTTCTCCCACCGGACCTCCCCATGTGCCGTCCGGGTTTTGCCACGCCAGACCATCATGCTTCCCAGGCGTGCTCAGGACACGCTGCGCATATTGATTCACCTTCGAACCGTCGTGCTTTTCCATGGCATACTCGTGTTGTGCCTCGACGAACCCGCGACAAATCGCAATGGCGTTCAGTTCGTTGGCGCCGATACGTCGATTTAAGATTTCTTCGCGGCCTACTTTCGTATCAAATGACCACTTCCCATTACGTTTCACAAGCGGAATGGGCAGCGGGAAATCATCCTTACCCACAAGGAGAATGGCGACGTTTGGGTTTTTCTTGTCTATTTGGATCGAGGTTTTTTCCTTTGCCTTGGCTGCAAATTCCGCAGCGCGGTTCTTGTCCTGCACCGGATCTTCAGAACTGACAATGTCTTCGCTGTCCGGACCCAGAATTTCTTTCGCCGCAGCGACATCGAAATTTGCCGCTACTTGAATAAGGGCATCGGCGGCCTGCTTGGGTGTGTCGAATTGCTTTTGTGCCGGCTGCGACGCCGCAGCTGTGTCTGTTTTTTGCTCTGCCCCCAGCGAGATGAAAACCGGAAGTGTACAACTAACGATTGCGCCAGCGATGACGAACAGTTTCGGCAAAGTCATGATGTTTGATTTTGGTTCCATTTGTTTTTCCTCATCGAATTTGTTCATCGACGACGTCCTCCTCCGCCGCGACCGCCGCCGCCTCCTCCACCACCTCGACTAAATCCACCGCCACCCATGCTGTGGCCGCCTCTGTTGCTGCTGGCGCGAGCGAAATTTCCGCTACCGCCGCCGAAACCTCCGCCTCCGCGAGAAGCCGAAGAAGGCCGTGAGGATGCGCTGCGATTACCAACTTGGTTTTTAGCCGTACCACCGCCGGGTCGGGCGCCGGCACCCCCTCCAGCCGGACGGTTCCCAGCTCCCGCGCCACCACCCGGACGATTGCCTGCGCCTGCGCCTCCGCCGGGACGATTACCTGCGCCAGTTCCTCCACCCGGTCGAGTTCCGGCTCCGCCACCACCCGGACGTGTTCCAGCTCCGCCACCGGGGCGATTACCCGCTCCACCCTGGCCACGAGCACCCTGACCGCCGAATTTGTTCGCCGTTTGCCTGTTGCCATACGGCGCGTTGCCCCGGTGTTGGGGATTGTGTTGCCATTTGTTGCCCTGGCCAGCTTGGCCGCGGTTGACGTTTCTATTCGCGTTTCTGTTGAAGTTATTAGTGTTGTTGATGTTGACGTCGCCGTGGTTCCAATCGCAATTCCCCCAGTAACCTCCCCATGCGGCTCCCGCAGCAAATCCCGCCGCGCCCCACGCCAGCCCCATCCCGGGGTAGTATCCGGGATAGGTATAAGGATAGTACGGATAGGCAGGAGGAGGAGGTCCGTAAACGACCTGTGGGTCGTACGAAGGAACGTAAACTACGTTGGGCTGCGCTGGCTCAATGACGACCACTTGCTTGCCTCCCTCGAGTGGTTTCTTCTGCACGGTTTGCTGCGCGCTGGTCTTTAGAGTTCCTTTACTTTCAGCCTTGCCTCGCATTCGCTGGACGGCATCCATCACATCAGATTGCTGGGCGAGGAAAGCGTTACCGAGATCGGTTGTCCACTGGATGTTGCCAGCCATACGCTGAACCACGTCGGGGTAAGCCGCCAGCGTCTGAACGCTTGGATCCCAAGGTTGCTTGGCCACAGCGTCCGCTAGCGCCTTGTCTTTCAAATTCTTGTTTCGGTCCATCCACTGTTGAAGCTGAACGACCTCCAGTGGATAAGTGGAAGCGGCCAGAGTCTGGGCCAGCAACGGATCGGGATAGAGCGCGATGGGCGCAACCAAAGAATCCAATTCATCATTCGGAATTTTAGGCGCCTGTTCCGTGTGAGCGTTTGTGGTAGTCGTCATGACCTGCGACTGCGCTTGTTGCGCGAATGCAGGAGAGCCCGATGAGAGGAATGCGAGACCGACGATGGTGATCAAGCCGTTAAATGATTTGCGGGTTGGTGACTTCATAACTTTTTTCTTTTCAACCGTTGTCCAATAGGAATACATCAAAGTTGCCGACCGGTATATAAGACTTTCGTCCAATAGTGCCGTCGGATATAAATCGTAGTTTCAGCAAACCAATTGGAAGGAATTCATATGAATAATGTCAAGAAAATCGCAATTCTATCGTTCGTCGTCGCAATAATGACTGGCTTCACGGAGGCAGCGACTCATCAATCCCATTCAGACGCAACTCTGCGGTTTAGCGGAGGATCTTTCGCAGCCGGTATCGGCTTTAGCTGGGGGTCCGGGACGCTCACCTACCAGGGCAAAAATTATTCGGTTAAGGTAAAAGGATTGTCAGTTGGCAAGGTGGGAGTTACGAGCGCTTCCGCTTACGGCGAGGTTTACAATCTGAAGCATCTTCAAGATTTCAACGGTCATTACAACGTGAGTGGCTCGGGGATGCGCGGCGTAACTGCTGGCGGTGGACGAAAAACCACCACGATGACGAATCAAGCTGGTGTGATTGTAGCGCTTTCCTCAACGCAAAGAGGCGTTGATGTCACCGCGACTGGTGGTGGCGTTGACATGCAAATCAAACGGTAAGCAGGCTCGGCCTCAGAGAATTGTCTGACGAATCAATGTGCGCGTCGTCGAGCAGCCAACGCGCACTGTTGCCATTTAACCTGTTAGACTGATCGACATCGTTTCGCTGCGTGAAGGCGACGTTAGACCTTCGTCCCATATGCACGCACCACGCAGTCGCATTACTAAGCGCAGGTAAATTGCGATTGCCGATGACTGCGCGTTGTTCACCCGGTACCGTTGCTGACTTCTCAGACTCGACGTTATCCCAATCGAAAGTGTCGTCGCCTTGGGTTCGTGGGCCACTCTGGGACGGGTTCTGGATGCTTAATGCGCTGTGGCTCGCGCCCATTGTGCTCTGGCTCGCCCACGGATATTCCAACCCTGAATCGAGTCCACTCGATCTGCTTTACTTCGGTTTGACTGCGCTCTTTTGGATTGGCCACAGGTTATCGAGCACCTATCTCGCATACTGCACCGAAGCGTATCGACCACTCCTGCGGGAGCAGCCCATCCGGTTCGTCATACTCCCGCTTCTGGTGACGGCAGGGTGTTTTGCTCTATTTCTTCCTGCCGACTCGGCGTTGCCATGGACACGTGAGGAACGACTTATCGGATTAGCGATCGTAGATTATGCCTGCGTAACATATCATTTCGCGGCACAACATTTCGGTGCGCTTTCGCTCTATCGCTCGCGAGCTGATCGCAGCTCGTGCATTCAGACCAGGCGCTTGGACCGCTTCTTCGCGCTGACTGTAGGCGGCGTGCTTGTTTTTGTAGCGGACATTCTCGCCGGAACGGTGGCTTATCAGGACCAGTGGATCGGTGGCTGGTTTCCGGCGTGGATTGTGTCGACTGAGAATGGAATCCGCGGCGGCGCCATGTTCGTGCTGTTAGTTATCACGGCGACCACACTGTTTGCTGAACTGCGCATCCCCGGGTGGTCGTTGCCACGTGTGTTGTACATCGTCGGACTCGCGGTGATGGTTGGCCTGGCTCTTCGTCCAAGGAGTTTGTTTCTCTTCCTTGTGATCTGGACATCGCAACACTGGCTCCTTGCTACCGGACTGGCCTCGCAGACTCCGTCGGCGGAGTCGTCTCCCACGACTGGGATTGTTCGCAGATATCTGCACAGATTGAATGTGCGGCCATGGGCGGTCGTGCTCCTGCTCATGTTGGTGTCGCTTGTGTTGCTGCCTATTTTTGAGGTGGAAGCAAATCGCGAGACCGGCACGTACTATGGCGACCGGATATTTGGTACGCTGGCGACGCAATTACGAACATCCACCTGGGTACCTGCGCTGCTCGCTCTTGGATTTGCGACAGGATTCATTCATTACTTGCTCGATCGAAGCGTTTATCGAATGTCGGACCCGCAAGTGCGCGCGGCAGCGTCTGGGCTAGCTGACCGACCGCGGTAGCAATGGAAACTGCCTGATTTGCTAAGGTACGTTAATGGCGTGTGCGCCATCTCACAACGGAAGCATCGCCGTCCGTACGAGGGCAAACGCGAAGACCGCCGCGGCGAAAGCGAACGCTAATTTGGACAAGGTGCACTTTGCGCTGGGGGCGTCCCGCCAGTCGGAAATAGCAGAGTTATGACGAAACGAAGCCCCCATTCGGGCGCGCCGCTTGGACCTTCGGCATAGTACCTACCACCGACCGCCAAACTCACCGGCAGCTTTCCGATCCGCAAAAGCTGACTCACCGAAACATTTAGCGGCACCGTCCACTGATTATCATTCCAGTTATAGGTGCTTTCGGTATTAAGGCCGAACGTAGTCTTGGTCTTTGTGGTATAAGAAATAAATGGCTGTAGAAATGTCGCATTCACACTTCGCCTCTCCGCATCTCCGGCAAAACTCCAGATCTGATTTGCCAGGATTCCGTAAGTCCAACCGCCCGTTTGTTTGAGGATCAATCCAGTGGGCCCGGTGCCCCATTTTTCGCTTCCCAACAAAGGATCGGTCGCGCTTGGGTAAAAAAAGACCGGTCCGGCGGCAAGAATCCAACCTGCGACGGGTTCTTTGGGAGAGAAGAAAAAACTCTGTATGATATCCCCAAGGCCGTCCTGCACATGTCCCAGCGGTCGCGCGCTGGTCACTTCCACGGGGACGCCGTCAATGTCCTCTTCAAAAATTAGGGCGGAGCCTTTGAAAACATCCTCCTGATGAATGTAGGGAATGATGGTGCGGACGATAAGATTCCAATCGCTGCCAATCGATATCGGAATGACGGGCTGGATGTTTAAGGTGTAGCGCCAGCCGTCATCTGAAGGACCGATGCGGAAGTCGAAGTTGCTTTGCAGCGGGAAGCTGATGAGAGATGCAACGGGGTTTTGGAGTTTTTTGGCGAGGTCTGCGGCTTGATCCGGCGCGGCTTCTTGCGCAGCAGCTGAGAGCGCGTCGATGCAGCAGGCGATGATGGCGAAAGCGTGTGCGAATTTCAAAGCTTCGAATTTAGCAACGTCGCGCGTCCAGTCGGGATGAATTTCGATAATCGGATTCCCTTTCTGGTTGGGGGATTTGCCAGCATGCTCGACACCACAAAGACTAACATTTCGACCGAGGTCGCTTTTTGCATTATTTCCATAACTTACTCCGTCAAAAATCGATCTTCAGTCGACTGCCGGCCAGCACGGCGGTGTCGAAAGCCTTCGTGCTCGGTTGTGCGACTTGCAGGTCGGCGGTCAAGTGACACCACGGACTGAGCGCGGCGTTGTAATACAACTCGACTCCTTGTTCGTCGCGCTGCGCGAGGCCGGGCTGACTGGCCAGCAAATCCTTAACCTCATCCGACACGCCGATGTGAAAGTACGCCACGCCCATCGTGTCGTGTTCCCGGCTGGGCACAAGTCCGCCGGCGCCGAGGCCGACGGTAACATTCCAGCGAACGGAGTTTGGATTCCCATCGGAGAGGCCGGACATTTCGAAGACGCCGAGCCACTGGTTTGTGTTGGCGGAGTTGATCCAGAGGGTTTGGTCGGCGTTGTACCAAATCGCCCACGAGCCAGATTCTTCGGGCGCGGGCAGACCCTGACCGGGAACGTTCTCCCAATCGGATGGGTCGAGCGATGTGTAGTGCCGGCTGCTCCAGTTGCCGCCGAACACTTGCGTGCCCGGCAACCCGAAGGGCGCAACCGGCAATCGCAACGAGCCGGTCAGCAACGCGCCGTGGGCGAAAAGTTTGTCGAGGTCGGTCGTTGTCGGGTGATGGTCGGGATCGCGAACGAGAAACGTGAACTCCGGACCCTGGTCGGCGAACATGGCGAAGCCCGCGCCGTAGGTCGAATACGGAATCGTCCGTCCGTTGATGACGTTGGCGACGACGGCGCTGTTCATGAATCGATCGAGGCCGTTGCCACCGGTATAGTTGAGTCGAAAATCATCCAAGGTGTTGATCTTGCCTGCAATGAGCAGCAGATGGTCAAACAACCGTTGCGTCAGCTTCAACGCCGTGACGCCAGTAACGGCGTGCTCCCCCTTTGGAAACGCCATGTTGAAATTGGCGAGGGAAAACATGCCGTCGATCTCGTTCACGTCATTGCCGTACCGGGTTTCGATGTGCGTCGTGATCGAAAAGCCTGGCCAAAGGCCGGCCTTCCCGCCGTCAAGATTCACGTAGTAATCGACCTTGCCTCCATACTCGAAATCTCGCTCGTTACCGCCATCGACCACGCCTTGGTAAAACTGGGTGAGGCTGATCTCCAGCGTTAAGCCGTGGGAGGACAAAGTATCGCGGGCGCCTAACCAGTCCCCGGTTAGGTTTGGTCGTTCGAAAATCGTTGCGTCAATCGCAGAAGCCGGCGCGGGCGTTCTTTCGTTAGCGGGTGCGGACGCGGTGGAAGTCGATTCTTCGCCATACGTACGCAAACCAGCAGGATTCAGAGTAGCGCCGATTATCAGCATCAAAACGACGGCGGAGGAATCGCTGAATTTGTCCGCCGACGACTTCTTCATTCGTTACAAATGGGCATGGTCCCCAAGCCGACGACGGTTACAACAAACAGCAGAACGGCGATGGCGAAAGCGGTCAGTTGTAATCGCCTTGAGCGGAATGTCCCACTAATACCACCAAAGAACAGGACAGTGGCGAACAACACGGTGAACAAGACATACTGGTCAGAGAATTGGTTGGCCTGCCTAGCGGCGGCCTCCATCTTCTCGGCTTCCCTCTGTTGACGTTGCGCTTCCAATAGCTCCGGCTGCACATACTCGGCCATCTGAAACGGAGTGAGCGGCGCATGTGGATTATGGAGCGGATCGGTCTTAAGCCAAGCGTCGAGCGCCTTGCGCATCTCGGGACGGAATCGCTGATAAAGAAAATCCTCGAGCGATGTGTCGCCACGTCCCCGCGCCTCGACGTAATTGATGAACATGCTCGCATCCAGCCCACGCAATTCCAATGCTTTCATGGATTGCGCCGCAGCCTCGCGGCCAGCCGTACTTACAGCTGCTAGCCGGAACGTCTGCACGCCGCTCCACAGCGCAGATTGATAGCCACACCAAGCAGACGCCATCGTAGCCAGCGCCAGCACAATTGCGCTGCCGATGTCCAGCCAGCGACTGGTTTCACGCTTTTCCAGCGTGTCTGGATTGCGACGCGAAACATCTGCGTGCTCTCGTTCCGTCATGGGCTTGGCTCCGATTCGCCGGCCAAGCGCTTGAGTCCGTCGAAAGCCGCGAACTTATAGGCCATGGTGTATGTCGGTGTAGCAAATGTTAAGCGATTGAATACATCAATCGTTCCTCCGGTGTGAATCGTCGCTTGTCCGAGCCCTATGAGCTCCGACGCGATTTCGCCGAGGATGTGCACGCCGAGTAAACGGCGGTCGTCCTTGCGGAACACCAGTTTCAACAGCCCTTCGGAGTGGCCCGCGATAATACCGCGAGGGATCGTTGCGAAGCTGCAACGGCCCACCTCGTAATTAATGCGCTGCTTCTTCGCGTTGTCCTCTGTCAAACCCACTCCGGCCACCTCTGGCACGGAATAAACTGCCGACACCGGCAACGGATCCATCTTTTCTTTAAAGCGGAGATCGAATGCATGACAAGCCGCCACGCGACCTTGTTCCATCGAGATCGAGGAGAGCGATGGCCCGATCAGGTCACCGGCCGCGTAAATTCCGTCAACGCTGGTTTCAAATTTGTCGCTCACCGCGACGGCGCCGCGAGCGTTTAACTTCACGCCGGCGGCTTCGAGGCCCAGCCCTTCCGTATTGACTGTCCGGCCCGCCGCAAACAGCGCAATGTCGGGGCGCAGCACTTCGCCCGTTTCGAGAGTAACATTCAATTCGTTGTTGATTCGCTGTGCAGCGCATACGCGTTTACCGAAGAGAAGATGGATCCCGAAGTTCTCAAATACGTGACACAGCAGCTGCGACATCTCGCTATCCATTTCGCGCAGCAGGCGGTCCCCTGGTTGAACCAACGTGACCGGAATTCCGAACGCGTTGAAGATGGAAACAAACTCGCAGCCAATTGAGCCGCCTCCAACGATCAAGACGCTCTTAGGAATGCGTTGAAGCTTCGGTAGACCTTCCGAATCGAAAACGTCTGGATCGTCAAACGGGATGTTCGGCGGGCGGGACGGGCGCGACCCGGTCGCGAGAAGAATTCTCTCGGCGGTGAGGAAGCATTCCTTTCCGTCACCATCGCGGGGAGTCAATAGGACAGTGCGCCCTGACCCCAAACGCGCCGAGCCGTAAGCGACCTCGACGCCGAGATCGTCGAAGAAGGAGCGAGTGATGTCTTGCATCGCTGAGCGCACTTGCGCCGTCCGCGCACGCATGCGTTCCACCGCAAGAGCGATGTCTGCGGGCGCTGTCAGCCCGTAAAGGGCGCGTTCGCGAAACCCAGTGAGATATAGAGCAGCTTCGCGCAGCGTTTTAGTTGGCGCGCCACCGGTGGTGACCACGAGCCCGCCAAGGATATTGCGCTCGATGACTAACGTGCGGAGTCCGGCGAGCGTAGCGAACTCGGCCGCACCTTGTCCGGCAGGTCCGCCGCCGATGATGATAAAGTCGTAATGACTGTGTTCCGTCACATCAGGGCCGCTTTTGCCGATGGCGACCACGGCGCACACGATCTCATCCCATCCTCATCGTCGCGAGATTTCTCCAGAAGTTCTTCAAACTGTCCGAAACACCAAACAGCGTTGTGAAGATAGTTGAGTCAGCCAGTACGATATCGCCGGGACGCTCGTCCGCCGGCGGCATCCAGAGGAAACAATTGAATTCCTTGTTGCCCTCTTCCACGAATGGATGGGGACGTTCGAGATTAATTGGCTGGCGCGCCAGCAGACGGATGGAATTTGTATCGGTAGTAGTTACTTCGTAATGCGGAAGGTGAGGATGAAAGTTGAAGGTGGTAACACCCTCGAGCAAGCCGAGTTTGTCCAAGTCTCTATAGGCTGTCACCGGCATCAAATCGTTGGTTCCTTTAACGGTTGCGGGGCGGAGCCCGTATTTGTTCATCACCGGCACACCGAGTCCTTTCATCAATGAGCGCGTATATTGTCCGAACCGCTGCTGCCGGGGGACGAGCGGATCACGATGGTGCCGGTATTCCATTTGCCGCTGCTTCATATCGGTGGTGAAACCCACATCATGATGCGGCGCCAGCAATAGGCAGGTTCCTTCGCGTTTGAGCCAGTCGCGTATTGCTGCAATCTCCTCGGGCGCGGCTTCCTGCTCGGACACTAAATGGTCAAGGCCAAATACCATCAAGGTGTCCGTGTCTGCGAGAATCGCTTCATCAATCGGCACCTTAAATCCCGCCTGATCAATGCGCTGAAACACGGCGACAGGATGGTCAGTGATTTCTCCGACCAACTTCTGGAAGTCGAGCGTGGAAACATGGAATAACTCGAGCGTGCCGGCGATTCCTTGGAGGAATTCGGCTGCACTCCACTCGGGTGTCTCATACTGTGGCCACGCTACGCGCCGGACCTCGGTCATGGTTGAAAAGCGGTTGTCCAGTTCAGCGACATCACGGCTGCTTTCCCATGGGTAGCTCCACGTCCAGTAGATACTCACCCGCCGTTTGCCGGTGTATTTACGGGGTAGATGGATTTGATTATAAGTTCGTGCTCCTCCTTCAGCGATTCTGCTCATATTTGTATTTCCCTTCTAGTTGGTCTCCTTCTAATGAATTGCCGCCGTCTCATCTAGCGGTGCCCAGTGACGCGATATAGCGAAGCGCCTTCAGTCCAGGTAGAAAAAAATA
>QHNQ01000034.1 GCA_003218135.1 Verrucomicrobiota bacterium
TCGCATTCTTCAATATTGGAAGAAGATCGCGCCGGTGCCGCCGCGGTAATTCCATTATCAAGCCTATCCAGCGCCAAATCGCATTGGTTTCAAAGGAGCTGCAGTGTGACGCAGCCCGGCGGTGCGCCTTGGATGTTTGTTTCGTGGGTTACCACCGGATCAAACCCGAGATCGCATTTTTCAAGCAAACCATGCTTGGCGCATAGCTTCGCGAACGTTTTCAGACCTTCTTTCTCTTCTTCACCAAAGCCGAATCGAAGATATTTGCGATAGTAACGGACGAGGAATTCGCGATTGAGTTCCTTCCGTTGCCCGGCGTCACCGACCCCGGCTACAGTGTCTGCAATCACATCGTCGATGTTGGCAAGATTTTCGTTTCGCAATTCGCGCAGGCGTTGGGCGATTGATTTAGCGTCCGCGAGTTCGGGGCGAATGAGCCAGAGCGCATATACGAACGGAAGACCGATAAGTTTCTTCCAGTGCTCGCCGAGATCCCAAAAACGGAATTCCCTGGCGTGCTCTTGGCGAAAGCCAATAGCTTGATCGCCGATGAGCAACTGACCGCAAGAAGTCGAACTCAATTTTGTCACGGTGGCCGATACGTCCGCAACACGCTGAAGCAAGCGCGGCTTGAATCCTAACTCCCGGAAAAGGCAACGCAGGAGATTGACTGCGCTCTCGGATGCAGGATCGAGCTCGATTTCTTCGAGCTCGGAAAAATCGCCGCGATGTGCGACGACCACGCTGTAAACCGGTCCGTCAGATGAAATGGAAACGTCATCGACGATCCGGTAGATTGGGTTGCGCAGAAACTCGAAACTGGAGACGAGCGCGACATCGAGCTCACCATCGGCCAATCGTTTGCACAGCGCCGAGGGATGGCCGAACTCCACGTTGCCAAGCCACCCGCGAATGAGTGGGCGAGCGTTTAGATATCTTACGCAGCCGATGCGGAGTTGTTTCAATGTGAGACGCGATCAGTGAGAAGTGATTCGCTGGTTGGTGGTTGATCGCTTCTCACGTCTCACATTTCACTTCTCACTTGGTCACGCGCAGGCCAGCTCGGCCGGCGCGGAGGCAGTGTTTGTTGTAGAAGATCGCTGCGAAATATGGCGATAGTGACTGTCGCGCTGAACCGGCTCGCGACCGGCTTCACGGATCGCGTGTTCCAGCGCTGCGACAGTCTGTTGCTGCGGCGTCGTTGCGCCGGCCATGTGGAAGATCTTTTCCTCCAAAATTGTGCCGTGCAAATCGTCCACGCCGTAGCTGAGCGAGACCTGCGCTAGAGGTAAACCCAGGCTGACCCAATAGGCGGTAAGATGATCGATGTTATCGAGATAAATGCGGCTGACTGCCAGGTTGCGAAGTTGTTCAAATGCGGACGCGCGTTTTATGTTGGCAAGGATGCCGAGGGATTGAGCCGGTTCGAATGCGAAAGGAACGAACCCAGTGAATCCGCCGGTCTCGTCCTGCAGCTCCCGAAGTTGGCGGAGATGATCCACACGCTGAGCAAACGTTTCGATGTGGCCATAGAGCATGGTGCACGTGCTGCGGCCGCCCATAGCGTGCCAGGTGCGATGGACATCAATCCATTCAGCGGCAGTTTCTTTCCCGCGGCAGATCTGATCGCGCACAATGGGATCGAAAATTTCGGCGCCACCACCAGTGATCGAACCAAGACCGGCTTCGCGCAGAGTTTCCAATGTTTCGCGGATCGGCATGCGAAAGATTCGTTGCGCCAAATGACGAACCTCGATCGCGGTGAACGCCTTAATATGAAGCTCGGGGTCGAGCGCGCGCAGCCTGCGCAAAAGATCCAGGTACCACTCTTTCTTCAGGGTAGGATGCAGTCCTCCTACCATGTGCACCTCGGTGATTCCAAGAGGAAGCGCGTCATTCACGGCGGAAACGATTTCGTCAATCGCATATTCGAAGGCGTGTTCATCGCGCTTTTTGGCAGCAAAGGCACAGAACTGGCACGATAAAATACAAATATTGGAGTAATTGATGTACCGGTTGTGAATGTAGGTCGCGTAGTTGCCGTTTTTTCTCTCGCGCGCGACGTTGGCGATCATGCCAAGCGCGTTAAGGTCATTCGACCGAAACAAAGCGAGAGCGTCGGCCTCTGAAATGCGCTGATGCGCCTCAACTCTTTGAGCGATCGGCCTGAGTTCTTTCGGAATAAGCTGGTAATTCATGCGCATACCCGTGGTAAATCGCTGGCCAAGCATGCACAGGCCGCTTCCGGCTTGCAACAAAAACCGTGGGCTGAGTTCTGCAGCGTGATTTTTCGCCAGTTTCCATTTTTCTGCCAAGTTTTGCCCAGTATGAACGTCTAAATGAGCAATGCCTGGCGACGAGGAAGGAAATCGAGGGAGATCGGAAGGCGACGCTGACGACTTGCGTCTGATGCGCCTGGTCGGTCGCGGCGATACCACTGCGTTCGAGGAGCTTATTCAAAAGCATCAGGCTCTGGTGGCGGGGACTGTTGCCCGCATGCTCGGCAGCAATTCGGATGTAGAAGACATCGCGCAGCAGGTGTTCATTCGCGTCTGGAAAAGCGCCCGACGATATGTGCCGCGTGCCAAGTTCACGACCTGGCTGTTAAAAATTACGCGCAACCTGGTTTTCAACGAGATGCGGCGCACCAAGCGTCGAGCGCACGTTCTCCTTCAGCCAGAAGCCGGCGCAGAGGATCCTCCTTTAAAGGACGACCTGAACCTCGCCCCGGATGTCTCCCTTTTGGAGACGGAACTTCAGCAAACGATCGAGGAAGCAATTTTGCAGTTGCCTGAAACTCAACGAATGGCGCTTGTCCTACGCAGGTACGAACAGCTCAGCTACGAGCAAATCGGCGAAGTTCTCGATCTCTCCGTTCCCGCTGTGAAAAGCGTTCTGTTTCGCGCGCGCTCAGAGCTCCGTTCGCGGCTAAACAAATATCTCACCTGATAACCGAATTACTCACCTTGCTGGCGCTCGTCGTCTTCAACAATTCTGCCTCGGACGCGCCGTATCTGAGTATGCTGGGTCAGCACATGCACACGCCCATCGCTCCCTCGAAAAAATGCGCTCAAAATCCAGCTCACGATGCTGATAATTATCGCGCCCCAGAACGCATTCCAAAAACCATCCACATGGAAGCCGACTACGATGCTCGGCACTACAAGAAGCAACAGCGCGTTCAGAATGAGAATGAAAAAGCCCAACGTCACCAGAATCAGCGGCACACTGAGGAGTAACAGGAAGGGGCGAACGAACGCGTTGAGAATGCCGAGCAACAGGGATGCACCAATTAACGCGGCGACCGTGTCATAACGGATCCCGCGGATTACGGAGGAGGCAACCATTACTGCAATCGTTGTAACAGCCCAACGGAAAACGAAATGTCTCATGCGAACGAGTTTACCCAATTTACCTTTCGCCAGGGAAAAGCGAGAAAGCACTTGCCAACCCGGCGATGAGCGATAAACGAGTTAAAGTCATCAATATCGATAAATCTGTGCCGAAAAAAACGAAAATTGTCCAAACCAAAAATCAGGCGCGGCCAGGCGCCGGCGGATCCTTGGCAGAAGCGAAAGCCCGTAAAACGCCTCATCCGCGTCGCGCAGGAACAAGCCGAAAGAAGCCGGAGACGGAGAGCAAGAAGATTTCCATGCCTCCAGAAGCAGGAGTAGCGGACCCATCAGACGACGCAATTCGTCTTCGCGCTTACTTCATCTCCGAACGCCGGCGCAGATTTGCTTTGCCAGGGGACGCGGAGTCGGATTGGCTCGAAGCAAAACGGCAGCTACTCTTCGAGGCTGATCGCCGGTGAGCTGCGAACATTACTGGCAGACCTGTGGAAAAGGCTCTCGTTGATCTGGCGCAGGCCCTGCGAGAACGCCTCGCGATCATCCATGATGAAGAAAGCCGTGGCGATGAGGCAAAACACATCGAGCGATTGAAAGCAGTCTCGGAAAAGATCGACAAACTACAAGAGGCACTTCCGCAGCCGGTCGAACCCCGGCTGGCGCATTATCTCCAGCGCAAGAGTTACGACAAAGCGCTGGAGTATTTAGAAGCAAACTGTAACTGCGGTCTATAACCGCCGATCATTTCACGGCTACATTCGGCGCTCACAGGTCGCCGCCACACACTACCGTGAATACAGCTCGACGATGAGTTGTTCGTTCACGATCGGCTGCATTTCTTCCCGAGACGGGATTCGCGCAACTTTGCCGCTTAGGGCATCGCGATCGGCCGTGAGCCAGTCGGGCACGGGAACAATCTGTGTAAGATCAAGATTCCGCAGCACCAACTGCCGGGATTTCGGCTTGTCTTTGATCGTGATTTCATCGCCTGCTTTCACGTTGTAAGAAGCGATGTTCACCCCGCGCCCGTTCACGAGCACGTGACCATGCGACACTAGCTGGCGAGCAGCGCTGCGCGTGTTAGCCAGGCCAAGGCGATATACAACGTTGTCGAGGCGCGTCTCTAACAGTTGGAGAAGTGTTTCACCTGTCACGCCGCGCTTGCGCAATGCGCGCTGGAAAATGCGCCGGAACTGGCGCTCAAGAAGTCCGTATTGATAGCGCAGTTTCTGTTTTTCGCCGAGTGCAATCGCGTAATCGGATTGTTTACGGCGCGCGCCTCGCGGCCCGTGCATGCCCGGCGGATAATTTTTCCGTTCCAATGCTTTCGACGAACCGAAAATCGGCACACCATAGCGCCGGCTTACTTTTGTTTTGGGTCCTGTGTATCTGCCCATGGAATTCGTTATTCGTTGAAACGTTAAAGCGTTGAAGCGGCTTGATCAGACGCGGCGTTGTTTTGGCGGGCGACAACCGTTATGGGGTACGGGAGTAACGTCGCGGATCACGGTGAGATCGAGTCCGATTGCCTGCAAGGCTCTTACGGCCGACTCGCGTCCGGCTCCTGGGCCTTTTACTAAAACTTCCACTTCTTTCAGCCCGTGGCCCATCGCCTGCCTGGAGGCGTCTTGCGCAACCATCTGCGCTGCATACGCAGTGCTTTTGCGCGAACCTTTGAAGCCCACTTTACCGGCGCTCGACCACCCAATCACGTTACCTTTCAAGTCGGTGATCGTCACGATTGTGTTGTTGAACGTCGAAAGCACATGCGCGATGCCCGAATGAACGTTCTTGCTGCCTTTGGCTTTGACGACCTTTGGCTTCTCGACGTCACCGGCTGAAAGCGAAAGATTCTCTGAAGCTCGTGCGGCCGGAGCTGACTGTTCCTTTTTTTGTTTGGCTGGTTTTTTGGCAGGTTTGACTGCGTCAGCCTTTGGAGCTGGCGCCTTCTCGTCTTCCTGCGACTTTGGAGCTGGGGCCTTCTCAGCTTCCTGCGACTTCGAAGGTTGGGCCTTCTCGTGTTCCTGCGAAGCCGCCGGAGCCGGCGTTGGCTTCGACTCCTCCAATTTCGGTTCTTCGGGAGTTGGATTGGTTGGTTCCTCTGACTCAGCCATAATTTCTTAGTTAGCCGTTAAACTTTGCCGGCCTTCGCTTCGGGGTTGCGGATCACGCCTACGGTCTTGCGCGGCCCTTTGCGGGTCCGGGCATTTGTCGACGTGCGCTGTCCGCGCACGGGCAAGCCCTTCCGGTGGCGGATGCCGCGATAAGAATTTATTGCCTGCAGACGTTTCAAGTTACCCTGCACGTCGCGTCGCAGATCGCCTTCAATCTTGATCTTGTTGTTCGTAATTGCGTGAATGATTTCGTTTAACTGCTGCGGTGTAAGATTTTTCGCGCGAATGTTCGGATCGATGTTCGTCTGCTCGAGAATCCGCCGGGCTGTGCTAAAGCCAATTCCGTAGATGTAAGTGAGCGACGCTTCGATGCGTTTGTCTGCCGGAATTTCAACTCCGAGTAATCTGGGCATAACTAATCACTTCTCACTAATCACCCTTGCCTTTGTTTGTGGCGCGGGTTTTTGCAGATCACGTGCAACACGTTCTTGCGCTTCACAATCCTGCAACTGGCACAAAGTCTTTTTACTGATGGTCGTACTTTCATAATCCGCGAAAGGGAAAACCGCGGGGCGGCCGCGGCGTTGTCATTTTCGGCGATAAGTAATTCGCCCTTTCGACAAATCGTAAGGTGAAATCTCTAGCATAACTTTGTCGCCTGGCAAGATCCGAATGAAGTGCAAACGCATTTTTCCGGAGATGTGGGCGAGGACACGATGCCCGTTGGCTAATTCAACGCGAAACATGGTGTTGGGCAGCAGTTCGACGACCGTGCCTTCTACTTCAATTGCGTCTTTGCGCGCCATGTCAGAATTTCTGGCTGATCCCGCGTAATCAGGACAGTGTGCTCGAAGTGCGCCGAAGGCATTCCGTCTGCCGTGCGCACCGTCCAGCCGTCATCGAGCAATTTCACGTCGGACGTGCCGATGTTGATCATCGGCTCAATCGCTAGTGTCATGCCTGCTTTTAGTTTTGGACCGCTGCCGCGTTTACCGTAATTGGGAATTTGTGGCTCCTCGTGCATTTTCCGTCCAACACCGTGTCCAACAAATTCGCGGACCACTGAAAAACTAGATCGGCGAGCCTCATCCTCAATCTCTGCACAAATGTCGCCCACGCGCCGGCCTTCGCGGGCGACGCTGATTGCGCGAGCCAGCGCATTTTCGGTGACGCGCAGCAGCTGATCCGTGCTTTCATCAACGATTCCAACCGGAACGGTCGTGGCATTATCCCCTACCCAGCCATCTTGGATTATGCCGATGTCCAGCTTCACAATCTCGCCGTATTGAATACGGCGTTGGCTGCCTATGCCGTGAACCACTTCATCGTTAAGTGAGATGCAAATGTTGCCGGGGAAAACGCGGTGCCCGAGCCGATAACCGAGAAATGCACTTTTGACGCCGGCTTCGTTCATGAAGTCTGCTGCCGCTTCGTCCACTTCTTTGGTCGTAATGCCAGGACGAACCAAGTCGCTGACGCGGTCAAGAATGTCACTCGCCGTGCGACACGCCTGGCGCATTTTCTCGATCTCTTTTGCGTTCTTAATCGGAATCATGTCGAGCTTTGTCTTCAATGAGCTGCGATATATCGCTAAACACAACCTCGCGATCGCGGTTGCCGTCGGTTCGACGCAAGATCGACAACTCTTCATAAAAGGATGCCAGCGGTTCGGTCTTGCTACGGAACTCTTGCAAACGGGTTTGCAGGACGCCCAAATCATCGTCATTGCGGCGCGCTAATGGACCATCGCAATACGGGCATACCGCACGGTTCGCAAACTGCGCGCTCGATGAACTGGTGGTAAATCCACATTCGCCGCATTGAAGCCGCCCAGCGATACGATCGCGCACCGTCTCCTCCGATACTTCCAGCCAAATCACCAAATCCAACGCGGTGCGCAATCTTTTCAAAATGGAATTTAAGCTCTCGGCCTGTGGCCGTGTTCGAGGAAAACCGTCGAAAACGAACCCGTGACCTCCATGCAAGCGCAACCAGTCTTCGATCAGTTCGATGATGATCTTGTCCGAGACGAGCCCGCCGCTTTGGAGCACTTCGGCGGTTTCCTGCCCCAGAGGCGTTCCAAGATCTCGCTCACGGCGCAAGATGGCACCCGGCGAAGTGACGGGAATGCCAAAGTTGCGCGTGATCATTTCCGCCTGAGTCCCTTTGCCGGAACCAGGCGGGCCAAGAAGAACAAGCCGCCTTTTCACCTATCGCCCGTAAAGAAAAATAGCGACGCCGGCAATCACGATCACGGCGATGCCCACGTACAGCCACATCAACGTGCCGCTTGCTGCTGCGTCGCCCCGAGCATATGAAGCGCGATCGAATGACCGTCCACGAATACGGCCCTTGCGCAAAAACCCGTCGTAATGGCGCTGAATCAGGTGTGTCTCCACATGGCGCATAGTATCGAGCATGACGCCCACAATGATCAACAAGCTGGTGCCGCCGAAAAATTGCGCCGTGATCATGGGCACGTTCAACGACTGGCTCAGAAGACTTGGTAAAACTGCTATGAGTGTGAGAAAAATCGCACCGGAAAACGTGAGGCGCGTCATTGTGAAATCAAGAAAGTCGGCAGTTGGTTTCCCTGGCCGGACGCCCGGAATGTAACCGCCGTATTTTTTAAGATCGTCGGCGATTTGAGTCGGTTGAAACTGCGTGGCAACCCAGAAGTAACTGAAAAAGAAAATCATTGCAGCAAGAGCAACATAATGTGGCCAGCCCGTGGAAAGCGCGGCGGCGATCCGCGCGGCCGTGGGGCTATTTCGAAATCCGTACTGAACAATTGTCGCCGGGAAAAGGAGCAGCGCCCAAGCGAAAATGATCGGCATCACGCCGGCGTAATTCACTTTCAAAGGCATGTATTGGGTCTGCCCGCCGTACATTTTGCGGCCCACGACTCGTTTGGCGTACTGCACGGTGATTTTCCGCACGCCTTGCGTGATTGTGATCACTGCGGCGATCACGATGATCAAGAACAATACCAACATCACAAGCACCATCGGATTCACCTGGCTCGATCCGGTCTGCGCCGACGGTACAAAAGTTTTCCATGCCTGCGCGAGTGCGGCCGGCAAGCGCGCGACAATGCCGATGGTAATGATGAGTGATATCCCGTTGCCGATCCCGCGCTCGGTGATTTGATCGCCCATCCACATTAATAAAAGCGTGCCCGTTGTCAGGGAAATGACTGTTATGATTCGGAATTTCCAGCCAAGATCGTCCACCAAAGGAATCCCCAGGTTCCGGATCGTGTCGGTGATCCCCGGCAACATGGTATGATACGATTCGGGATGCTGAAACGAGAGCGCGAGCAAGTAGCCTTGGAAAATGCATAGCCCCAGTGTCGTGTAGCGCGTTAACTGCATGATCTTTTGTCGACCACCATCTTCGCGTGCAAGCCTGCCAAGCTGCGGAATGACCGCAGTCAGCAACTGCATCATGATTGACGCGCTGATGTACGGCATGATACCAAGGGAGAAAACCGCGCAATTCTCAAGCGCGCCGCCACTGAACAAATTAAAGAGTGCGGCCAACCCGCCTCCGGTGCGCTGGGTCAGCGAAGTGTGAAACCACTCCTGCAACACGGCCTGGTTGACTCCGGGAGTGGTGATGGCAGCGCCCAGGCGCACAATCACAATTACCGCCAGCGTGAACAAAATGCGCCGGCGCAATTCAGGTATCTTAACCGTGTTTAGAAACGCCGAAACCATCCGCTAAATTTGAAACATCATGCACTGGGAAGCTAGCTCTTCCGCGATGTTTTCTTTTTTGCCCGCGATTTCGCTTTCGTCGAGGGTTTCCTCGCCGACTCTTCCTTACCGGTCGTCTCTAGTGCACGTTCGCCGGATCGTTCCTCCGCCGAAATCTCATTTGCCGCAGTGGCATCGGCACGCCTTGTCGTTGTTACTCCTTTTTCGCGCAGCGTAATCGTTCCGCCCGCCTTTTCGATTTTCTCACGTGCGGTCGCGCTGACTTTGTCGGCTTCAACTTTCAGCCCATGCTTCAATTCACCGTCGCCTAGGATTTTTATTCCCACGAAATGGCCTCGGATGAGATTCGATTTACGCAGCAGTTGTTCGTTTACCTCCGCTCCGGCTTCAAATGCATTGAGGTCGCTGACATTCACAATTGCATAATGCTTGTGAAAGGCCGCATTATTGAATCCGCGCTTCGGCAACCGTCGAATCAGAGGCATCTGGCCACCCTCGAACCCGAGCCGAATGCTTCCACCGGAACGCGCTTTTTGCCCTTTATGCCCTTTGCCGCTGGTTTTCCCGTGCCCTGAACTTTCGCCGCAACCGAGGCGTTTCACGCGGTGTCGCGAGCCGGGACGCACCTGCAAATTATGAAGACGCATCATGTTGCTCACCCTTTCCATCACTCGACTGAATTCCGCGCACCTTAAAAATTTCATCTTTCCGCCGAAGCGATTTCAGCGCAGCGATCGTCGCCTTAACTACATTAGCGTGATTACTTGATCCGAGTGACTTCGCCAGCACGTCGCGAATGCCGGCCGCTTCAGTTACGGCTCGCACGCCTCCGCCGGCAATAATCCCAGTCCCCGGCGAAGCCGGGCGCAATAACACTCTCGCTCCATCAAATTCACCGATCACTTCGTGGGGAATCGTGTTTTCGTTCAATGAAACTTTTTCCATCGACTTGCGCGCTGCCTCGGAGGCCTTTCGAATAGCCTCTGAGACTTCGTTGGCCTTCCCAAATCCGCATCCCACTTTTCCATCGTGATCTCCAGCCACGATCAGCGCGCTGAAGCTAAAACGCCGGCCTCCCTTCACGACTTTCGCGCAGCGGTTGATGAACACGACTTTCTCCGTGGTGTCACCCTTTGCCGCGGGAGTCTTGTCCGGCCTGCGCGAGTCTGGTCGTCTGCCTGTACTTGTATAAGCCATGAATTAAAATTTTAAGCCTGTCGCGCGCGCTGCTTCTGCCAGCGCCTTCACTTTTCCGTGATACATGAAGCCGCCACGATCGAACACGACGCGTTCGAGTTTTTTCGCAAGGGAACGTTCCGCGATCGCTTTACCGATCAATTCTGCTGCAGCCTGGTTTGCAGCCAGTTTTTTTTCTCCGATCAACGAGCGCTCCGTGGTCGATGCAGCGGCCAGCGTTCGTCCGGTATCATCATCGATCACTTGAGCGTAGACGTGCTTCCCAGAGAAATGGACTGCCAGACGCGGTCGTTCGGCCGTGCCTGCCACTTTTTTCCGGATCCTTTGATGAACATGCTGCCGCGCTGCTTTACGAGTCGTCGCCATATTTATTGAACCGTCTTGCCCACTTTGCGACGAATCTGCTCGCCCGCATAGCGAACACCTTTACCCTTGTAAGGTTCAGGCGGATAAAAACCACGGATATCCGCCGCCACTTGTCCCACCAATTTTTTATCGGCGCCCTCGATGGTTATTTTCGTGTTCTCGACAACTGTGAGTTTAATGTCCTTGGGAATCGCGAATTGGATCGGGTGTGAAAAGCCGAGGCTCAAATTCAGGTTTGATCCCTGAACCGCGGCTCTGAAACCGACACCTTCGATCTCAAGCTGTTTGGTGAAACCTTCACTCACTCCCTGCACCATATTATGCACGAGGCTGCGCGAGAGCCCGTGTAACGCTTTCGCGCTGCGCGTTTCTGCTTCACGTACAACAGACACCCGGTTACCCTCGACGCTTGCACGGATGTTGCGCGGAAGCTTCCATTGCAGTTTTCCCTTGGGTCCTTCCACCGAAACCGCTCCGTCATTGTCGACGTTGACCTTGACCTTATCCGGAATCTCGACGGCTTTATTTCCGATTCGTGACATGAGTTCGTGATTCGTTAAATCGTTACCACACGTAGGCCAGCAGTTCACCGCCCACCTTTTGCTTTTTCGCTTCGCGCCCGGACAAAACGCCGCGCGAAGTGGACAGAATCGCCAGGCCCATTCCACCAAGGACACGCGGGATTTCATCGGCGCCAACATATCGGCGCAATCCCGGCCGGCTCACCCGCCGCAGTCCTGCGATCGCGCTCGATCGGTTCGCGATTTTGTTTGTGATCTTAATGCGGGGGCGCGCGGCGCTCGTGTCAATGGAGTAATCGGTAATGTAACCTTCATCTTTCAAGATGCGCGCGACCTCGGCCTTAATTCTCGAGTACGGAACCAGCACCTCCGGCTTCAGCGCGCGCGTGCCGTTGCGAACACGCGCCAGAAAATCGGCAATGGGATCAGTAACAGTACTCATGAAAATCAGGCGGCTTGCGCGGCGGGCTTCCTTGCCCGGTCGCTGAACGGCATTCCCATTTCGCTTAGGAGCGATTTGGCTTCCTCGTCCGTTCGTGCCGTAGTGACGATTGTAACATCAAATCCGATGTTGCGCTTGATTTTATCGAGCTCGACTTCAGGGAAAATCGATTGATCCGAAATTCCGAGAGTATAGTTACCATGGTTATCAAAACAACGCGGAGACACACCGCGAAAGTCACGAATGCGTGGGAGGGCAGCCTTGATGAAGCGCTCGAGAAATTCGTACATGCGTTCTCCACGCAAGGTGACCTTCGCGCCAATCGCCTGATCTTTTCGTAATTTGAAATTGGAAATGCTTTTCTTGGCCAGCGTTTCTACCGGGCGCTGACCCGTAATCAACGCCAGCTCTCCTTTGGCTTCTTCCAACGCCTGCTTCACGTCCGATTGCGAGCCGACCGAGGTGTTAATCACGACTTTCTCGACCCTCGGAATTTGGTGAACGTTCTTATAGCCGTGCAGTTTCTGCAGCGCCGGCATGACGTGCTCTTTGTAATGGCGATGAAATTCGTTTTCCATTTTTAACAAATGTCATTTTGAGCGCTGGCGAAGAATCTCACAATGACGCCCAGAATCACTTGCGGGCTCCCTCGCTACGCTCGGGATGACCGCGCTTTTTTTCTTTCTTGGCTTCCGGACTTTTCACCGGCTTGCTGCCGCGCTCGATTAGTTTCACATTCGAAATATGAATTGGACCTTCGCGCTCGGCGATTTTGCCGCTGGGATTATCCTGCGATTTTCGAAGGTGCTTCTTGATAATGCGAACGCCTTCAACCAGGACACGCTGCTTTCCCGGAAACACCGCCAGGATCCGGCCTGAAGAACCGCGGAAATTCCCCGAGATGACCGCGACTTGATCGCCTTTTTTAACGTGACATTTGATTCGATTCATAAAACTTCCGGCGCGAGCGAGACAATTTTCATGAAGTTGCGCTCGCGCAACTCGCGGGCTACCGGCCCGAAAATGCGCGTGCCGCGCGGATTCAAATCTTTGTCGATAATCACAATCGCATTGTTATCGAAGCGAAGCAGAGAACCATCGTCCCGCCGGATAGGCTGTTTCGTACGAACAAGAACTGCACGCACCACTTCGCCCTTCTTCACGGTTCCGGTTGCGCTGGCTTCCTTCACGTTCGCAGTGATCACATCGCCGATCCCGGCGTAACGAGTGGATTTACCGATCACGCCAATCATCGTGGCCATGCGCGCGCCGCTGTTATCCGCCACATCCAATCTTGATCGAAGTTGTACCATTAGAATCTTCCGCTTCTGCTTAGTATTACTCTTGCTGTTAGCGCTGCAGGACCTCCACAAGTCGCCAGCGCTTTAACTTGCTCAGTGGCCGCGTCTCCATGATACGCACTGTGTCGCCGGCTTTCGCCTGGTTTTGCTCATCGTGCACATAAAATCTTTTCATCTGCTTCACGATCTTGCCGAACTTGGGGTGTGGCACACGCGTGACTGTCCGCACCACAATCGTCTTGTTCATGCTGCTGGAAATCACTTCTCCTGTGCGCGTCTTCCGTGAACTACGGCTGCCGGGCTCGCGCTGCAGTGAAGCCGGCGACGGATGTGATTGATCTTGGTCAGCCATAATCTTTACTTCTTCGCAGCCGTCTGTTTCGCGCGCTGCGTCAACACTGTTTCGAGTCTGGCAATGTCGCGCCGCAACAAGCGCAATCTGCTGGGCTGTTCAAGCTGGCCACTCTGCTGTTGCAAACGCAGATGGAGACTTCCCTGGCGCAAGTCGCGTCTCTTGGTCAGCAACTCGTCCGTGCTTAGCTCGGTGATCTCTTTCATTTTCATGGTTCTTAAGCAGCCCGGACGTGGTGACGTGGCATTGTCATCCCGAACGCAGTGAGGGATCTCACAAATTCGCATTCGTTCCCTGCGAGCATTGCGCTCGATAACATCGGGAGATTCTTCGACTTCGCTGCGCTACGCTCAGAATGACAAAAAAAGTTCATTATTGTTAAGCGGCCCTGACGTGGTGACGTGTGAGAAACTTCGTGCGCACCGGCAACTTGTCGGCGGCAAGACGCAGAGATTCGCGGGCAACCGATTCCGGAACACCATCGAGCTCAAACAAAATGTTACCAGGCCGAACCGTAGCAACCCAGTATTCGGGTTGGCCCTTGCCCTTCCCCATCCGCGTTTCCGGTGGCCGCGAGGTCACAGACTTGTCAGGAAAAATGCGGATCCACAGCTTGCCCTTGCGCTTCATGTTTCGAGTGAGCGCGACGCGCGCTGCTTCCAGTTGTGTGTTCGTGATCCAGGCACGTTCAAGCGTCTGCAAACCGAACTCGCCAAAATCGATTCTTAAATTACGCGAAGCAGTCCCCTTGCGACTTCCTCGCTGGGACTTCCGATACTTCACGCGTTTTGGCATCAATGGCATAAGTTTCCCCTTTAGACTTCAGCCGGCTCGGGTGCCGGTGGCGGCGGCGCTGATATAGTCGATTGAGGCGCCGGCTCTTCCTTTTTGCAAATCCAACATTTCACCCCGATTTTGCCATAGACCGTGTTTGCTTCTGCGAAGCCGTAATCAATCGGCGTCCGCAACGTGTGCAGCGGAACTTTTCCCTCTCGATACCATTCCGAGCGCGAAATCTCGGCGCCATTAAGCCGGCCCGAAGACCGTAGCCGAATTCCTTCTGCGCCAAAGTCCATGGCGGTCTGCACGGCTTTTTTCATCGCACGACGATAAGCAATGCGCCGCTCGATCTGTAACGCCACGTTTTCTGCCACAAGCTGAGCGTCGAGTTCCGGCGTCTTGATTTCCTGAATATCGATTTTGACCTGTTTGCCCTCGACCATTTTCGAAATTTCTTCCGTCATCTTTTCGATCTCCGCGCCCTTTCGTCCGATGACAATCCCGGGACGCGCCGTGTGAATGGTCACTCGAATTGAATTCCACGCTCGCTCTATCACAATTTTCGAGACAGCCGCGAACTGGAGTTTCTTCTTCACATAATTACGAATCTTGAGATCGCTGTGCAGAAAGGACGGGAATTCCTGTGGCGACGCATACCATCGCGAGCGCCAATCTCGATTGACGCTCAAGCGAAACCCGGTTGGATTAACTTTTTGTCCCATAGGATTATTTCTCGTTCTTCGCGCTCTTCTTTGGTTTCGCTGATTTTTTGTGAGGCGGGCTTGCCGCTCTTTCACTCCCCTCGCTCTTAATCTCCTTCTTTCCGACCTGTTTGTCTTGCTCCCGTTTTGCTTTACGCGTTTCGCGCGTTTCGATTGGAATGTCGTCCGAGAGCACAATGCGGATGTGACTCGTGCGTTTCAAGATCTTGCTGGCGCTGCCGCGGGCGCGCGCCATGATCCGCTTTAGCGTTGGGCCCTCACCGACAATCGCCTCTTTCACTACCAGCCCATCTGGTTTCAGATTGGCATTGTTTTCTGCATTGGCGATTGCACTTTTCAAGGTCTTGCTAATAAGAAATGCTGCTTTCTTCGGCGTGAAAGCCAGCAAATCGAGTGCTGCCGAAACCGGCAGACCCTGGATCTCACGCGTAACTTCGCGCGCCTTAAACGGCGAAATCCGCGCGTACTTATATGTCGATCTCACTTCCATCTTCTTATCTCAAACTTACATCCGGTTGCGCATCCACCTGGAGGCGGTCTCCTACTTTTATTTGTTCCTTCTTTGAATCCATTTCCTGAATCACCGCGCCACAAATCTTTTGTCGCACATCGACTACTCGCAGTGTGGCAATCTTTCGATCATCTCGCATCACCCGCATTGGCATCCCAATCTTTACCCCCTGTTTCTCGCCGAGATTGCCGACCACAAACGACCACTCGTTCTTCACACTGATCACGCTCCCATCCATCAAGCCAGGTCCGGCCGCGTCTGGCGTGCCGGAGGATTTTGTGACCAGCGTATTTATGCTGCGCAGTTGCGCCTCCACGTCCATTCGCGCCTTTGCGTCACCGCCCTGCGAGGATTTCAAATAAAACAACACCGCTTCGTTCAGGTGCAACATCTGGTCGCGGTATTCGTCGCGCTCCTTTTGCGCCAATTGAAGATCGCTGACTGCGGACAATAAACGCTGCTCCAGCTTCCCTCGGTCCTTGCTCGCCGAAGCCAGCCCCAGAGCTTCCATTCGCAGTTGCAAATCGGAATACTTGCGGCGGAGCTCTTCTGCCTCCGCATTCGATTCTGCCAGGCTGCTCGTTAACGCCTTGATCGATTCCTGCGCAATGGACAATTCCTTTTGCAACTGCTCATTCTCCTGCAGCAATGCTTCACCCGTCGCGGGGTGCCCCACGCTTTCATTCTTGGATTCTGACAAAGAACCAGCCGTTTGTGCGCGCGTTGCCGAAGCAACTACGCAACACAAACCCATTGCCAACCCCGAAATAATCAGGACTCGCAAAACTTTCCGGAGTTGCCAAATGCCAATCGCCAATTCGGACCGGCTACGGCCGCGTCGCTTCAATTGGCAATTGGAAATTGGCAACTGGAAATTCCTTCTACTTGGTCACCTTCGCCGTATGCGAACCGTGTTTCTTAAACACACGCGTAGGCGAAAATTCACCGAGCTTGTGACCAACCATGTTCTCGGTAACAAAAACGGAATTAAAGGTCTTCCCGTTGTGCACCAAAAAGGTGTGGCCGACAAAATCCGGCGTCACCATCGAGCGCCGCGACCAGGTCTTGATCGGTTTCTTCGCGCCCGACGCATTCATCTTGTCGATCTTCTCCAGAAGATGCAACTCAACGAAGGGTCCCTTCTTTAACGATCTAGCCATAATTTTCAAGTGATAAGTGAGAAGTGAATAGTGAGAAATAAATCCACTTCTCACTTCTCACCACTCACATCTCACGCTTTTTTCTTTGGTCTTCTCCTTTCCAAAATAAAACGATCGCTCGGTTTATGTTTGCTACGGGTCTTAAATCCTTTGGCCAGTTGTCCCCATGGACTAACCGGATGATGACGGCCTCCTCCTCCTTTTGACTTCCCCTGGCCGCCGCCCATCGGATGATCGATCGGATTCATCGCCATACCGCGCACATGCGGCCGACGGCCTTGCCAGCGAGTACGCCCGGCTTTCCCGCTGGACACATTCATATGATCGATGTTTCCCACCTGGCCAACAGTAGCGAAACAGTTTTCGTGAATTCGTCGAATTTCCCCAGAAGGCATTTTTATCAGGGCGTAACCTGCCTCGATGTTGGTTAACGTCGCCTGTTGCCCCGCGCTGCGTGCAACCTGGCCACCACGACCCGGAGTTAATTCGATATTATGAATGCTAGTACCGAGGGGAATGGCGCGAAGGGGCAGGGCATTTCCCAACTCAGGCGCAACATCGTCTCCGGCCATGACCGTCGATCCGACTCGAAGTCCGCCAGGCGCGAGAATGTAACTCAGTTCGCCGTCCGCATATTTGATGAGAGCAATCCGCGCAGAGCGGTTCGGATCATACTCGATACCGATAACCTCCGCCGGAACACCGCGTTTGCGCCGCTTGAAATCCACTTTGCGATATTTCTGTTTATGACCACCGCCAATGTGCCGTGAGGTGAGCCGGCCGTGGTTGTTGCGACCGCCGCTTTTTCTCTTCGGCTCAAGAAGGCTCCTTTCCGGTCGCCACTTCGTGATTTCATCGAAGCCAGGCAGCGACTTGAAACGCAGCGTCGGTGTTAGTGGACGAAATTCTTTTAGTGCCATAAAGTCAGCTTGTCATTCCGATCGAAGCGAGGAATCTCTCTCGAATTATTCTCGACATAGTTCGCCCTCAATGAATCCTGAGATCCTTCGCCGTCTGCGCGGCTCAGGATGACAACGCTATAGTTAGGGTGAGAGGAGGTTCTCATATCAAATCGATCTTCTCGCCTTCCTTTAACGTTACGATGGCTTTCTTCCACCGCGGCCTGCGTCCAAGGGGTCCGCGCACACGTCTCTCCTTGCCAGCGTAATTACAAGTGTTCACGTCCACGACCTTCTTCTGAAAAAGGCGCTCAATTGCGTTCTTGATCTGAACCTTGTTCGCCTTCGGGCTGACCCGGAAGACATACTTATTCTGCTTTTCGCTCATCAGCGTCGACTTTTCAGTCAACGAAGCGGTGTGAATAATCTCGTGTGGCTCGTTCATTGCATCACTCCGTTGCTTCGACAGTTTGAGGAGAGCGCGTTCGCTCGGCTAGCTTTTCCAACGCCTTGTGTGTGACGAGAATTTTCTCGAAGGCAAGTAACTGCTCAGTATTGACGTCCGAAGCGGTAGCAAGTGTTACCGGTTTCACGTTACGTCCGGATTTCAGGGTTGTTGCATCGAAAGCATCCGAAATTAACAAAACCTTGCTGGCGTCAGTTTGTTTTTTTAGCAACGTCACAAACGATTTCGTCTTCAGCTCTGGCACGACGAATTTGTCGATCGTCAAAACATCGCCTGCGTTGATGCGCTCGCTCAACGCTTTTCGAAACGCGAGGCGCCGTACGGATTTCGAAATCTTCTTGGAGTAATCGCGCGGCTTGGGTCCGAATGCCACGCCGCCGCCCCGCCAGATCGGGGATGATTTGTAACCGGCGCGTGCCCGGCCCGTCCCCTTCTGCCGCCACGGTTTTGCGCCCGAAAGATCGACTTCCGCTTTGGTTTTGGTATTGGCCGAACCGGAACGCCGCGCCGCGCGCATGGCTACGATCACACTGTGGACCGCCTGCGTACCGCGACCATCTTCGATGATGTCGATCTTCGCTTCTTTCGCTGCGGTTTTGGTCAAAACTTTCGCGCTCATTTGTTCTGCCCCATTTCACGCAGCGTTTTCGGCTTCTTCGCCTTCTCTTCTTCCTCGTGCTTTCGGTGCTCAGCATGTAGCGCCACTAGGCGTTCGGGATGTTTAATAGCCGGCCGAACGATCACGTAGCCGCCGTTCGCTCCCGGAACTGCGCCGCTGACAAGAATAATGTTTTCATTCTCGCGCACTTGCATCACCTGGAGGTTTTGCACGGTCACGCGCTCATGCCCCAGATGACCTGGCATTCCCTGGTTCTTCCAAATCCGTCCCGGCGTAGAACGATTGCCGACCGCACCGATGCGCCGGTGCGTCTTCGAACCGTGCGCCGCGCCCTGTCCATGAAAGTTGTGCTTCTTCATCACACCCTGAAATCCTTTTCCCTTTGATCGGCCAATCACGTCCACATAGTCGCCCGCTTGAAATTGCGTAACACTCAGGTTGATCTCGCCTTCGGGGAGATCGCTTCTGAGGCGAAACTCGCGCACAAACTTCTGCGGCCCAACTCCCGCCTTCTTGAACTCGCCAAGCAATGCTTTCGTAACACGCGATTCCTTTTGCGCACCGAACCCCACTTGCACCGCAGAGTATGCCTCGTTTTCTTCGGTCAAACGGCGCAACAAAACATTATCGCCGGCCGCGATCACGGTCACGGGACACAATCGACCTTTCGCGTCGTAAACGCTGGTCATACCAATCTTTTGTCCAAGAAGTCCGATGCTCATGACCGTGCGATTGCAAATCTTTCAAAACCCCGAACACTTTCAGCGTTAAATCTTAATCGTAATGTCAACGCCCGCAGGCAAATTCAGTTTCTTTAATTCATCCACCGTCTTGGCCGTCGGCTCGATGATGTCCAGCAGCCGTTTGTGGGTGCGAATTTCAAATTGCTCCATCGACTTTTTGTCGACGTGTGGTGAACGATTCACAGTGAACTTCTCGACCAACGTCGGCAGCGGTATTGGCCCTGCCACGCGCGCACCGGTGCGTTTGGCTGTCTCTACGATCTCCACGGCCGATTGATCCAGCATGCGGTGATCGAACGCCTTCAATCGAATACGAATGCGCTGGCCATTGCTCATTTTGCCTCTTTCTGATCGAGAATGGCCGGAACGAGGTTCGCCGGCACAGGTTGGAAATGGGAGGGTTCCATCGAATAACTGGAGCGACCCTTCGAAAGCGAACGAATGGCAGTCGCATAGCCGAACAGCTCGGCGAGCGGAACCTCGGCATGAATAATGGCGAGATTGCCGCGTGTCTCGATGTTGTGGATGCTGCCACGACGCCGGCTCAGGTCGCCGCAAATGTCTCCCTGGAATTCATCCGGCGTAATGTTTTCAACCTTCATGATCGGCTCCAGCAGAATCGGTTTACCCTGTTTAAATCCATCTTTCATGGCGAAGATCGCAGCCATTTTGAACGCGAGTTCGCTGGAATCGACTTCGTGGAACGAGCCGTAAACGATATCGACTTCAACATCGACAACAGGGTACCCACCGAGCACGCCGTTGAGCACCGCTTCTTGGATGCCTTTTTTGACGGCAGGAATGTATTCGCGCGGAATGATGCCGCCGACGATTTTGTTCTCGACGACAAGACCTTTGCCGCGCTCGGCTGGGCGCACGTCCACCTCCACGTGTCCATATTGGCCGCGGCCGCCTGATTGCTTAATCAACTTGCCGACGCCGTGCGCGTTGGTCGTGATCGTTTCGCGGTACGCAATCTGCGGCTTGCCCGCGTTGGCCTCCACTTTGAACTCGCGAAACATCCGGTCGCGGATGATTTCCAGGTGCAACTCACCCATCCCGGCGATGATGGTTTGGCCGGTGTCTTCGTGCGTATAAACCCAGAAAGTCGGGTCTTCTTCTGAAAGGCGCTGCAACGCAGTCGCCATTTTTTCCTGGTCGAGCTTTGTCTTCGGCTCAATCGCCATCGAAATCACTGGATCAGGGAAAGACGGAGGTTCGAGAAGGATCGGATGGTCCTCATCGCATAACGTGTCGCCGGTGGTGATATTCTTAATACCAACGATGGCGGCAATATCGCCGGAGTAACACGTCTCGATGTCTTCGCGTTTATCTGCTTGGATCTGGATCAAGCGCGAAATCCGCTCGCGCTTGTTCGTGCGCGGATTGTAAACGGTGTCGCCCTTGCTCAGCGTGCCAGAATAGACACGGAAGAAGACCAGCTTCCCGACAAACGGATCGCTCCAAAGTTTGAAGGCCAGCGAACAAAAGTTGCCGTTGTCGTCCGTCGGCACTTTCATTGGCTCGCCGGTATCCGGGTCTTGACCTTTGGCGGGCGGAATGTCGAGCGGGCTCGGCAAATAATCGACTACCGCATCGACCAAATACTGAATGCCGATGTTCTTCAACGCGGAGCCGCCGATAACCGGCACAAATTTATTGGCGATCGTTTGCCGACGAATTGAAGCCTTCAACAACTCCGCAGTGACCTCGCGCTCTTCGAGAACTGCTTCCGCAACTTCGTCATCGAGATTCGAAACCTGTTGAACGACCTCGTTGTAAGCCTTCTCGACGACTTCGACATATTCTTTCGGCACATCGGTGACTTCATACGTCGATCCGAGCTGATCGTTTTCGGAATAAATGACTGCCTTCTTATTGATAACGTCGAGCTGCCCACGGAGTTGATCTTCCCTGCCTAGCGGCAACAAAACCGGCCACGCGTTGGCGCCTAGCTTTTTGTGGATGCTTTCCACCGACATTTCGAAATCCGCGCCGACCCGGTCCATTTTGTTGATGAACGCCAGACGCGGCACGTTGTATTTGGTCGCTTGGCGCCAGACCGTTTCCGACTGCGGCTGCACGCCCGCCACGCCGTCGAAAACTGCGATTGCCCCATCGAGCACGCGCAATGAGCGCTCTACCTCCGCCGTGAAATCAACGTGCCCCGGCGTGTCAATGATGTTGATGCGCTCTTTGATGCCTTCGAAAATTTTGTAAACGCCCTCTTCCTTGCGTTGTGCCCATGCGCAGGTAGTCGCGGCCGACGTAATCGTGATGCCGCGCTCACGCTCCTGTTCCATCCAATCGGTGACGGTGGTGCCCTCGTGCACCTCGCCCATCTTGTGAATCATGCCGGTATAAAACAGCACGCGCTCGGTGATCGTTGTCTTGCCGGCATCGATATGCGCAGCGATCCCGATGTTCCGCGTTCGTTCCAGCGGGAACTTGCGATCAGGCGAGTTTGGATTTTTCGCCGAAGCTTTTTTCTGTTCCATCGTCGCCGTCGCCATAATTTTTACCATCTAAAATGAGCAAACGCGCGGTTCGCCTGCGCCATTTTGTGTGTGTCTTCGCGTTTCTTGATTGCGTTGCCTTGGCCGGCCGCGGCGTCCTTGATCTCCTGCGCCAATGCATCCTCCATCGGCACGCCTTTGCGATTGTCGGCGTGCTGAACGATCCAGCGCATCGCGAGCGAAATTTGTCGTGCCGGCGCCACTTCCATCGGCACCTGATACGTTGCGCCACCGACGCGGCGCGATTTCACTTCCAGCCGCGGACGGACATTCTCGATCGCCTTGTTTACGACTTCGAGCGGATCGACTGAATCAGAACCTTCTCGCGATTTCTCGATCGCAGTGTACACGATTTGTTCCGCGAGCGATTTCTTGCCGCGCTTCATCACAGTCGTGATGAGCCGCGCCACCGCCGGACTCCCATACCGGGAATCCACGTGCTCTTCCTTTTTGTAAACTCTCCTTCGTCGCGACATTGTCGATCTTCCTATTCAAATTATTTCTTTTCGGCCGCAGCTTCCTTCGGTGCTGCTTTCGGTGCAGCTTCCCTCGCGGCACCGCCTCCAGCGGTCGCGCCACCTTTCGGCCGCTTTGCTCCGTACTTGGAGCGACCGCGCCGGCGTCCATCAACGCCGAGCGCGTCCAGTGTGCCACGCACAATGTGATAGCGCACGCCCGGCAAATCCTTCACTCGTCCACCGCGCACGAGCACGATCGAGTGCTCCTGCAGGTTGTGCCCCTCGCCCGGAATGTAGGCAATCACTTCCTGGCCATTCGTCAACCGCACCTTCGCCACTTTGCGCAGCGCGGAGTTCGGCTTCTTCGGCGTGCGCGTCATTACCTGCACGCACACACCGCGCCGCTGCGGACAACCAACCAGCGCCGGTGACTTCGATTTCACCGACACCTTTCGGCGTCCTTTCCGAATTAATTGATTAATCGTGGGCATTGTAAAAACAAAGCGCCGCCACAAACCTCGTGCTCCGGGCGACAAAAAACCCGCCCAGGCCGCGCAACAAACCGTCTCACGCGCCTGATGCGGAGAGCCGCGAATATAGAGGGAAAATCGCGACTCGCAAAGACTATTTTACGTCTGAATTTGTTTCGCCGTGCGATTGCGAAAATTGAAAATTCGTCTTGGAGCGGTCGGTTGATTTTCAGGGCGGCTCAATGCAATCCGTCAGGAACAGGTGCGAGTGAAACGGAGCAGCGGGATTCTCATTCCCGTCCGCTCGTGGGTGAAATCTGATCTAATGCCGAAAATGGCGGATCCCGGTGAAGATCATCGCCATGTTCCGTTCATCCGCAGCGGCGATCACTTCTTCGTCGCGAACTGAGCCGCCCGGTTGAATGCCGCAGGTTGCACCCGCGTTCGCCGCAGCGATCAACCCATCCCGGAATGGAAAAAAAGCGTCGCTCGCGACTGCGCTGCCTTTGAGCGAAAGCCCGGCTTCTTTCGCTTTCCAAATGGCAATTCGCGACGCATCGACACGCGACATCTGCCCGGCGCCAATGCCAAGTGTGCGGTCCGCCTTTGCGTAGACAATCGCATTCGATTTGACGTGCTTGACCACGCGCCACCCAAACAACATCGCATTCAGTTCCGTTTTAGTTGGGCGTCTTTTTGTTACCGTCCGATATTCGCTGGACGTTTCCTGCGTGGCATCCGCGTCCTGGACCAGCACACCGCCACAGACCGAACGGATATCACTTGTGGGTCTCGCTTCTAACGGTGGCGTCTTCAATCGAATGAGGCGCAGGTTCTTTTTCTTTTGCAGGATCGCGCGCGCCTCGGCATCAAAATCCGGCGCAATGATGACTTCACTGAAAATTTCGCTGATTACCTTCGCAAGCGACTCGCTGAACAGACGGTTGCTGACGATTACGCCGCCAAACGGCGCTTGCTTGTCGGTGGCATATGCTTTGTCCCACGCCTTGCGAAGGTCGGCATCCGTGCCGACCCCGCATGGGTTCGTATGCTTGAGAATCGCGACAGTCGGCTCATCAAACTCGGCAATCAAGTTCGTCGCGGCGCTGATATCCAGAATGTTGTTAAACGAAAGTTCCTTCCCGTGAAGTTTCTCGAAGTACTTATCGAAATCGCCGTAAAGCGCGCCGGTCTGGTGCGGATTTTCTCCGTACCGCAACCGCATCGTCAATGGAAGCGTCTGTGAAAAGGAAGCGTCTGTTGTCTGCTCTTTGTTAAGAAAACTGCTAATCGCGCGATCGTAGTTGGCAGTCCGGACAAACGCTTTTATCGCGAGCCGTTCACGCAGTTTTAGCGTTGTTTCTCCCTTGTTGTCGCCAATGTTTTCTAGCACGGCGTCGTAATCTGCAGGATCGACAACTACGGTGACCGATTCGTAGTTTTTCGCGGCGCTGCGAATCATCGAGGGCCCACCGATGTCAATATTCTCAATTGCGTCGGCCAGTGTCACCTCTGCTTTGGCGATGGTGGCTTCGAAAGGGTACAGGTTCACAACCACCATATCGATCGGCTCAAAGCCGCATTCGCGCGCTTCGGCTTCGTGTTTCACGTTGCCGCGCTTGTAAAGAAGGCCACCATGGACCCTAGGGTGCAAAGTTTTCACACGCCCATCGAGCACTTCCGGAAATGCGGTAAAACTTGAGATCTCGCGCACTGGAATTTTTTCCTTTCTCAACAGTTGCGCCGTTCCGCCAGTGGAAATGATGTCCACACCTTGCCGCTCGAGCGCGCGCGCAAACGCAGCAATACGAGTTTTGTCAGAGACGGAAATTAGCGCCCGGCGGATTTTCATCGTGAAAGTTAAAAGGTTAAAAAAAGTTAAAAATGGTCTGGAGCCTTCACATTTTAACTTTTCAACATTTTAACTTTTAACGATCAAGAATGACGTTTTTGGCCGCCGGATAAAGCACCGGACAGCAACCGATCGTTTCGCAAAACGCCTTGCTAAAATGGCTCAGACTCGAATACCCGACTTCGGTGGCCGCTTCAGTGACGTTGTAACGACCCGTGCGCAACAACTCGGCCGCGCGTTCCATCCGCAGATTGCGCAAATATTGTGGAATAGTCAGACCGACTTCGCGGGAAAAAATCCTGCTGAGGTAAAACGGACTGCAGCCCACTTCCTGGCCGATCATTTCCAGCGTGGGCGGATTCGCCAGATCGCGAACAAGCAGCTCTTTCGTGCGTTCCACCCGCTCGCGCGCGACGCGTTTTTGCCGCATACAGAAGAATTCCGGATCCTTTGGCACAAAGAGAAAATGCGCCATGAGCTCCAGCGCCTTGCCTTGGTACCAGAGGATCTGCGCTGCTTTTGCTACCGGCGGCTCCGCCAGGCTCGCCACGACGCTGCGTTGCTGCATGGTCATGGGGCGCGCTGGAGCAACGACATTCTCCTCTTTGTCTCCAAAGACAATCCGGCGAATCTCGGGTTCAAGATCGGCTTCGTTCCGCACGAATTGCTTTTGTAAGTGTTCCCGTGAGAACTCCAAGGTCACGAATTGATGGTGGTCGCGCGCACGGCGTGATGCGGGCAGCGGTTCATCCGCGATTGCGTAATATCCACAGTTCCCCGGGGAATAGTCGCAACGGGCGCGGCCTTCTGTGCCTACGGCCCCATGGCCCTCGAGATTGAGACAAAACTCCAAACTGCGCCGATGAAAAGTCCGGCCCCAATTGAAGGAACGCTCAGTGCGAAAATCGTGCCACTCGATGGCGACGCCGATTTTGTCCACATCGCCATACAATGGACGCCATCCATCTTTTAGTTCACGCCACGCATGTTGCTCAGCTGCGCAACCAGGATTCATCTCACTTAATTACGAATGTTGCTGAGGCAAATGCAAGGCTGGCTTCTTTTCCTCCAGTGCAACGCGGTCCCACTTGCCCAGGTCTGAGGCAGCGTCGTAGGCGCTCTGCGCAAAATCCAGCAGAACTTCATCCGGCTTTTCAGCGGTGCGCACGGCGTCGTATGGCAAAATGAACTCGCGCAGCTTCGGTTCGTAGAGCGCAGCATCTGGCTGGATCTTCGCTTCTTTGAATCCCAGAAAAAATGCACCGGACTGCACTTGCCACAGAACCAGGAGCGGAATTCTTTAAACACACGATCGCTCTGCACAAGGACGCGCCAAAACCGATTCGCATATTCGCGATCGTACGAGCGGTGTTCTTGATCCTGATCGAACAGGATCGGGTTCTCGATTTCGTTCGGCATCATATTAATTGTCACCGGTAGATTAAGCTCCTCGAGCGTCTTCATGACGATCCGATAGAACTCGGCAACCGAACGCGGTTTCAGTTCGATTATTTGGCTTTTGCCATCGCTTGTGAGAATGCGCAGTTGGTGATCGATGAAATCAAAGCGTATCTCGAACGTGCGCGTACCGTGCGGTATGGGCGAAGTGGTCAGTCCTCGAGAGGTCACGTAAAGCGTGACGTGCCATGAGTGATTCGTCCACGGACTCAGGGTCAGCCGAATTTTGCCGACAATCTGCGTCCACATGTGAAGAGTCATGGCCGTGTCCTTCCACTCGGCAAAAGGCAGAGCTGGCCATGAATTCGACGCGCCGTTCATTTGATGTAGTTACTCCCGGTTGATAAAATCCGAGAAAGACCGCTTCACTCTCTCAAACATTCCGCGCGCTTCCTCCTGTGTCCGATGAAACGTGCGTTTGATGTTTCTTTTAACATCACTGATGACCCCGGTTCCTTCTCCCTGGTCGTAATCGTTTTCTACATCTTCCATTGTCGCGCCGGCGAACATTCCTTCGGTTCTTTTCACCGTTCCGTGAGTCGCGCCGATGTATATCGTGCCGACTGGGCGCGACGATCTGCCTAAAAGCGTAACAATCCAGACCGGTTCGCCGCGTTCATCCGTTCGTAAAGTGTAATCAGCAGTCGAAAACTGTGTATGCGATGCCTCCGCAGTGCGGCTGGCTACCGCAAACGCGCCGCTGGAATCGAGATTTAGCCGTCCAATGTTGATCGTTGCTCCCTCGGCAGAACCCACTGTGGAGTCATCCGGTCGATCCTCGGAATCGATCTTACCGTCGGCAATCTGCAGTTCGCGCGCACCTCCGCTCTGCGGATCCTCCAAAACTATTTTCCATTTCTCCGGCTGCGGATTGCCTCTCCTGCCGGTAATCGTGACGATGTGGTTCAAAGCGCCGCGGCCCAATTGCGAGCCCACCACACGCAGCGCTTCGTACGCGGTGGAGTTCTCCTGCGCCCACAGTGGGCTAACCAAAAGCAAAAGCGCAGCAAACGATCGCCACATGTCGAAAATTGAACAGCGTTTCGCGTGCTGTCCATCGGGTTTTACCGTGAGTGTTATCTATACGACCTATGTGACCCATGCTACTGCTTGAACGAGCATCGGAATCTGCTCACGTTTTGCGAGTTGCGATGAAGATGAGAAAAGTGGAGTTCAGTAGTCATCCTGCTAATCTTGCTTTGCTGCGCAACTACGTGCGCGATTTTCTCAATGGGTACCCGTTTTCCGAAAAGCAGCGGCTACTGATGGTGCTCGGCGTGGACGAAGCATGCACCAACGTCATCCGCTACGCCTATCGCTTGCGTGAGGATCAACTCATCTCACTGTGCATGGAGGGGCTGCGCAATTGCGTGCGCCTGCGCTTGCGCGATTATGGTGAACAAGTCCTTCCCCATGAAATGAAGGGCCGCTCTCATGATATCATCAAGCCGGGCGGGCTGGGTCTCTATCTCATTCGCAAAGCCTTTGATGAAGTCGATTACATACATAAACGCCGCGGCACCGAACTGGTGCTGACGAAAAACTTGGAATAATGACGCGCGCAATCCGCGCTCAAATGTTATGAACTCGTCGCAAGCGCGAATGAAACCGCCAGAATCAGACGTTGCATTTGAGATTTCACTGCGACCGCCGGCCTTCAGCGAGTTCAACGGTCAGGTAAAAGTTCGTGAACGCCTGGAACTGGTGGTGGAAGCAGCAAAACGGCGCCGCGACGTCCTGGAACACGTTCTGTTGAGCGGGCCCTCCGGTCTGGGTAAGACGACATTGGCTTACATCATCGCGAACGCGATGAATGTGAACATCAAAAACACCAGCGGCCCAGTCATTGAGAAGGCCGGTGAACTCGCAGGTCTTTTAACCAGCTTGGAAAAAGGCGACGTGCTTTTCATCGACGAGATCCACCGGCTGCAGCCTGCGATTGAGGAATATCTTTACCCCGCGATGGAAGATTACCGGCTCGACATCATCATCGATCAAGGGCCACAGGCGCGAAGTCTGCGTCTTAATCTACCGAAGTTCACATTGGTCGGCGCAACAACGCGCGCCGGAATGGTGAGCGCACCGCTTCGTTCGCGTTTCGGCACGACGGCGCGGCTCGATTATTACACAGCCGATGAAATGCAGAAAATTATCATGCGCAGCGCGGGCTTGCTCGGGGTTGAAATTGATCCGAAGGGCGCGGCCGAAATTGCGACGCGCAGTCGCGGCACGCCCCGCACAGCAAACAATCTCTTACGCTGGGTGCGCGATTATGTGCAGGTGAAAGCCGAAGGGAAAATCAATGCTGACCTTGCCGACCGCGCGCTTGCCATGCTGGAGATCGATCGCGACGGGTTTGATCAATGGGACAAACGCATTATTGAGACATTGATTCACAAATTCAACGGGGGTCCCGTCGGTCTGAGCTCGCTCGCAGTCGCAGTTGGCGAGGAAGCTGGCACGATCGAAGAAGTCAACGAGCCGTATTTGATCATGGAAGGCTACATCAAACGCACACCACAAGGCCGTGTTGCAACGGCGAACGCTTATCGCAAGCTCGGACTCAAACCGCCGGCAGGTGCGCAAGCGGAGCTCCTGTAGCGGCGCTCTGTGAGCGCCGAGACCAAAAATCTGGCGGTCATAGACCGCCGCTACAACTTAAGTCTGACGCGCAGGAAAGAATTGGAACTTACCAGAAATTCAAGATCTGTTTTGATTTCTGTGAACTGAAAGCCGTTGAGTGCCGGATCGGATTGCAGTATCGGGACGTACTCG
>QHNQ01000179.1 GCA_003218135.1 Verrucomicrobiota bacterium
ACCAGCGTCAAAAGAAACCAGAAGAGCATCGGGTTTCCTGCCGACGAAGCGGGTCCCCACCGCGCAAACAGCCACAGAACGCAGCCAACTACATACGCAATCACGCCAAGACTGGCGCGTAACAGATAAACGATCACGATGCTCAATAACAACCATGTGCGCATGAAGTCGGCGAAGGTTCCCTGCACTTGATACGTTTGGCTGATCAGCGAAATAGCTGTGGCTACTGCCGCCACATCGAAAATGGCGGCAGCTTCGCGCCACGGCCGCGATTCATTCATCCGCATCAACGTGAACACGACCAAAGCTTGCGCGATGAGAAGCGGCAGGAACGCGACTCCTGCGCGGGTGGCGCGGCTTAAGTCATCCCAATTGTGCGCGATGAGCAGAATGATTCCCGCGGCAACTAACGCCGACCCGAGCGCTGCCAATATAACGAACGCGAAGTTGACTCGGGGTTGATCATGCTCGTAATAGCCGTCAATTGCTCGAGCGTTTTCAGAGCTGATCACGCCGCTGGCTACTAATTCTGGAAGCTGCGATCGCAGCCAGCGAATTGCCCGCCGATTTCTGACGCCTGCCACGCGCCAGATTCAATCAGAATCGGTGTTGATCTGAAAGCGAATTGTGCGCCTAGCTTTTTCGGCTGCCGACAATCACCAGCACGACTCCGCCGACCAGACAGATTCCGCTGGCGACCGGCGGAAAATTGATTCCGTGACTCTCTTTGTGAGTGATTTCAAGCGGGCCTAATTGGGCGTCTTTCTTTTGTGTGGTCCAACCCAAACCGCCCCAGGCAAAGCCGATCACGCCGACAATGATCAGAACGATGCCGATGATTGCGGCTGGTTTCACGATGCCGAGCTTACAATGGCCGCCGACCTGAGAGCAATTGAATGATCAGCACCACAATTGCAATTACGAGCAGGATATGAATGAACCCGCCCAGCGTGTAGGAGCTGACCAACCCAAGCAGCCAGAGCACCAGCAAGATCACAAATATTGTCCACAACATAGAGGTTTCCTTTCGGTTAAGTCATACCTACCTTCGCGCGAGGCAGTTCTGCTGCGCTTATCGAAGTCAAATTTTTTTGTGACGCTTTGGCGTTGATCGGTTGAACGGCTCTAGAGCCGACGCGCTATGAGAAACTGGCGAGGTTGCCCGCATTGGAAAACGCAAATGCGTTCGAAGACTAGTTTTCGTCAAGGCCTACCGATGATATCGCGCAGATTCCAACCGCTCGCTTCGAGCTTTTCGCGTGCGGAACGGTAATCGCATTGGGTCAACTCAGCGACGACTCGCACGGCACGATCGCGCAGCTTCGTGCTGGTGGTATGCAGGTCGATCATCAAATTGCCGCGGACTTTGCCGAGCACGACCATGGCGCCGGTACTGATGATGTTCAGCGCGACCTTCGTCGCAGTCCCGGCTTTCAATCGCGTCGATCCGGTCAAAAGCTCCGGCCCAACTTCGAGCGAGATCACAAGATCGATCGTTGTAGCCGGGGTCGGTGATCTGTGGCGGCCGGCGTCGGCGCCGCCGGCTACAGCCGGATTGCATGTAAGCAAAATTGTTTTCGCTCCTGATGATTTCGCTCTCGAAAGCGCGCCGAGCACAAAAGGCGTCCTGCCGCTGGCGGTAATTCCGACCACGACATCGCGATCTTTTACTCCTCGCCGCTGCATTGCCAATGCGCCGGCAGTTTCGTCGTCTTCTACGGCCTCAGCGCTGCGATGCAGCGCAGTCACGCCACCCGCGATCACGCCCTGTACAAGATCCGGCGGCGCGCCAAAGGTCGGCGGGATCTCGCTCGCATCTAGCACGCCAATGCGTCCGCTGCTCCCGGCACCGATATAAAATAAGCGGCCACCATTTCGCAGCGCTTCGGCGACAATTTCTATTGCACGGGTAAGATCAGCCGCCGCATCGCGCAGGGCGTCCTGAACAAATTTTTCTTCATCGACAAACAGTTGGACGACCTCGCGCGGACTGAGTTTCTCCAGATTCTCTGAACGCGGATTGCGCTGTTCGGTCAATGCCGCAGCCAGGCTATCGATTTCGCCCCGGGCGAGCTTTTCCCGAACAGTAATATGATCACCAAGCTCCGCGGCAAGCCACGCAGCCCCAAGCTCGGGCGCCCGTTCCGCGGTTGTAACGCGGGCATCGGGAAGATTCTTTTTTAGTCTGCGCCGAAACGCATGTGTATAGATCGAGTCGCGCTGGAAGAGACCGCCAATCAGCACAACTTTCGGCGCAAGCAGATGCAGACGGGACGCAACCGCCTCGGAGTATTCGCAGAGCACGCGCGCGCCTTCTTCGATGATTTCCATCATGCGGCCGTCTCCGCCGGTCGCCGCTTCAAAGACAACAGGGGCCAGCATCGCGAGCTCCATTTTATCGGCGGTTTGAACCCAGCGAACCAATTCATCGAGATTATTCAACGAAAGGACTCGCAAAATTTTCGCCGTGAAATCCATCTCACTGCGACCTAAATCGTGCTCGCGCAACACGAGGCGAAGCGCGTGAATGGAAAGAAAATAACCGCCGCCGGCGTCTCCTAAAATGTGACCCCAGCCACCCGCTCGCTCGATGCGTTCGCCGCGACGCCCAGTTACCGAAGACCCGCTACCGGCATTCACCACAATGCCGTCCCCTTGATCGAGGGCCGCTGCGAGACCGGAGTCGCGGTCGCTACCGGTGACGATTTTCGCATTTGGCCAGATCTCGAGACACATTTGCTTCAGCGCGCAGCGGTCCTCCTCTGTCCCGCAACCAGCAAGAAAAACTCCCGCGCGATCGATCTGCTTCGGCAACTCAGTAAGAATCGCGCGCAGACGCTCGGGTGAGGTGAGCCGGAAGTTCGAAGCCGGCAGTTTCCCCTGCTCAAGAACACGAAACTCCCAAGCCGAGGCGTTTGCGCCTAACACAGTTTCCACCAAGACCCACGCGGTCTTAGTACCGCCGCCTTCAACCCCGAGGATGCGCTCACCGGGTTTCACGATTGTTTATTCTTAGCCGCTTTTCCCAGAATTTGAAAGTTTGTTGCTCTTTAGTGCTATCATCCTGAGCGGATCCCGCGATGCGGGAGGAGTCGAAGGACCCCGCGAAATTGCCTTGAGTTTCGCGACGGGATTATTGCCGATATTTGGCGCACTCGTATCGTGGTTGAACACCGATGGAACGAAAGGAAGCCGGGAGAAAAATCCCGCAACTGCGAAAGGAAATCCGGAGGCATGACCGGCTCTATTACGAAGAAGCCGCGCCGATAATCAGCGATCACGAATACGATCGGCTCTATAAGGAACTGGTCGATCTCGAGACGCAGTTCCCTGATCTGGTTACGCCGGACTCACCAACACAGTGTGTCGGCGGAAGACCGTTACAAGCGTTTGAGCAGGTCTCGCATCTCATCCCGATGCTTAGTCTCGACAACACGTACTCGGAAGCGGAAGTGAAGAATTTTTACGCTCGTATGCAGCGGCTTTTGCCTGATGAAAAAATCCCGGTGGTGATCGAGCCCAAGGTGGACGGCGTTGCGGTCTCGCTCATTTACGAGAACGGCAAGCTGCGTCAGGCGGCGACGCGCGGAGACGGAAACGTCGGCGACAACATCACGCAAAATATCCGGACGATCCGCTCTGTGCCTGAGCGGCTGCGCGATAACGCGCCGAAACTTCTGGAAGTGCGCGGCGAAGTTTACATGGACAGGAAAGGTTTCGAAAAACTAAATGACGAACGCGAGAAGGAAGGATTGGCGCTGTTTGCAAACCCGCGCAACGCCGCGGCTGGTTCGCTTAAGCAACTTGATCCATCGATCGTGGCAAAACGTCCGCTCGGTATCGTGCTTTACGGAACCGGCGCCACCGAACGAGTGGACATCAATCTTCACTCCAAAATTTTTCCGCTTCTAAAGAAGCTGGGCTTGCCAGTCACTGAGCGCTGGTGGATGGCCCAGTCAGTTGCGGAAATTTTAGATGCGATTCACGAGCTGGACGCGATCCGTCACAAGTTTGCTTATCAGACCGACGGCGCAGTCATAAAAGTGGATTCGTTCTCGCAACGTGACCGGCTCGGGTTCACCGCAAAATCGCCGCGCTGGGCCATCGCTTACAAATACGCCGCAGAACGCGTCCAAACACGCTTGAACGACATCGTCATTCAGGTGGGACGCACCGGAATTCTCACGCCGGTAGCCATGCTTGAGCCTGTATTTGTCAGCGGAAGCACAGTGGGACGCGCGACATTGCACAACGAAGACGAAATCAAACGCAAAGATATTCGCATTGGCGATACGGTGGTGATCGAGAAAGCCGGCGAAGTCATTCCGGCGGTGGTCGAAGTGGTGAAATCAAAACGGCCGCGCGATTCGAAGCCGTTTGATTTTTCCAAACATATTCACGGCAAATGTCCGGTGTGCGGCGGACCCATCCGGCGCGACCCGGAATTTGTCGCGTGGCGGTGTGAAAATCTTCACTGCCCGGCGCAGACAACGCGGCGCGTGGAATTTTTTGCAGCGCGCGGCGCCCTCGACATCGAAAGCGTAGGCGGAATTGTCGCCGACAAACTGGTTGAGCGCGGTCTTGTGAAGGAACCGCTCGATCTGTTCGAACTAAAGATCGAGGCGGTGGCAAAATTGAATCTTGGAACGGAAGAAGCGCCACGCGTTTTCGGCGAAAAAAACGCGACCAAAGCAATGAATGCAATCGAGCGCGCCCGAACTTTGCCGCTCTCGCGCTGGCTGTACGCACTGGCAATTCCTGATGTCGGCAAGACCACGGCAACGCAGCTCACTCGATTCCACGATACCATCCAAGACGTGGCCGATTCACAATTGCTCCGCGACATTTTGGAGTATCACCAGAGGCGGGAGCACAAAGAATCCGCCAAAGAAATCGCGGAACGATTAATCAAATCCGGTTTTGGCAAACCATCCAAGAGCAAAGCAGAAAAGGACGGCATCGTCACAGAAGTTGGGCCGGCGGTTGCACAAAGCGTGCTCGATTTTTTTGCTTCGGCGACTGGAAAGAAAATTCTGCGACGGATGAAAGAGCTGGGAATTGAACCAAAGAGCGAAAAAGTTTCAGCGAAGAAAGCAGCTGCATTGGCACTGGCCGGAAAGACGTTTGTGCTCACTGGGACACTGCCTTCAATGACGCGCGAGGAAGCAACGGAAAAAATCGAAGCGCTCGGCGGCCACGTCACCGGCAGCGTGAGCAAGAAAACCGATTACGTCCTCGCCGGCGCCGAACCGGGCAGCAAGTTCGATAAGGCAAAAGAACTGGGCGTAAAAATCATCGACGAAGCCGAGTTTCGAAAAATCTTGTGACGCTGTTTTGGCTCACAAAAACAACTGTAGGCCGTTTCTGTGAAACGCCGCTTTCATGCAACGGCGGCCTTGCACAGACGCCCTACAAAACTGTTTAAATGCGCTCCTCTAGTGAGGTCGCGGGCTGGGGTTGCGGCTTACGTAGCCTAGGGCGTGTGTTCCGCCTCGGATTCGAGCTTTAGGGGAATCGAACGGTTTGCGTCGGCTGCGGTGGGAATCTCCGTGCCGTCGGATAACATCGGCACGTTTTTGCTCACTGGATGAAGATCAGCCTGGACGTGGAAGGTAAGTTTTTTGTCACCCCGCATAACTGTAATCGGAACCATCTCGCCGGCTGTAATGTAAAATGACGCGTCGAACACATCCTCCGGTTCGCATATTCTTTTCTGTCCCAGCTGCAACAGCACGTCGCCTTCTTTCATTCCGCACTTTGACGCAGGCGTGCCGACCGTAATTTGTGTCACCCGGGCTCGCGAACCTCCCGCAGGTTCGGGGGCCTCGGTCAGCTGGTTGACGCCGACCCAGCCGTGTCTGGCCTCTCCGAAACGAACAAAGTCATTGCGGATTTTCTCCGCCGCTTCGATAGGGACCGCGTAACAGGACGAGTTGTTTTCCAAGCTGCTGACGATAATGCCCACCACTTCGCCCCTCATGTTCAACAGCGGCGCCCCAGCCTCACCTCGCTGGGTGGGAACATTCACGCGCAAGTGGATCGTTGAAAAAAAACGGCCGAGATATTTCCTGTCGAATCCTGCGATCATCCCGAAATTGGGCGTTTCCTGCAGATCCAATGGGAAACCGATCGCTACGACAGGCGTTGCAACTTCCAGTTGTTCGGATTTACCAATCGGCAGGGCTGGAGTGGTCTCTTCTACTTTTAACATCGCCGTCCCACTGCGGACGTCTGCCACCAGTTGCCGCGCCGGATATTTTTTGCCGCCAAACTCAACCGAGAAATTGCCAGCCTCGCCGCCGACCGTGTAAGCGGTGTAAAGCGTGCCGGTGGGATCAATGAAAAATCCGGTACCGCAAATTTCGCTGTGTTCATCGACCCCGTGAATCTTGACGACGGCTTTGGCCGCGCGCTCGAAGATTTCTTTGACGTGCTCGCTGATCCTGGTGGCAGGCTGCTCTTGCGCAAAAAGCAGACCGCCGCCTGAAAAGAAAATCAGCGCGAGTGCAATTACGCTGCTGCGTTTAGAACCTGAAAGTGGGCTCATAACTCACGGGGACACTATCGAGCACGTACCGAGGCGGTGCGGCTCGGTGAGTCTGGGCGCTTTCACGAAAACTGCGAACCGGCTGCGTCCTTAACATCGGCATTGAAACCGGAGCTGCAAGGTTCCATTCTCCTTCGGCATTCGCCGGCAACGATAAAGTCGGCGGACTCTGCTGAGCGACGCGAGCCGTCTCGGGTTGTTGATAAATCTTTAGCGAAATGATAGCGGCGCAAACGAAGACTGCCGCGGCGGCGGTGGGATATGAGGCCAACGGACGAACATCCAGCCGCGTGATGAAACTATGAGCGCGTTCCAGGCAAATGCGCCAAAGAGGCTGGCGAAGCAAATCATCGCGCTGTCGCCGATGAAATTCATGAAGGAAATTTTCAAAGTAACCTGGAGGCGGTTGCTCGTAGCGCTTCAGCCGAAGCAGCCTTGCGATTTCGCTATCGTCAAATTCGTCCATTTGAGTGCAGATTAAGAAACGGGGTTCTTCCGAAATTCATCCAAATAATTTTGCAACTGCCGGTTCGCGTAAAAGAGCCTCGAACGTACCGTTCCTTCCGAGACGCGCAAGATCTTACTAATCTCCGCATGGGGCATCCCCTGGATATGGAACATGGTGACCACTGCTCTGTGTTCATCAGACAATTTCATCATGGCCTCGTTCAATCTTCGCTGCAGCTCAGAGAGATCCGCCTCGCGCACCGGACTGCTCGTCGCTGTTAGTTCCAGGAATTCCTTGTCGTTTTGAACGCTCGCGTCGACATCATCCAGACTCAATTGAAACCGCCGCCCGCGTTTTTTGAGAAAATTCAGCGTCATGTTCACTGCGATGGAATGAATCCAGGTGTAGAAGGACGATTTGCCCCGGAACCCGCGGATCGCTTTGTATGCTTTGGCGAAAATGTCCTGCAAAAGGTCATTCGTGTCCTCGTGATTTGAGGTCATGTTGTAAACGAGGCCGTACAGACGCGGCGTGTATTTGATCACCAGTTCGTCGAAAGCAGCAGCCGCGCCCGACTGCGTGCGTTTCACCAACTCCTGATCTGGGTCAGTTCTTGGCTGGTCCATCGCCTCGCGCTTAGACTTAGCACGAGCCGGCAAACCCGACGATAACAAATCCGAGATCCGGCGAGCAGGTAATGCGACTGAGGGATTCATCTTTCTTCAAACGCAATGATCCGGATCACCGACGATCGCGGAGCGACATCAACCAGAGCAAATTCCCCAACGCAGCGATAAACGCAGCCACGTACGTAAGCGCGGCCGCGTTCAAGACGCTGTTCACACCCGCGGTTTCCTCGCCCGGCTGCACGATGCCCATTTCGCGCAAAATAATTTTCGCCCGGCGCGAAGCATCGAATTCCACCGGCAACGTAACCAATTGGAAACCCACCAGCACGAGATAGCAGTAAATGCCGAGCGTAATCAGACCCGTGACGTGGAAGAAAAGGCCCCCGATAATGATGAACGGCAGCATCTGCGAAGCGACCATCGTCACCGGCACAATGGCCATTCGTGCTTTCAGGGGCGCATAAGCCCGGGCGTGTTGAATCGCGTGACCAGTCTCGTGCGCAGCGATACCCAGCGCCGCCACCGAAGGCGTATGATAAACATTGCTCGACAGGTGGAGTTTCTTGTCGCGCGGGTCGTAATGATCCCCAAGAAAATCGTTCGTTTCGACAACCTCCACATCATGAATTTGGGCGGCCCGCAAAATTTCCTGCGCGCACTCTGCTCCCGTGACGTTCGCGCTTGCCCGCACCTCGCCCCATTTTCGGAACGCGCTGGTCACACGAATCTGCGCCCAAATTCCGAGGATCAATGGGACACCGACGTAGAGCAGCCAGTGCGATCCAAGACCAAAACCGTATGGGTAAAACATGTTGAATTGAATTTAGTGCCGCAAAGCCACTTGTCACTTTGCCGGTGGGAAATTAGACGCCCGAGCGCGTTGCGCGTTCATTTCGTGTGGGGACATCCCGCTGCGATGTGTCGCCGCGGCGACCGCAGCGCGCCGACCCTGCCAAATTGATCAAATCTCCAATTGCTTTGGAAAACGGGACAGAATTCTGCACCCCGTTTTGGTTACCAAAACCACGTCTTCCAAGCGTACTCCACCTAATCCGGGATAGTACAAGCCGGGCTCAACCGTTAGCACCTGGCGATCTTTCAGCGTCACTTTTTGCAGACGCGGATACTCGTGAATTTCCAACCCAAGCCCATGACCAGTGCCATGAAAAAATCCCACGCGTCTGCCTTTGCGAATCTCGGTCGGGAAACCGCGGCTGGCGAAAAGTTCCTGGATCGCCTTGTGAATCGTCATCCCGTCAACGCCAGCTTTGATTCTTCTTAACGCCAGTGCTTGTCCGGCTTTGACTGCGTCCCAAAGTCTTCGTTGCGCGTCGCTTGCGCGCCCACGCAAAACGGTGCGCGTCATGTCGCCAAAGTATCCGGTCTTCGCGTCGCGCGGAAAGACGTCAAGGATAATCAGCGAGTCCGCGTAAAGCGGTCCGAACCCGCGCTCATGTGGATCACACGCTTGATCTCCACCTGCGACAATCGTGCCTAGCGGGACACCGCCCGCGCGCAAAATCGTGGAATCAATTTCGGCCCGGAGCATTTCCGAAGTCAGGATTCTACCGCGCCAGCGCAATCGTTTGCCCGAACCCGGTTTGGATTCTTTCAAAACTTCGATCGCGCGTTTGAGGCCTTTTTCCGTGATCCTCAAGGCCTGGTCCATCATTTCGACTTCTTTTTCCGATTTGGCTTCGCGCTCCGGCCAAAACAATCCGTTCGTCGCACGTACACGGATTCTGTTCGCGGCTAGTTCCTCCGCGTAGCGAAGCGGGAAATTTGCCGGAACAATTGCCGATCGTACGCCGCGTTTCTTTAGAAAATGCGCCAGAACTTTTTCATACGGCGGCGCCTTCTTAGATTTTCCCTGCACCTCGCGCTCGAACTGGCTGAACATGAAGAATTCATCCGCTTTGGCCTGTTTGCGACCGCGATCGATTTCCAAATCGCTCAGGACCAACGTGCGTTTGCCGTTGCGCTGCAAAAAAATGAACGGATCGGGCGCCCAAAACTTCGTCGCGTAAAGCATATCCGGGTCGGTTTCGCTGGCCGCGACGATGAGGCGGGTTTGGCCATCTCGGATTTCGGATTTCGGATTTCGGGTTTTTGTTTTCATTTAGCTTCGTCTCACTTCAAGTTGTTTTCGCAAAATCCAATGTAGGAGCACAAGCAGTCCAAGCGTGGACGCAATCAGCACAATCGTGTTGAAGGTAAACACGCCGAATTGCGTTCCAAAATAACGTTTCTTCAGGCCAAAGAACACGTTCGGCTTTTTGCCGCGGCGATAATCGTTCTGTTCCATCTCCGCCTTTGAGATCAGGTCGGACACCTTCTGGTTGACGTAGATTTGTTCGGCTGTGACCGGACCCTTCGCGTCTTTAGAGAGCGAGGCATCGAACTTCTGCTTTCCGGCCAACACAGGGTCCACCAGCTTCAGATAACGATCTACATCTCGAGTCGAACGCCCTTCCAGGCCCGAGAGCAACGCCAGGACATCCTTCAAGTCGTTAAGGCGTGCACGTAGCCCCGGTGTGTTCGCTTTGGGTGCGAGCTTTTGGATCTC
>QHNQ01000180.1 GCA_003218135.1 Verrucomicrobiota bacterium
AATTTCCGGTGCACAATTGGAGCGGAAACGTTTTTCCATTGCCGCGCACTACCGCAACGTGACCGAAAATGACGTGCCCGCGCTCACCCAAGCCGTCGAAGCGGTAGCAGCTCGACATCGCGAACTGCGCCGGATCGATGGCAAAAAAGTTTTTGAACTTCTACCGGCCATCGAGTGGGACAAAGGTAAAGCCGTTATGTGGCTGTTGGAAGCGCTGGCGCTGGAACGCGAGAACGTCCGCCCGATTTACATCGGTGATGATAGCACCGACGAAGACGCTTTCCGTGCGTTGAAGGAACGCGGTGTTGGGATTCTCGTGAGCGAGCAACCGCAGCCCACTGCAGCGATTTATTCGCTTAAGAATCCCGCCGAAGTGGAGGGGTTCCTGCGACAGCTCAGTGTGTTTTTTGTTTAATGATGAAAGCCGAATGCCAAAATGTGAAATTAATGACGAATGACCAAAAGTAAACGAACCAGGGAAACGGGACTTCGTCATTCGTGCTTCGACATTGTTTCGTCATTCGACATTCGGATTTCGTCATTCTGCCGACCATCCGAGGGTCAGGCAGCCATCTTCCAAGCTCACTCTTGTGCAGAAGCGCTCTCCGAGTTCGCTCATTAGATTGCATATCCATTTCGGATCTGCGGCTGACGCGCGTTCAAGCCGGAACCGCCGCATTTGCATCGGAACCAGTCGCGCATTGATCACTTCGCCGGTGGTTGATTCAAGTTCGACCAGATACATCAGCGCGAGATCGCCGCGGAAAGCTTCGTACCCGCTGATCCCTTCGTAATCGGTAATGAAATCGCCGCAGCCGTAAAGAATGAGGCGGCCTTGGAATACCTCGATTGCTTTCACGTGATGCGAGGAATGCCCATGCACGATTGCGACGCCTTCCTCAATCAAGCGATGGGCGAACACGATTTGTTCGCGCGGAATTTCGTAGCCCCAATTACTGCCCCAGTGGAGCGACGCAACGACCAAGTCGTCCGGCTGTTGATAGCTGCGCATTTGATCGCACAGCCGCGCTGCGGTCGCTTCAGAAAGATCATCCAACAGGTTTACTCCAGGAGAAATGCTGGTGGCTTTCCACTCGTGCGGAATGCCGCTGGTAGTTGATCCAAACGAAAAGAAAAGCACGCGACCATTCGCGGCTGTATCGAGCACCGCGGGCTGCATCGCTTCCTCGGCATCGTTGCCCGCGCCTGAGTGGGCAATTCCTGCCGCGTCCAGTGTTTGCAGTGTTTCGGACAAGCCGTCGTATCCCCAGTCCAGCACGTGATTGTTCGCCAAAGCGCACGCGCTGATGCGCGCAGCGGAGAGGCAGCTAACGTTCTGCGGGTGCATGCGATAATGGATTCCTTTGCCGGGCCATGGCGTTTCAGACCAGGTGATCGCGGTCTCAAGGTTTACGATTCGCAAATCGACTCCCGCATCTTCAAGTACTGGAAGAGTATCGCCCCAGATGTAATCGAAGCTGAGCGGACGCGATATTGGGCCGTGAGCTTTCTCCGCAAGAGCGATATACTCGCGCGCATCGCGCACATACGGTTCGTACAAAACCGGATTAAGTGGATGCGGCAGCGCCTGATCAATGCCGCGCCCGGTCATCACATCGCCGCAGAGAAAGAGCCGCATGACTAAAGTAAGCTCCAAATCCGCAGGTTTGGTAGGCGCGTTTCGGATGACAACCTGCCAGGTTGTCTCGGCAGGCTGGCAGCCGAGTCCGGCAAGATGCCGGACTTCCAATCGCCTGTTACGCGCCGATCTTTGTACCGCAAACGGCGCGCAGAGGACTGTGCGCCCTACCTTTCGTCCGACGTTAACTCCGCTTTACAACGCGACTTTCATTCCATCGTACGCGATGCGCACCTTAACACCGCGTTCGGCAGCGATGGCGCGGAGCTTGGCGGATATTTCGCGCTCGTCGCCTGTGACGATTTCCGAACCGCAATGCGTAATGATCGCGTGCAGCACGCCCTCTTTCTGGCACCAGATGAGTTGCGTGCGCACGGGCGAGTGACCGATTAACGCTTTGCCGCGCCTGCGAATGAATGTGCGCGTTATAGTGGCGCCATCGCCAATGTAGATTTGCACGCCTTTCAATGCTGCCCCGCGATCGTGGATAAAGATGAGGTCGGGCGCGTAGAAAATGCACGCACGCCCTGCGCTCACGCGATAGCCGACCGCCGGCGAAAGAATGGAATGTTCGACCGGAAACGCCTCAAATGTGATTCCACAAATCTTCGTGCGCGTACGCTCCTCGATCAGGTGGCGATCTTTGATCGGGTAAAGTTGCAATTCTTGCCACGTCTTTTGCGGCGCATACACCGGACAAGGCGCGCCGCGTTTCAATCCCCACGCGTGATCGGGGTGGGCATGAGTGAGGACGATGGCGCTCGGATGCAGCCGCTCAAATTTCCCGAGCCAATCAAGCCCGCAGTCGATCATCGCACGCGCGCCGCCATGTGAGACGAGCAACGACGTGTGCATGCGATGTCGCCGCGTGCGTGTGTCGATCTCGCCGCGAGTACCGAGGAACGTCAGTTTCATCGGAGAGACTAGTGTCGTTGGTAGAGCGCGTCACAGCTTGCCCTGAAGGAACTCGAATAGGTGCGCGCCATTCCCATGATTCCCTCCGGCGTGCAGAGAACTGCCCGCCCTACCATTGCGCGTCTGGTTTGTTTGGTAAAGCAAGCTGTAGCGCGTTCTACGCTGGCGCCGCGCGCTTGATTTGATCCAGCGATGCCGGGCTTTCCAGCGCCGAAGTGTCGCCGAGCTTTTCACCAAAGTACGCGGAGCGGACGACGCGACGCATGACTTTCGGGTTTCGCGTTTTTGGGATGTCGGTGACGAACACGATTTCTTTTGGGGCGAGCGCTTTGCCCAGGTCGTGGGCGACACTTGCTTTCAATTCGGCTGCGAGCGCGCCGTCGCCGTTTGTGTCTTATCGTGCCCGCAAGCATGGTTTCGGAAATGGACGTTGTGGAAAGTGCGCGCAGTCGGATTGCGTGGCGGCTGCTGCCGTTTCTGTTTCTGCTCTACGTCGCGAACTATCTCGACCGCACCAACATCGCTTACGCGACCCTCGGGATGAAAGGCGATCTCGGCCTGACCGATTCAATCTTTGGCAACGCCAGCGGCATTTTCTTCATCGGTTACTTCGCGCTGCAAATTCCCGGGGCCCTGCTGGTGGAGCGCTGGAGCGCGCGATGGTTGTTGTCGTTAACGCTGATCACCTGGGGTGCGCTCACAACTCTCACTGCATTTGTCCACACTCCGCACCAGCTTTACGGTGCGCGGTTTTTGCTTGGCGCGGCCGAGGCCGGATTTTTCCCAGGCGTGATCGTTTATCTGTCGCACTGGTTCATCTACGAAGATCGCGCGAAAGCGGTCGCGCGATTCATGTCGGCAATTCCGATCGCCTACATTCTTGGCGGACCGCTCGCGGGAGCGATCCTCGGGATTCATTGGCTCGGTACGCCCGGTTGGCGCTGGTTATTTCTGCTCGAAGGAATTCCGGCGGTATTGCTTGGCATTGTCACGTTGTTTGTTCTGCCGGATCGGCCTAACGAAGCGCACTGGCTCGCGCCTAACGAACGCGACTGGATCGCGTCGCGCCTGAGCGATGAACGACGTGCCAAGTCGCACGCCGGGCAGATGTCGATCTGGCAAGCGCTCCGATATCCGCCAGTCATCATTCTCACGCTCGGTCTCTTCTTTTGTTACAGCGGCGGCTACATTTTTTGGTTTTGGATGCCGACGTTGCTCAAACGCATGACCGGATGGAGCGATTCTCACATCGGCTGGATCGGCGCGATTCCGTTTATCGCCGGGTTAATTGGAATGTTAGTGCTCGGTGCGACTTCTGATCGCACTCGTGAACGACGCTGGCATTTTGCCGCGCCCCAATTGACCGCTGCGCTCGGCCTGGCGGCGTGGTTCTTCCTCCCGCATTCGAACGCTATCCTGATTTTGGTATTCACGCTCATCGGTTTCGGAACGGTTTCATATCTGCCCGCATTTTGGGCGCTGCCGTCGGCCTTTCTCACTAGCTCAGCCGCGGCTGCGGCGGTCGGCTTCATCAACTGCACCGCGAGCATCGGCGGATATGCCGGCCCGAAAATTTTCGGCGATCTGAGTCAACGCACCGGATCGTTCAACACCGGCTTCATTATGATGATCGTGTGCTGGATCATCGCGTCGATTCTGGTGCTGGTTTGTCCGCGCGAACGCGCGTCGTAAAATTATTTCTTCAGCGCGACTCCAAACGGTGCGCCGGTTTTTGCGCGAATCTCGTCCACCGTCGCGTTGGAATGGATTTCGGTGAGCACGAGGCCGCCGCCATCGGGTTTCACTTCGAACACGCACAAATCGGTGATGATGAGATTAACCACACCGAGGCCGGTGATTGGCAGCGTGCATTTTTTCAAAATTTTCGGGCTGCCATCTTTCGACGTGTGTTCCATCACTGCGACCACGCGCTTCACGCCCGCGACAAGGTCCATCGCGCCGCCAGGTCCTTTGATCATCTTGCCGGGAATCATCCAGTTCGCGATGTCGCCTTTGTCAGTCACTTCGAACGCGCCGAGAATCGCAAGATCGATATGTCCACCGCGAATTTGTCCAAACGAATCCGCGCTCGAGAAAAACGCGGAGCCCGGCATCGCGGTGATGGTTTGTTTGCCGGCGTTGATCAAGTCGGGGTCTTCTTCGCCGGGTTTGGGAAATGGGCCGATGCCGAGCAGGCCGTTCTCGGACTGAAGCGTAACGTGAATTCCTTCGGGAATGTAATTGGCAACGAGCGTCGGAATTCCGATGCCGAGATTGACGTAGTAACCGTCGCGCAATTCCTGGGCGGCGCGTTTCGCCATTAATTCGCGCACCGGATTTTCTTTCTTTGACGCGGCCGCGCCCTGAACCGTACGGAACTCGATCCGCTTCTCGTATTTTGCGCCCTGAATGATTCGGTTAACGAAAATGCCGGGCGTGTGAACTTGGTCGGGATCGAGCTCGCCGATCTCAACCAGTTCTTCGACCTCGGCGACGCAGACTTTGCTGCAAGTGGCGATCATCGGATTAAAATTTCGCGATGTTTTGCGGTAAATAAGGTTGCCGGATTTATCGCCCTTCCATGCCTTCACGATCGACAACTCCGCCGTGATACCCGGCTCGAGGACGTAATCGGCGTCGTCAAATTTTTTCGTCTCCTTGCCTTCAGTCAGTTTGGTAGCGAAACCAGTCCGCGTGTAAAATCCCGGAATTCCCGCGCCGCCCGCGCGTAATCTTTCGGCGAGTGTGCCTTGCGGAATAAGCTCGAGCTCGAGTTCGCCGGCGAGCACCTGGCGCTCGAACTCCTTGTTCTCGCCGACGTACGACGCCATCACTTTTTTCACCTGGCGCGCCGGCAGTAGAATTCCCATGCCGAAATCATCCACGCCCGCGTTGTTACCGACGATCGTCAATCCTTTCACGCCGCTCTCGTGCACTGCGGCGATCAGGTTCTCTGGAATGCCGCACAATCCGAATCCGCCGGCGGCGATGGTCATGTTGTCGTGCAGCAATCCATCCAGCGCGGCTTTCGCATTCGCATATACCTTGTTCATCTAGAAAGATAGTGCGCATTTCTAGACGGTAGAGCAACCACCGACAATCGCTTGCCGACATGATTTTCGTCGGCAGATTGGACGTTCAATTTCATGGCCACGAAAACGCTTGCTCATCGGCTTGCTGAATACGCGTGTGCACTTCGATTTGAGGATCTTTCCAAGGACGTCGTGCATGAAGTGAAGCGGCGCGTGATCGACTCCCTTGGCTGCGCGCTGGGAGCTTGGAACGAAGAACCCTGCGTGATTGCGCGAAAAGTCGCTTCGGATTTTTCTGCCAGACAGGGATCGACAATCATTGGGACGAATCACAAAGCGCCACCGGACTGGGCAGCGTTCGCGAATGGCTGTTGCATTCGTTATTTCGATTACAACGACACTTATTTGTCCAAGGAACCGGCGCATCCGAGTGACAACATCTCGGCGGCACTGGCTGTAGCCGAAAGCGTTGCCGCAACCGGACGCGAATTGATCACTGCGATCGCGCTCGCGTACGAAGTGCAATGCCGATTCTGCGACGCCGCGAGCATTCGTGGCGGCGGCTGGGATCACGTGACCTACGGGACGTTCTCGACTGCGCTCGCTTCAGCGAAGTTAATGAAGCTCGACCCGAAAAACACACGCCACGCGGTGAACATCGCCGGGGTTGCAGGCGCGGCGATGCGACAGGCGCGCGTAGGCGAGCTGTCTCACTGGAAAGGCGTGGCGTTCGCGACGGCGGCGCGCCACGGAGTTTTTTCGGCGCTTCTGGCCCGTGCCGGCATGACTGGGCCGGGTCCGATCTTTGAAGGACAAATGGGATTTGAAAAACAGCTGGGCGTTTCATTAGGCAACGTCGGCGAAAAATTTGCGGTGCCGTTCGCAAAGAATGACCAGGGACCTGCATCAATGATTTTGCGAACGAGCATAAAATTCTGGCCGGCCGAATATCATAGCCAAAGCGCTATTGAGGCAGCGCTTTTTTTACGACAGCAGATTGGTAAAGGCGTGGAAGTAAAATCGATGACGATCGAAAGCCACGACGCCTCAGTCGATATCATTGGGAGCGAGCCGGAAAAATGGAAACCGGAGACGCGCGAGACGGCCGATCACAGTCTGCCGTACATTACGGCGGTTGCGTTGATCGATGGGGAAGTGACGGAGAAACAATTTCAGCCAGAGCGGTTCAAGGATCCGAAGATTTGGAAATTTTTAGAGAACGTAAAGGTCGAGCGCAACGCGGAACTCAGCGCCATGTATCCAGACGCAGCCGCGAACATCGTGCGTGTCGAGCTTGCCGACGGCCGGCGATTAAGCAAGCGAGTCGATTATCCGATGGGCCATGCGAAGAATCCGCTGAAAGATACGGAAGTGGAACGCAAATTTTTCGCGTTGGTTAAGCCGGAATTGGGCGAGACGCGCGCAAAGAAGATTGTCGATCTTGTTTGGAAACTCGATGAAGCAACGAACGTGGACGAATTAATGCGGGCCTGCGTGATGCCAGGTAGGGGCGGTTCACCCGAACTGCCCGGGGGCGATTGCGGTCAATCGCCCCTACCTAAAGACGCGACCAAATGAGCAAGAACAAGAGGCTGCGAGAACTGATCGCGAAGGGCGCAGTGATAATGCCCGGCGTGCCGAACGCCGCGATGGCGCGACAGGCGGAGCGCGCCGGCTTCGATGCGGTTTACGTCAGCGGCGCGGGAATGGCGAACGCAACGGCTGGTGTGCCGGATATCGGTCTGCTGACGTTATCGGAAGTGGCGCAGTTGGCTGGCTACATCGCCAAGGCAATAGATGTTCCAGCGATTGTCGATGCCGATACCGGATTTGGCGGCGCAGAAAACGTGGCACGGACAATTCGTGAACTCGAAGACGCCGGCCTGGCGGGCTGTCACATTGAAGATCAGGAATTTCCGAAGCGCTGTGGCCATCTTGCCGGGAAATCGATTGTGGATTTCGAGGAGATGGTCGGAAAAATCAAAGCGGCAGTCGCGGCGCGTCGCGATCCGGATTTCATGATTATCGCACGCACGGATGCGCGCGCCGTGGAAGGTTTCGATCGCGCAGTTGAGCGGGCGGGCGAATATCTTGCCGCTGGCGCCGATGCAATTTTTCCGGAAGCATTGCAAACCGCGGAGGAGTTTCGCGATTTTGCGAAGGAAATTGATCGGCCGTTGCTCGCGAACATGACTGAGTTTGGGAAAAGCCCCACGTTAACCTTTCAACAGCTCGCGGACTTCGGTTACCGCATGATCATTTTCCCGCAGAGCGCGTTTCGCGTTTCGATGAAAGCGAGTGAAGGGTTTCTGGCGGCACTAAAAAAAGCCGGCACGCAATCCGATTGGCTCGACAAGATGCAGACGCGACAGGAACTTTATGACTTGCTCGATTACGATCCCGACGCCGAAAGTTGGTTGAAGCGTTGATGACGAAATGTTCACGCGTTAGCGCACCCGCAAGCGTTTGAACGTTTGCGATTCACGAGTAAAGAATCTGACACATGGCTACTGAAGGCAAACCAGAGTACAGCCCAGGGTTAGCCGGCGTGATCGCCGGCGAAACCGCGATCTGCTGGGTCGATCCAAATGCCGGGCTGATGTATCGCGGTTACGACATTCATCAGATGGCGGAGAAGGCGAGTTTTGAGGAGGTCGCGTACCTGCTACTGAATGGCGAGTTGCCCAATGGGAAACAGTTGGCCGATTTCAGGCAACAGATTGCTGCCCAACGCGCACTGCCGGGGCAAGTGACGGAAATGCTGCGGCTGCTCCCACGCGAGACTCATCCCATGGATATGCTGCGCACCGGTGTGTCGATGCTGAGCGCGTTCGACAAGGATTTGAGCGATAACTCGCACGACGCCAACATCCGCAAGTCCATCCGGCTGATCGCGCAGGTTTCCACCTTAATCACGGATGGGTGGCGCATCTCGCATGGCGAACAGCCGCTGCCGGAAAGACCGGATCTCAC
>QHNQ01000181.1 GCA_003218135.1 Verrucomicrobiota bacterium
CAGAATCAAGTTCAGCCACTAAACAGGGAAGATCAGTGTTCATTCGTGTCCATTCGTGGTTAGCTTTTTCGTTTTATGTTGCAGAAATTCGACGAACGAAATCGCGATCTGGTTGTGAACATCAACGGGCAGTTGATCCATCGCGACAAGGCTGGAATCAGCCCATTTGATTCAGCGGTTCAGGGCGGCGATGCGGTCTGGGAAGGCTTGCGTCTTTACCATGGGCGTATCTTCAAGCTGCACGAGCATCTCGACCGGCTAGAGCGTTCGGCCCGTGCGCTCTCGTTCGCCGAAATCCCACCGCGCGAAAAGATCATCGAGGAAATCAAACGCACGCTTGCGGCAAACAAAATGCGCGACGGCGTCCACATTCGCCTCACAGTTACCCGCGGTGTAAAAATCACCTCAGGCATGGATCCCCGGCTCAATCAGAGCGGGGCGACGTTGATTGTTCTCGCAGAACACAAAGCGCCAGTTTACGCGAAGACTGGACTCAATTTGATTACGAGCAAAATTCTGCGTCCGCCACCCGAAGTTCTGGATGCGCGAATTCATCACGCGAACCGACTGAATTCGATCCTGGCAAAAATCGAGGCGAACAACGCCGGCGCTGACGACGCGCTCATGCTGGACACGCGCGGTTTCGTTGCAGAAACCAACGCGACCCACATTTTCATTGTGCGCAATGGCGATGTTGCGACTAGCCGCGTTCTCGCGTGCCCTGAAGGAATAACTCGCGCGACGGTGATCGAAATTTGTGCAGCGGAAAAGATCCGTTGTGTTGAAATCGACTTGTCAGTTTTCGACGTGTATGGCGCGCATGAAATGTTTTGCACAGGCACAATGGGAGAATTGGCCGCAGTCACGAAAATCGACAATCGCCAGATCGGCGATGGGACAGTCGGTCCGATGACGAAACGTCTCAGCGATCTCTATGCCCAGCGCACCGCGAGCGAAGGCATTCAGGTTGTCTAGGTGACGCAGAAAAAAACGTCGAACGCTCAACGCCCAACGCTCAACGTCCAATCCAGATAAAGTTGGGCGTTGGATGTTCGGCGTTGGGCGTTGGATGTTGAGACGCCTATTCTTTCCAAGTCTTCTTTTTAAACGAAACGCGGCCGGACCCGTGCTCGAACGCTTCGAAGTGCTCCGGATTTTTTTCCGAATACTTCTGATGATAATCTTCCGCGGGCCAAAATTTTATCGCCGGGAGAACCTCGGTCACAATCCGTTTTTTGAATTTGCCGGAGTGCGCGAGCTTCTCCTTTGAAGCCTCGGCGATTTTTTGTTCGTCGCTGTTTCCATAAAAGATCGCGGCGCGATAGCTGGGTCCAATATCAGTGAACTGGCCGTCGGCCTGGGTCGGATCAATTTGACGCCAGTAGATGTCGAGCAATTGGTCGTAAGAAATTGTTGCGGGGTCGTATGTGATTTCAATGGATTCGCGATAGCCGGTTTTCTCCGAGGAAACCAGCTGGTAGGTTGGATTCGGTTCTGTCCCACCACAATAGCCGACGACGGTCTTGATCACCCCTTTTGCCTTGTCAAAAGCCGGCTGAATGCACCAAAAACAGCCGCCGGCAAAAACCGCTGTTTTTGTCGTTGCGACAGACGAATTTTGCGGAGCATCAGCAATGACAAAAGTCCCGCTAAGCACTGCGTAGCCGATCAGAAGAAGAAAAAGTCGCTTCATGTTGGGAATCTTAGACATTCTCGCGTTCGGCGCGTTGTGAATAACTCATTCTCTTTTTTCTTGCCATCAGCAGACGCGATGCTCATAAATCGGATCGGCCTGACCAAGGACGAGACGCAAAACGACCAAGTTTTTCTCCTCAGCGTGCCTGCGGGCGAGGATAGCTTAGCTCACCGCAGGCACGTCTGTTCTCGGGTGATTCCGCAGTCGCAGTTTTCGCTCACGAATTGGCTTGATCCGGAGAAGGTCTTCGGGCGCAAAGCGCCCTTGCATGTCGATCTTGGCTGCGGCGACGGTTCGTTTCTTTGCGCGCTGGCGCAGCGCCTGCCCGACAAAAACTTTCTCGGGATCGAACGATTGCTCAGTCGAATCCGTAGCTCTGCGCGTAAAGCCGCCAGTCTGGATAATGTGCGGATTTTGCAGATGGAGAGTTTCTACGCGGTGCGGTATCTGTTGCCCGCCGAATCAGTGGAAACGTTCTATCTCTTATTTCCCGACCCATGGCCCAAACGTCGCCACCATCGGCGCCGAATCGTAACACCAGACTTCCTGAAATCCGTTCATGTCGCCTTGGAGTACAATGGGGTCATTTACATTGCGACCGATCATCTCGATTACTTTCGAAAGATCAGAAAGATCGCCGCATCAACTCCCGGCTTTGCAATCGATGACGTCGATCTCGATCTGCCGCAGAGCAGATTTTGGCTCATTTTCGAACAGAAAAGCGCGACAATTTACTGGTTGGCGCTGCGAAAAGTTTCGGATTCAGAAGCGTACACCAAGATCGCGAAATTCTTCGAGCAGCTTCGTGAATGATTTCTCGACGAGCTCCACGGGAAAGCGAATCTGCTCAAGATCCTTGCCCAATATCGTAGGATTAAACTTCGCTCTGTCTTCGACGAGCAGGATGATATGTTTATCTTTGCCTAACGCGTAAGCGGCCTCAGCTATCAGCCAATCGTGGCTCTCCGCATTAGTAATCACTGCGAGATAAATGGGTTGCTGTTCGATCCGCGATTTAACTTTTTCGGGTATTGAGCGCGAATTGTAGGCCTCGCCTTCTAAAACGTCGAAGCCAAGCAGATAAAGAAGGCGACGCAAAGGTGCCACCGTTTTCTCTGAGCGCGCATCGAAGTGCCGACCTAGAAAAATCTTCGGCTGCGGGGTAGGTCGCTCTGGACGGCGTTGGTAACGGCAAGTGACGCTTGCGGAGTCCGAAATTCGAAGTGAGATGCGCGTGCGTCGCTGCGACCAAATCCACATCTGGCGATTCCGCGGATATCGAAATTCCGCCGCCCCTGATATCGATATAAATGCTGAGATGTTTTCCTGGCCTCTTACCGAACTCTTGGCTACTGACAAGGACCTGATAGGTCGGCGTGATCTTGATAATTTTTAGAAACTCCTCAATTGAGTCGGTCAAAATTTCTTCGGACGCGCTCGTCTCGAGGTTAAAGTATCCTGAGTCTTTCGCAGGCATCCCGCGCTCCGCAGCAAATGTCCGAACTCCCTCCCAAAGCGCATCCGGCTTTAATGTTTCCGGCCATATTTCATACCGATGGGTCGATTTCATAGAGCAGGGATGCTTAGTTGTTAACGCCCATAGGCTATTCTCGCAAACCGATTGGCCGATTCAGTGGTTAGCGCTGCGGAAAATTTCGCCTGTGACATAACTTTGCGCCTCCCAACTGTCGCGACGAAAGCGGAGCGTCACCGCGCCGGTCTCATCCTGACGAAAAAGTTTGATGCCGCGTCTTTGCAATTTCTCGGCCCAGGCATCGCTGATTCGCTCGTGAACAGGAAAATCACGCGAAGTTGCAATGATCAGGCGCGGGCGCGTCGCATCCAGGAAAGCCCCCGAGCCGGACTGTCCTGAATGATGCTGACCTTTGATGATAATGTCGTTGCGAAGGTTTGAATCGCTCGCCAACAATGCGTCTTCGGTTTGGATGCCACTATCCGAAATGAACAAGATCGACGCCGCTGGCCCGACCGACACACGGATGACATACGCCTGATCATCAGCGATCAGCGAGCTGAAGATGCGCGGGGGAAATAGGATTTGAGCAGTGACATCGGGAGAAAGACGGAAAATGTCTCCCGCGCTAAGAGCATCTGGTTTGATTCCACGTTCCTGAAATAGACGCTGCAATCGCCTGTGAATGGTTGAGCGATCGGGCGCCGGATTATCCACCACACGAATTCGAGGAAAATCATCGACCAATTGCGTCACGCCGCCCAGGTGAAGCGCATCGCCATGCGTGAGCAACAAGCCGTCGAGCCGGTTCACACCCGCGCAGTGCAGATATTCGCGTACGACCTGTTGATAGCTGCGCTCGCTCCCACAATCGAACAACCAGTTCGCGCCTCCCGTTCGTAGATGAACAGCCCCACCCGCGCCGAGATCCAGCACAGTAATTTGCGCGATAAGCTTTTCGGGCCAGCGCGGTGGCCCGACATAAAAATGTCCCCCGGGAATTTGCGCGAACAGCTGAACGATGCCGATTACCAACGTGGCGAGCGCCCAGTTGGCATTGTTAAAAACGACAGCAAGCCAGGGAAGTAACGGCGTCGAAAGAAGGGAAAGGAGCGCAATGGCGAGAACAAAAAACGCGATCGGAACAACGACGAGGTTCGCAAACAATGAAATCGGTGTGACCAGATGGAAATACCACAGAATTAATGGCAGTGACCCTATCCATGCGGCGAGAGAGACACTGCCCGCGCGAAACAGCCAGTCAAAGCTCGCGTGCATTAAACGTCGCGGGCCGCGCACAAGCACGCGTGGCAAGAAAGGGTCGGCTACACTCCAGCGCTCCAACGATCGACAAAGAGGATCAGCCAACAATACAATGGCGCCCACAACCGCGAAGGAGAGTTGGAACCCTGTGGAAAAGAGTTCGTTTGTGTCCCAGCAAAGAAGAAGGACTGCCGCCGCGGCGAGACTGTTCAGGACAAAACCTCTGCGATCAAAAAAGAACCCGCCGAGTAAAATTGAGCTCATTACCGCCGCGCGCATACTCGAGACGTGGAGCCCTGTGACTGCGGCGTAAAAGAGAAGCAGCGGAATAATGAGCGCCGCCGCGGACTTGCGCGAAAGCCGCGCAACCGTCGCCACCATCCACAACAGCGCAGCGACAATTCCCACATGCAGGCCAGCCACAGCGAAAAGGTGAAGAGTCCCTGTCTGTTGAAACGGTTCTTCGATGTCTTCGGGTGTTTGATGTCTGAGGCCGAGCACGATTCCGCTCAGAAAATTTTGCACGTCGGGTGCATCCTCCAGCCCGCGGCAAAGAACGTTTTGCATCCATGCCCGCGACTTTTGCGCTGCGCGCATGATCGGGTTGCCACCGCCGTGTCGAATGAGCGTGCCGCCCTCCGGGTAGCGGACGAAGAGCAGGCGACGAACGTCCCGGCGCGCGAGATAGGAACGCATATCGAATTCGCCTGGATTTCGTGACGGCGGGATCGGCTCAGCAGTTCCAAAAAATTTAAGTTCATCGCCAAATTCCGGGACGCCTTTCCAACGCACCTGCCAGATCGCGTGCGTGGATTGTTTCCTGCCTTCCAGTTCAATTGATTTAAGCTTGAGCAGGAACGTTGCGAATCCACTGGGCGCGATTTTCGGTTCGCTGATCACACAGCCAGTCACCGTGACAACTCGCGGCCTGTTCCCAAGTTCGTCGGCGAGTTGCTGACCTTCAGTGCTCTTAGTCTGAAAATTGTGCAGCAAGAAAAAACCAGCTCCGACCACGGCGTATGTCGCAAGTAATCTCGGCCAGCACGCCACAGTGAGAATGCAGAGCGCGAGGATTACCGCTGTTGGTATCAGGGCGACAGATGGAAACGGAAGGATTTCCGCCGTGATAATTCCCATTGCAGCCATGAGTGCCAGCCCGACGAATGGCTGGCGCAGCGCACTGATCAATTTCATCCATCGGCTTTTTGCTCACCGAGCGCTGGGAAGGCAAGCCCGCAATCGCGGGCCGCAATCTCAAGAGCGAGGGAAAACGTCCAACGCCCAAGATCCAACGCCGAACGCTCAATTCTCTGAATTGGAGGTTGGGCGTTGAGAGTTGAGCGTTGGACGTTGGAATCTGTTACGAAGATTTGGGACCGGGAACCAGCAGCACGGGGCGACTGCTATGCTTGAGCACGCCTTTGGTCGCGCTTCCCACCAGCAGGTTGTACATGGCGCCGTGGCCATGCGTGCCCATCACGATCAAGTCGGCATTAATAGCATCGGCTTGCTTTAAAATTTCCTCTGCGACCGCGCCTGTCGGCTCGTGCAATGTGACCGTAACACCCTCCTGGGCCAGCTCTGCTTGCCATCGAGCCAACCTGGACTTCTCATCTTCACTTTCCGCAATGGCTTCTGGCATCGGCTCGAATCCGGCAACGGGCACGCCGGTCATCGGCGCAAGCTCAGGCATGCCAGCTAGGCCGTAACCCAGGCTGCCAGGCATTGGAGCTGCAGTGATTTCTCGCACGTGAACAAGATGAATCTCCGCAGCAAGAGCTTTGGCGAGCTGTCGTGCAAGATGGATCACCAGCGGTGTTACCTCGGAAAAA